>JAKAOO010000177.1 GCA_021812165.1 Pseudomonadota bacterium | reverse complement strand
GCGGTCGCAGGCCGCGAGCCCGGAATCCATAAACGCAGGCCCGCGAAATCAATGGCTTGGCCTGTGTTCATGGTTTCCGGTCCCGGCCCTCACGGGCCGTCCCGGAATGACAGGGGGTTTCCCCGCATCCTGCTCTAAACCTTTTCGATGACTTCCATCTGCGCGCCTTCCGGGGCTTCGAGAAAGCAGACGCGCCGGCCGCCCGCCACGTCGAGCTCTTCGAGAATGCGCACGCCGTTCCTCTTGAGAGCCGCGAGCGTTCCCGCGTAGTCGTCGGTTTCGACGGCGATGTGCTCGATGCCCAGATGCTGCTCGTGCTTCTGGGCGTCGATCAGGGTCGTGATGTTGAGCTGCAGCCCGCCGAGATTGACGCGGTAGCCGCGGCCGGGGATTTCGCCGAGCGGCGTCGCGCCGAAATTGTCGATGTAGAACTGCATCGTCGCTTTCGGATCGCGGGTTTTGAGATGCACATGCTGGATCGTGAGAGTCATGCTCGTCCTCCTCGCTTTTGCGCGCGGCTCGGGGCAAGATAAGGGGCGCATCATAGCCGATCGTTTCGTCCGAAACGACGCCAAAGGGCGCTCTCTCTGCGAGGGGGTAGCATGCGCGATCATAGGGAAACGCCGGAAGCGCCGGAAGAGTCGCTGACCGCCTTTATCGAAGCCGAGGCCACCCGCCGGGGCGGATCTGCGGCACTGATCGCAGCAGGCGAGACGATGTCGTTTGCCGCTCTCGACGAGGCCGCAAGACGCGTTGCCGGGGCGTTGCGCGACCTCGGGGTGAAGCCGGGCGAGCGGATCGCGTTCTACTTGCCGAATATCCCGTTCTTCCTCGTCCTCGCCTTTGCCGCCTGGCGTCTCGGGGCGATCGTCGTCTGCGTCAACACGCGCTATCGCGCTTCCGAGCTCGCCTATCTTCTCGCCGCCACCCGCCCTCGCCTTCTCGCCTTCGCCCCCGGCTTTGCCGGGATCGACTTTGCGGCGATCCTCGCCGGCATCGACGCCGAGTTTCTCTCTTCGCTCGAAACCCTCCTCGTCTGCGGCGAAGGAAGAAGAGAGCCGTTGCGGCTCAGAGCGACAGCGGTCGTCAGCGACAGCGAGCTCGCCGCCGCCGCGCCCGACCATGGAGCCCCCGCCTCGGCCGAGGCCCACGCCATCCTCTTCCCGACCTCGGGCACGACCAAGGCGCCAAAGCTCGCGCTCCATCGCCAGGGCTCGATCGTCCGGCATGCGCGCGACGTGGCGCGCGCGATGGTCTTCGACGCGCCCGCGGCGGTCACCCTTTCGGCTTTGCCCTTGGGCGCGGTTTTCGGCTTCAGCGAGGCGCTCGCCGCTCTCGCCGGAGGCGGGCCGCAAGTCCTGATGGCGCGCTGGGATGGCGCCGAGGCGGCTCGTCTCGTCGATGCCCATCGCGTCACCCACATGCTGGCGACCGACGACATGCTGAGTGAGATGCTCGCGGCCTCTTGCGAGGAGCGCCCGTTCCGCTCTCTGAGGCGTTGCGGCTTCGCCCTTTTCAATCCCGCGATCGCCGGATTTCTGGCGGAAGGCGAAAGGCGGGGCCTGCCGCTTGTCGGGGTTTACGGGATGAGCGAGATCCTCGCCGCCTTTTCGGTCCGGCAGCCCGAGGATCCGGCCCCGGGGCGGCTTCGCCCGGGCGGAGTTCCGGTCTCGCCGCAGGCGCGGGTGCGGGTTCGCGACGAAGCTGCCGGCACGCTTTTGCCGCCGGGACGGGAGGGTCTCATCGAGATCCGCGCGCCGAGCGCGATGCTCGGTTATTGGCAGGACGGAAAGGTGGGGCGGGACGCCTTTACGCAAGACGGCTATCTGCGCACCGCAGACTACGGCTTTCTCGAAGCGGAGGGCGGCTTTGTCTATCTCGCCCGCGCCGGCGACGTGCTGCGGCTCGGCGGTTTTCTCGTGGCGCCCGCCGAGGTCGAGGCTCATCTCGAAACGCACCCCGCCGTCAAAGGCGCCCAGGTCGTGGGGGTTCTCACACGAGAAGGGCCGCGCCCGGTCGCCTTTGTCCTCCTACGCGAGGGTGCGGCATTCGACGAAGACGAAATAAGGCGCTTCTGCGCTGCCGCCCTCGCCCGCTACAAGATCCCCGAGCGCATCCTCCCTCTCTCAGAATACCCGGTGACCTTGAGCGCCAACGGCACCAAGATCCGGCGCGAAAAGCTGCGCGCGATGGCACAGGCGCTTTTCGAATGAGGGGAAGCTGCAGCCTTTCTTTTCGCAAGATCATCGGCGCCTCTTTCTTCCTCGGCGCGCTCCTCTTTTTGCTGGCCGCCCTTCCCTCGCGCTCCTTCGCCTTCGATCTCTTTGCGCGGCACGAGGTCAGCGTCCATTTCGCAAGCCCGCAGGGAAAGCCGCTTGCAAATGCGCCGGTGCGCGTCTTCACTCCCGGAAACGCCGAAAAACCGGTTCTTCACGGCCGCACCGACGGCAAAGGCGATTTCTCGTTCGCCGCCGACAAGAGCGGCTTTTGGACGGTCGAAGCCAAGAGCGGCGGCGAGATCGCCCGCGTGACGGTTCGAGTGGGAGCTTCCCGCACGGGCTTCTTGGGGTCGCGCTTTTTCCTCGGCGGCCTTGCGCTCCTTCTCGTCGTCGCGATCGCCGCTCGCCTCATTCTCTGGCGCCGCGGCCGATGACGCGACAACCCCGGCGACAGGGCGGCCCTCAGCTCAGCTGGATCAGCCTGCCAATGAGATCGGCGGGCCAGGCGAGGCTGACGGGAGCGCTCGCGAGCCCCACGCTGAGGGAGGGATCGATGCCTTTGGGCAGGTCGAAAGCCATATGATGGCTGAAATGCGCGGCGAAACCAACCAGGTAGAGCGCGAGGGCCCATTTCCACCAGTGGCGCCGCCGGCGAAGAGGAGCGCCCGCGGACGCTTTGAACGGCTTGGTGAATGAAAAGACTCGGCGGCCGGATTTCGGCAATCCCGGAGGGCCGATCATGATCCCACCCACGCACTCACACGAGTGTGCCCCAAAGATGCGTCGAGGTTCGCAGCACCGCCCCGGCGAGCACACCCGTCGAGACCGGGGCGCCGCGCACGCTCCAGAATAACCGACTTTGCGCGGGGCGTCATCGCTCTCATTCGACACGCTCTGGTTCGACTTCGAGACAAGAGAGCGCGCGTTTCGCCTCCGCCGAAGGCGGCAAGCGCCTTGGCGGAACCTCCGGAACCGGCTAAGTATGACCCGGCGCGGCAACGCCCCGATAGCTCAGCGGTAGAGCAACCGCTTCGTAAGCGGTAGGCCGTCTGTTCGAATCAGACTCGGGGCACCATGCCTTTCGGGGGGCACGGAGAGACGAGAGCCGGGGTAACGGCCCGGGATAACGGCCCGGGGTAACGGCCCGGGATAACGGCGCCTGCCGCCGCGGCCCCGTCGGCGTACACAACGACCTCCCTTTTGAGCTTGGAGGTCTTTCTGAAAGCGTTCTGCAGGAGCCGGCGACAACGGGGAGTTCAGCGGAAATTCCTACCGGCAATTACCGCTGGAAGATCGCGCCACACTCGCACACCCGCTGCGTGAAGATCCCGCTTCCTCCCCGCGGTTGACGAGGAGAATTGCGGAGCAAGCGTAGCGCGGCAAAGCCGTCAGAATTGTAGGATGGGCGCGCTCACGCCGCGGCGCGTTCTCTCGGGTCAAGCCCCGGGGCAGGCCTTGCGGATGAGAGCGAGGGTCTGGCGGGCGGCTTCGGGGATGTTGGTGCCGGGGCCGAAGATCGCGGCAACGCCCGCTCTTTTGAGGAAGTCGTAGTCTTTGGGCGGGATGACGCCGCCCACGACGACGAGGATGTCCGCGGCGCCTTCCTTGCGCAACGCGTCGAGAAGGGCGGGGACGAGGGTCTTGTGCGCGGCCGCCTGGCTCGAGACGCCGACGATGTGAACGTCGTTTTCGATCGCCTGCCGCGCCGTTTCTTCCGGGCTTTGGAAGAGAGGACCGATATCGACATCGAAGCCGATATCCGCAAAGGCCGTGGCGATCACCTTGGCGCCGCGGTCGTGGCCGTCTTGCCCGAGCTTGGCGACGAGCATGCGCGGGCGCCGCCCTTCCTCGCGCGCGAAGGCTTCGATCTCGCTCTGGATGCGGCGGAAACCCTCGTCGTCGGCATACTGCCCGCCATAGACGCCCGAAAGCGTGCGCGCGGCGGCGCGGTAGCGGGTGAAGACGCGTTCGAGCGCGAGGCTGATCTCGCCGAGTGTGGCGCGCGCTCGGCTCGCCCTGATCGAAAGCGCGAGAAGATTGCCCTTGCCGCTTTTGGCCGCCGCGGTCAATTCCGCGAGCGAGGCCTCACAGGCGGCTTCGTCGCGGCTCTTCCTCACCGTTTCGAGACGGGCGATCTGCTCTCTGCGGACGGCCGCATTGTCGACATCGAGGATCTCGACGGCCGCCGGTTCCTCCAAGCGGTATTTGTTGACGGCGACGATCGTCTCTTCGCCGCGGTCGATCCGCGCCTGGCGCTTTGCCGCCGCTTCCTCGATCAGGAGCTTCGGCATGCCGCTCTCGACCGCTTTCGTCATGCCGCCCAGTTCCTCGACCTTGCCGATGAGTTCGGATGCCGCCGCGACGAGCGAGTGGGTCAAGCTTTCGACGAAATAGCTGCCGCCCAAGGGGTCGACGACATGGGGAATGCCGGTTTCCTCGGCGAGGATCAGCTGCGTGTTGCGCGCGATCCGCGCCGAGGCGCGGGTCGGCAGCCCCAGCGCCTCGTCGTAGGAATTCGTGTGGAGCGATTGCGTGCCGCCGAGAACGGCGGCCAAAGCCTCGATCGTGGTGCGGATGATGTTGTTCTGCGGGTCCTGCTCGGTGAGGCTGACGCCCGAAGTCTGGCAATGGGTGCGCAGCGCGAAGCTCGCCGGGTTCTGCGGCGAGAACTCCCGCATGAGGCGCGCCCAGAGGACGCGCGCCGCCCGGAGCTTTGCGATCTCCATGAAGAAGTTCATGCCGATCGCGAAAAAGAACGAAAGCCGCGGCGCGAATTCGTCGATCCCGAGGCCGCGCGAGAGCGCCGAGCGCACATATTCGAGGCCGTCGGCGAGCGTGAAGGCGAGTTCTTGCACGCTCGTCGCCCCCGCCTCTTCCATGTGATAGCCCGAGATCGAGATCGAGTTGAAGCGGGGCATATGGCGCGCGGTGTATTCGATGATGTCGGCGACGATCCGCATCGAAGGCGCAGGCGGGTAGATGTAGGTGTTGCGGACCATGAACTCTTTCAAAATGTCGTTCTGGATCGTCCCTTGGAGCTTTTCTTCACCCACCCCCTGCTCTTCGGCGGCGACGATAAAGGCGGCGAGAACCGGCAGAACGGCGCCGTTCATCGTCATCGACACGCTCATCCGGTCGAGCGGGATACCGGCGAAGAGGATCTTCATGTCCTCGACGCTGTCGATCGCCACCCCCGCCTTGCCGACATCGCCGACGACGCGCGGGTGGTCGCTGTCGTAGCCGCGGTGCGTCGCGAGATCGAAAGCGACCGAAAGCCCGGTCTGGCCCGCCTCCAAATTCTCGCGGAAAAAGCGGTTCGACTCTGCGGCCGTCGAAAAGCCGGCATATTGCCGCAGCGTCCACGGCCGGTTTGCGTACATCGTCGCCCTCGGGCCGCGCAGATAGGGCGGAAATCCCGGCATCGCGTCCGTGACCCCGAACCCGGCGCGTTCGATCGCTTCGAGGTCTTCGGCCGTGTAGAGAGGCTTGAGCGCGATCCCCTCGGGCGTCTCCCAAAGGAGGCGTTCGAGCGGCCTTCCTTTGAGTTCCGCGCGCGCAAGACGCTCCCAATCCGCGAGCGTCTTCTTGGCGAACGCATCCTTCCCGGCCATCCTACTCTCCCCGCGCGAGAGCGGGATTATAGGGCGGTGCGCAGCGAGGCGTCTATTTCCGCGCCCAAAGCGGGCGAGCGAAACGTGTGCCGCCAAAGGATCGCCGCCGTCAGCACCAAGACGGCTCCCGCCTGATGGAGCGAGGCGAGCGGGATGGGAACGACGAGAAGGAGCGTCGCGAGGCCGAGCGAGGCCTGAACGACGATCGCCGCGGCGAGAGCGTGCAAGGCCGGACGCGCCTGGCGCGGCAGCGGGCTGAAAAACCCTTTGAACCACAGCAGGAGGATTAGGGCGGTGGTGACCATTGCAATCACACGATGGTCGAATTGCGCCGCGGCGGGGTTCGCGAAGGGATTACGGATGAAGGGATGAAGCGCGGCATAGTCTTCCGGAATGAAGTGCCCGCCCATCAGCGGGAAGGTATTGTCGATGAGCCCGGCGTGGAGGCCCGCCACGAACCCGCCGGCGACGATCGTCAAGGAGACGAGAAGGATCACGCCGTCGGCGCACCATCGCCAAAAGCGCGAAGCCGCCTCTTCTCGCGCCGGAGCGCGCACGAGCGCGAGCGCCACCCAGAGGATCGCGCCGTAGACGACGAGGGCGAGGGACAAATGGGCGACGAGCAGATACTGGCTGACCTCGGGGCGACGGGCGAGCCCGCTTTTGACCATGTACCAGCCGAGAAGCCCCTGCCCCGCTCCCAACAGGAGAATAAAGGCCAAAGGCCAGCGCAGACGCGGCGGCAGCTTGCCCCGGAAAAGGAAATAGGCGAAAGGCAGCGCAAAGGCGAAGCCGATGAGCCGTCCTAAGAGCCGATGCGCGTATTCCCAATAATAGATGATTTTGAAAGCGCCGAGCGTCATTCCGAAATGGTCCAACCGATATTCGGGAACGAGCTTGAATTTGGCAAAGGCGCCGACCCACTCGGCCTGCGACAACGGGGGAATGACGCCGAGGATCGGATCCCAGTCGGTGATCGAGAGGCCCGACAAGGTGAGCCGCGTCAGGCCGCCCAGCACGATCATTGCGAAAATGAGAGCGCAGCAGGCGAAAAGCCACGCCGCCACCGGCCGCAGGCGCCGGGCGGACGCACCAGATTCTTCCCGGGCGCCGCTTTGCTCCGCCGGGACCGCAAGTTCTGTCATCGCCGGCGAAGAGTGGGCGCGTTGCGCGAGGCGCGCAAGCCTCGAGGCTCGCGGCTGATCGCCGCGCGGCGACGGCGAAATGGTCGTGGTTTCAACCATCGAGGGTGCAAAGCTGGTGGAGCAATTTCGAGTCTTGTGCGCCCGGCGAGGTTTTGCCTATCTGTCGAGCGGCGAGGGTGTGCCCGGAAACCGTCTTTGCCTCCGGCGCGTTCCATCGGTATGCGGAGGGTTCGAGCAGGCGCGGCCGATGCCTCTTTTCTATGAAAGGATGCCGCTTCCGAACGGGATAGGGCGGCGGCGAGAGAGCGCGGATGGGCGTGCGGCCGCGCCGAGGCCGCGTTGGCGAGCTGCGCTTATTCTCTTCCTCCTCGGCGCCTTCCTTTCGATCATGCCCCAGCGCGGCCGAGCGGAGGAGAAACTCGCGAGCAGAGAGAGGGCGCTCGAGCGATTGGCCGTGGCCGTCGATGGCGCCGAGTCGAGCTTCGGCGCCAACCCCGCGATGTGGCGCCGCGACCGCACGGGCCCGCAGGGCCCGATGCAGGTGACCGCGGCCGCCGCGGCCGATGTCGGCGGCGGCAATCGCTTCGACCTAAGAGAGAATTTCGTTCTCGGCCGGGCCTATCTCGGTCTCATGTACCGCCGCTTCGGCAGCTGGCCGGAGGCGGTTGCGGCCTACAA
>JAKAOO010000176.1 GCA_021812165.1 Pseudomonadota bacterium | reverse complement strand
GGGCCTGAGCGCGGAGGCGGCTGCGAAGGCGGCCACCGCGGTGCTGCGGCTCGAGTTGGGCAATACGTCGCGGGTGAAGTGGATAGGCGCGATAGGCGAGTATCGCATCGACTGGGGGCCGGGCTACAGGATCTATTTGGGGAAGGATGGCGAGGCACTCATCCTCCTCCTCGGCGGAGGAACAAAGCAGCGCCAGCAGAGCGATATCGCGCGCGCAAAGGCGCTCTGGGCAGAATACAGAGCGCGAAAGGCAGCAGCCGTGAGGACGAAAGGCAAGGGGAGAGGAGAATGACGCTCACTCGGGATTTCAGGCAGACGATCGCCGAGCGCCTTCGGCGTGAGCCGGATTTCGCCAAGGCGCTCTTTGATGAAGCGGCCACGCTCTTCCTCAACGGCGAGCCCGACACGGCGCGCCTTATCCTTCGCGATCTCGTAAACGCGACCGTCGGATTCGAACGGCTCGCTCAAGAGACCGGCAAGCCTGCGAAAAGCCTCCACCGCATGCTCTCGAAAAGGGGCAATCCGACCATGGATAATCTCGCGGCGATCCTCGGCGTGCTCCGCAAGAAGCTGGGCGTTGAAATCGAGGCCCACGCCGTCGAGGCAGCGTAAATCCGCCCGGGGTCTCCGCGCGTCCCTAACCCATCGCCTTTTTGAGATTGCCGTCGATCTTGTCGAGGAACTGGTTGGTCGTCAACGAGGGATGGTCGGGGCCGATGAGGATCGCGAGGTCGCGCGTCATGTCGCCCCCTTCGACCGTTTCGACGCAGACCCGCTCCAGGGTCTCGGCGAAACGGACGACCGCGGGCGTGCCGTCGAAGCGGCCGCGATAGCCGAGCCCGCGCGTCCAGGCAAAGATCGAGGCGATCGGGTTGGTCGAAGTCTCCTTGCCCTGCTGGTGAAGGCGATAGTGGCGGGTGACCGTGCCGTGCGCCGCCTCTGCTTCGACCGTCTTGCCGTCCGGCGTCAAGAGGACCGAGGTCATGAGGCCCAATGAGCCGAAGCCTTGCGCCAGCGTGTCGGATTGGACGTCGCCGTCGTAATTCTTGCACGCCCAGACGAACCCGCCTTCCCATTTGAGGGCGAGCGCGACCATGTCGTCGATGAGACGGTGCTCGTAAGTGAGGTTCTTTTCCCGGAACGCCGCCGCGAACTCGTTCTCGAACACCTCCGCGAAGATATCGCGGAAGCGCCCGTCATAGGTTTTGAGAATCGTATTCTTGGTCGAGAGATAAAGCGGCCAGCCGCGCTGCAGCGCATAGTTGAAAGAGGAGCGGGCAAAGCCCCGGATCGAGTCGTCGAGGTTGTACATGCCGAGTGCGATCCCGCTTGACGGAAAATTGAAGACCTCCCGGCTGATCGGCGCGCCGCCATTGGCGGGCGCAAAGGTGAGGGTGAGCTTCCCCGGACCGGGCACGAGGAAATCGGTGGCGGCGTATTGGTCGGCATAGGCGTGACGGCCGATGACGATCGGCTTCGTCCAGCCGGGAATGAGCCGCGGCACGTTGCGGCAAACGATGGGCTCGCGGAAGATCGTGCCGCCGATGATGTTCCTCAGCGTCCCGTTGGGCGATTTCCACATCTCCTTGAGGTTGAATTCCTTGACCCGCGCAGCGTCGGGCGTGATCGTCGCGCATTTGACCCCGACCCCGTAGCGCTTGATGGCTTCGGCCGCCTCGACCGTGATCTGGTCGTTGGTCGCGTCGCGGCTCTGGATGGAGAGGTCGTAGTAATTGAGATCAATGTCGAGATAAGGCAGGATCAGTTTTTCTTTGATAAATTTCCACATGATCCGCGTCATCTCGTCGCCATCGAGTTCGACGACGGGGCGAGCCACTTTGATTTTTGCCATGCGCAGTGTCCTTACCTGCGGCCGCAGCGTCGCGGTCGCGATCCTGGAAAGCTCTGGAACATAACGGCCGCCTCGGGGCGAGGCAAGACGGCCTCGCGCACGCGATGCGCGAGAAAATAGCGCGACCGCCCCCTTCGCGCTTACCGCCGCCTCGCGGCAGCGTCCGTTGCGGTGCGGGAGGTCTGCAGGCACTCGTTCAGAAGTGAGCGCGCGCACCTGCCCCGGCCGCGCCGCCGCTCGCCTCCCTCAAGCTCCGCAAACGCCAAAAAACCGGCGAACATGGTCTGGATGAGACAGCTTCAATCCTCCGCCCGATCCTCGCTCCAGATCGCGGTGCGGATCCCTTCCTCGCCCGTGACGGTACCGCGATACATGCCGGCGCAATTGATGAACCGCAAGGAGAGCGCGCCCTTGTTGTCGACCGCGACGAGGCCGCCGGCACCGCCCATGGCGGCGACGCCGTCAAGCGCTGCCGCGACCGCCTCGGCGAGCGTCTGCCGGCCGTGCCGGAGGCGCGCCGCGACCTCGAAGGCCGCCCCCGTGCGCATGAAGATTTCGCCGAGGCCGGTCGCGGAAACGGCGCAGGTGTCGTTGTCGGCGTAAGTTCCGGCGCCGATGATCGGGCTGTCGCCGACGCGGCCCGGCGCCTTGCCGGTGATGCCCCCGGTCGAAGTCGCGGCGGCGAGATTGCCGCGGCAGTCGCGGGCGACCGCGCCGACCGTGCCGTGTTCGCCCTTCCCGGAACGGCCGCGGCGCTCGCGCCATCTCTGGAGCGCGTTCCAGGCGCGTTCGGTGCGGAAATATTCGGCATCGCGAAATTCAAGGCCGCGCGTTCGGCAGAAGGCGAGCGCCCCTTCGCCGACGAGCAGAACGTGAGGAGAATGATCCATCACCGCGCGCGCCGCCAGAACCGGGTTTTTCGGCCCGAATATGGCCGCGACCGCGCCGGCGCGGCGATCCTTCCCGTCCATCACCGCGGCGTCCATTTCCTGGCGCCCCGCAGAGGTGAAGGCCGAGCCTCGCCCGGCGTCCGAATGCGGATCGTCTTCGAGAACGCATACGGCCGCCGTCACCGCATCGAGCGCCGCCCCTCCCGCGGCGAGGATCTTGCGTCCTTCGACAAGGGCAAGCGCGAGAGCTTGGCGACAGGCTTCGGCCCATTCGCCATCCATCCGGTCGCCCCCGGCCGCCGCCACCCCGCCATGCACGGCGAGGGCGAATTCCGGTGTTGGCGGGCGAGACGCCCAGGGTCCCATAACCATCGCCTATTGTCGCAGCGCCCGCCAGATCTTTTCGCTCGTCGCCGGCATGTCGATGGGTGACGCGCCGGCGCTCGCGAGAGCGTCGATGACGGCGTTCATGACGGCCGGCAGAGAGCCGACAGTCCCTGCTTCGCCCGCGCCTTTGGCTCCCAAAGGATTGAGCTTCGTCGGCACCGGATGGCTTTCGATCCGCATTGATGGAACGCAGTCGGCGCGCGGCATCGTGTAGTCCATAAAGCTCCCCGAAAGGAGCTGGCCCGACGCGGGATCGTAGACGACCTCTTCGCAAAGCGCCTGCCCCAGGCCTTGCATCACCCCGCCCTGGATCTGGCCTTTGAGAGTCGTCGGATTGACCACCGTTCCGACATCGTCGACGACGCTGTAGGAAAGGACTTCTACCGCGCCCGTTTCGGGGTCGATCTCGACCTCGCAGAGATGGCAGCCGTTCGGGTAGGTGTCGGACTGGGGCCGGAAGGTTCCGCTCTCGTAAAGGCCGCCTTCGAGACCCTCGGGCAAAGGGCGGCCCGAAAACGCCGCCCGCACGACGTCCTTTAATGACAGCGCGCGGTCGGTTCCCGAGACGGTGAACCGGCCCTCCGCGAATTCGAGATCCTCGGCCGCGACTTCGAGAAGATGGGCGGCGATCCTCTTGCCTTTGGCGATCACCTTGTCGGACGCGATCGCAATCGCGCTGCCGCCCATTACGGTCGAGCGCGAGCCCGTCGAGCCGAGGCCGAAGGCGACGCGGTCGGTGTCGCCGTCGATGAACTGGACCTCGGCGGGATCGAGGCCGAGGCGCTCGTTGAGGATTTGCTTGAACGTCGTCTCGTGCCCCTGGCCCTGGTTTTTCGTTCCCATGAAAAGGATCGCCGTGCCGTCCGGGTTGAAGCGGATCTCGGCGAATTCGAGGCCGGGCGCCGCCGCCCTCTCGATCGCGAAAGCGAGCCCCAGGCCGCGGATCCGCCCCCGCGCCTCGCTTTCCCGGCGGCGCGCCGCAAAGCCGCGAACATCGGCCTGAGCGAGCGCCTTGTCGAAGACGGCGGGGAAGTCGCCGCAGTCATAAAAGGCGCCGAGCGCGTTGCGATAGGGAATCGCGTTCGCCGGAACGAGGTTTTTGCGACGCAGCTCGATCCGGTCGAGGCGAAGCTCGCGCGCAGCGTCGTCGATGAGGCGCTCGATCACGGTGATCGCTTCGGGCCGGCCGGCGCCGCGATACGGCCCGGTCGGGTTGCGGTTGGAGAGAACGCCCAAGACCCGCACATGAGCGCCGGGGATCCGATAGACGCCGACGAGCGTCCCGAGATTGGCGAAAGTCGGAAGAAGATTGCGCTCGGAGGAGATATAGGCGCCGAGCCCGGCAATCGTATGGACGCGAAGCGCCAGAAACCTTCCCTCCGCGTCGAGCGCCAGCTCGGCTTCGCTCAGATTGTCGCGGGCGTGCTCGTCGGCGAGGATCCCTTCGCTCCGCTCGGCGGTCCATTTGACCGGGCGGCCGAGCTTTTTCGCCGCCCACAAGACGAGGCGGTGCTCGACATATTGCCAGCCTTTGGTGCCGAAGCCGCCGCCGACATCGCCCGAGACGACGCGGATCCTGCTTTCGGGAATTTTGAAGATGTCGGTCGCGAGAACGCCGCGCACGCGGTGCGGATATTGGCAATCGCAATAGAGCGTGTAGCGGCCCTCGCCCGGGTCGTAACTGCCGAGAGCGCCGCGCGGCTCCATGTATTGCGCGTAGACGCGGGAGATCTTGTAGCGCCGCCGCACGATGTGACGCGCGCCCGCAAAGGCAGCCTCTACGGCGGCTTTGTCGCCGGTCTCGAAGACGTTCGAGACGTTGTCGGGGCATTCCTCCCAGACTGCGGGCGCGCCGGGCGCGGCCGCCATGGCGGTGTCGGTGACCGAAGGCAAAGGCTCGTAATCGATCGCCACGCTTTCGGCGGCGTCTTTCGCCAAAGCGAGGCTTTCGGCGACGACCATCGCGACGGGGTCGCCGATATGGCGGGCGCGCCCGCGCGCAAGGCCGGGATGCGGCGGCGCGAACATCGGCGCGCCGTCGGGACGCCGCCTCGCCAGCCGCATGCGGGTCGTGCCAAGCCCGTCGCGCGCGAGTTCCTCCCCGGTAAAGACGGCGAGAACACCGGGAAGGGCGGCTGCAGAAGCCGTATCGATGCCGCGGATGCGGGCGTGCGCATGCGGCGAGCGCACGAAGACGGCATAGGCCTCTCCCGGCAGACTTAAATCGTCCTCGTAGCGCCCTCGGCCGCACAGAAGCCGCGGATCTTCGAAGCGCGAAACGGGCTGCCCGATTCCGAATTTAGCCATCAGCGTTATCCCCAGGGTCAAATTGTCTTCCTGCCATGCCCCTCACCCCAGCCCTCTCCCCGCGTTGCGGGGAGAGGGAGGGACCCGCACGGCGGGGGGGGTGAGGGGCGGACGGCGGTGGTCGCCCGGGCGCGCTCAGGGCGTTGCGTAGCCGAGAAAATGGCTGGGGATCGGCTCGCCCCAAGGGCCGTTGATCGCGGCGCCCGCTTCGTTGAGACCGGGCCGGGCAGAGGCGTTCAGGACGTCGGTATCGGCCCAATGCTCGTGAACGCGGCCCCAGGGGTCGGCCCAATAATCGAAGACCTGGCTTCCCAAGAGATGGCGTCCGATCCCCCAGATGTGCTTATAACCCTTTGCTCCCAAATGCTCGTGGCCCGTCATGATGTCGTCGATATCGCGCGCCTCGAACGAGAGGTGATTGAGGCCGCTCGATTCGCCGCGAATGCAGAAAAAGGCGTGATGATCGACATAATCGTCGCCGCGATCGAGGCGGTTGAAGGAGCCGACGAGACGGCTCTTTTCGCCCACATAAACCTCGTCGGAGGAGAGAAAGCCCAAGGTCTCGCGATACCAGCGGACCATTTTCTCGAAATTCGGCGACATCAGGACGAAATGGCCGAATCGCTTCACTTGCGAGGGCCCGCGCGAAACGCGGAAGAGCTCGCCCTTGCGCCGGAGCTTGTCGCTGCCGCAATTGACGGGAAGCCTTGAGACGGGGATCGGTTCGAGCATTTCCATGCCGTGGACGATCTCGACGCGGTGGCCGTCGGGATCGGAAAGCCCGACGCGCCTGCCGCCTCCCGGCTCGTCGATCTCCTCGATTGCAGAGGCGCCTTCGAGCCTTGCCACTTTCTCCAAATCCTCGCGGCTTCTCGCATGAAGCGCGATGCCGATAAATCGCGGCTCCCCCAGTTCGGTCACATGGATGTGATGCGGCGGGTCGGTGCCGCGCATATAAAGCGCGCGCCTCGTCCTTTCGGCGCGGATCATGCCGAAATCGGCGAGAAACGCCTCCATCTTGTCGAGATCGGGAGCGCAGATCCGCCCATAGGCGAGATCGAACGCTTTGATGACGGGCACGGCAACCTCCCTGCAAGGCAACCCGCAGGGAATTTACGGGATTTTTGAAATCGAAGCGAGAGGGCGGTTGCGGGAACGCGCCCCAACGGGCAGGCTGACGCGCCAGAGCAGAGCGATGGGAGAAGAGCATGATCGAAGCCGATATCCTCGGAAAGAATTCGTCGAAGGCCCTTTTGGGCAAGGTCGCGATCGTCACCGGCGCCGGCAAAAACATCGGCCGCGCGATCGCGCATCGCCTCGCCGCCGACGGCGCCGCGGTCGTCGTCAACGGCCGCGCCGATCGCGCGCTTGTCGAGGCGGTCGCCGGCGAGATCCGCGCTGAGGGAGGCGCGGCGATGCCCTATCTCGCCGATGTTTCGAACCCCGATGCCGTCGCCGAGATGGCAAGGGCGGCCGAACGCGAGTTCGGCGGGGTCGACATCGCGGTCAACAACGCCGGGCTTCGGCGCCAGACGCCGTTTCTCGACATGAGCCTCGAAGAATGGCGCGAGATCCTGGGGGTCGCTCTCGACGGCGCCTTTATCCTCGCGAAAGCCGTGGTGCCGCAGATGATCCGGCGCGGCGGCGGCGCCTTTGTCGGCCTTTCCGGGGTTTCGCATCATGCGGGCGCCAAGGGGCGCGTTCATGTCAACGCCTCGAAAGCGGGCCTCGAAGGCTTCCTGCGCGGCCTCGCGGTGGAGCTTGCGCCGCACAACATCACCGTCAACGCCGTGGCGCCGGGCTCGATCGACACCGTCCGCGGCGCCTCCGCCGGCGGGCCCGGCGGCCGCGGCAACCTCGGAAACATTCCGCTCGGCCGCCAGGGAGCGGTCGAAGAGATCGCCGCCATGGTGCGCTTTCTCGCCGGCCCCGAAGGGCGCTACATCACCGGCCAGACGATCCACGTCAATGGCGGATTGTTCCTCGGGAAGTGACGCCGCGAAACCCGGCGCGTCATTCCGGGGCGCGGCGGCACGCCGCGAAGAGACGGAAACTGTGTAGCCCTCAAACCAAAATCGCGGCGATCGACGCTTCTTGCACAGCGCCGAAAGCGATAAGACGTGGATGGCCGGGACAAGCCCGGCCAAGGGGGGAAGGGGCGCAGTCCATGGCACATCCCTGTGGCCGGGCTTGTCCCGGCCACCCACGACTTCTTACACAGCACCGAAGCCAGAGACGTGGATGGCCGGCCCAAGGCCGGCCAAGGGGGGGAAGGGGCA
>JAKAOO010000175.1 GCA_021812165.1 Pseudomonadota bacterium | reverse complement strand
TTCCTGCGGGTCTTAGGAGGGATTGCGGTCTTGTCCTTCCTCGTGGCCGCGGCACCGGCGCGCGCCGCAACAAAAGCGCCCGCCGCGATCAAGATCGGCACGCTCTATGCGTCTTCCGGCATCTTCGCCCCCGTGTCGATGCCCCAATTCGACGGCTTGAAGCTGTGGGTCGATGAGATGAATGCCAAGGGCGGCGTTTATGTCAAACCCTACCACAAGAAGATCCCGATCAAGCTCATCGCCTACGACGACCTGAGCAACACCGCGACGGCGGCGACCCTTTACGACCGGCTCGTCACCCAGAACAAGGTCGATATCCTGACCACAGATTTTGGCTCGGTTCTGACCTCGGTGGCCGAGCCGATCGCGCGTGTCCACAAGATGCTTCTGATCAACCAGACCGGAACCGGCGCCATATTCTTCACCAAAAGCAACCCTTACATTGTGTTGACGTCCGCGCCGTTCACTAACGCCCTCGGAAAGTATGTCCCCGAATTTCTCACCACCGATGGCGTCAAGCTCGGCATCAGGCGGGTTGCAATCCTCTACCACACCAACGATTTCGACGGCCCTCTAACGGCCGCCATGCGCCGCATGATTCTCGCTGCGAAGTCTCCTCTAAAGATCGTCTACTATCACGGCGTGCCGACCTCGACAAACAGCTATACGGTCTTGATCGCCAATATCCGCGCCACCCACCCCGACGCGGTGATCGAGGATGGCTATCCGGACAACGACATCGCCTATCTGCGTGCCCTCGAGGCCAGCGGGGTCAAATTCAAATGGCAGTTCGCCATCTATCCCGGCATCGAGTCGCAGCTGTTTATGAGAACCGTCGGCCTCAAAGGACTCAAAGACGTTTTCACTGAAGTGCCGCCTTCGGTTCTCGAACGGAAAGTCGCGTTTGGCATGTCTCTGCCTCAGTACCGAGCAGCGTGGGACAAAAAGTACGGCGAAAGCAAAGTCGCTTTCGGTTTCCATTCGGTTGCGGGATACACGACCGGCCTCGTTTTGCAACAGGCACTCGCGACCACCAGCAGTATGAGGCAATTGGCGCTGCGCAAGGCGATATTCGCCCAGTCGGGCAAGCTCAAAACCATCGACGGCACCTTCAGACTCAACGCCGAAGGCGCCCAGATCGGCGAGGTTCCGCCTTTGGGCCAGATTGAGCCCAACGGCAAGGGTGGGGAGAAGTTCGTGATCGTCTATCCGCACAAGCTGGCGACGGGCAAACCCGTCTATCCCGCGAAGTAAGCGCAGGCTCTTTCGGAGACTTCCCCGAGGCGGGCCTTGTTTTGTAACCCGCGATCCAGAAAAAGGAGGAAAACCGTGAAACATTCGATGCAGGTCTTGGGAGGGATTGCGGTCTTGTCCCTCCTCGCGGCCGCGGCACCGGCGCGCGCCGCAACAAAAGCGCCCGCCGAGATCAAGATCGGCACGCTTTACGCCTCTTCCGGTCCCTTTGCCGGCATCTCGATGCCGGTCTACGACGGGCTCAAGTTGTGGATCAACCAGCAGAACGCCGCGGGCGGCGTCTATGTCGGGGCATTCCACAAGAAGATCCCGATCAAGCTGATCAGCTACGACGACCTGAGCAGCACGGCGACGGCGGCGACCCTCTACAATCAGCTCATCACCCGGGACAAGGTCAACCTGCTGCTCTCCGATTCGGGCTCGGTGCTGACCTCGCCCGCCGTGCCGATCGCCAAGGAACACAAGCAGTTCCTGTTCGACGTCTCCGGCTCCGGCGCCGCCTTCTTCACCAAAGACAATCCCTACATCGCGCTCATCTGCTTGGCGGAAACGGCGATCGCGCCGAAATACCTCGCCGACTTTCTCAACAGCGATGGGGCGAAGTATGGCTTGAAGCGCATCGCGATCCTCTATTCGACGAACGATTTCACCGGCGCCCTGGCGAAGGCCTTTACCGGCTTCATCAAATCGGCCGGCAAGCTGAAGATCGTCTACGACCACGGCGTGCCGACCAGCACCTCGAGCTACACGGTGCTGATCAATACCATCGCCGCGACCCATCCGGATGCGGTGGTCGAGATGGGCTATCCCGGTAACGACATCGCCTTCCTGCGCAACCTCCGGGACGTCGGCGTGAAGTTCCCGTTCCTGTTCACCATCTACAGCGGCACCGAGATCGCCGAACTGGAGCACGCCGTCGGCGCCGCCGCGATGACCAACGTGTTCAGCTACGTGGCCGGCGTGACCTATCAGTACAAGGTGAATTTCGGTCCGACGACGCCGGGGTTTCGCGCCGCCTGGGACAAGGCCTATCCGCCCGGCTCCGGCGCCGAGTGGGGCATGAACGCGCTCTACGGCTACCACACCGGGCTGGTGCTGCAACGCGTCCTGGCGACGACGAAGAGCCTGCGCCAGCTCGACCTGCGCAAGGCGATCTTCGCCCTCTCCGGCAAGCTGACAACGCTGAACGGGACGTTCGTGCTGAATTCGGAAGGCGCACAGGTGGGCGAGATCGATCCGGTCGGCCAGTTGCGGCCCAACGGCAAGGGCGGCTTGCGCCTCGACGTCGTCTATCCGCCCCGCTATGCCAACGCCAAGCCGATCATCGGCAAGAAGTAGGTAAAAAAGGGGGATTGCGGATCCGGCCGCCGCCTTCTCTTTTGAGGCGGCGGCCGGGCGCTTTATCGAGATCGGCAGGATACTTGCCGCGGTTGCGGCGTTTCGGTATCCCTTCGTCATCGGCAGCGCGCCTTCGGCGCGAGCGCCGAGCGGCCCGCGCGCGGCCATCACGGGGGAAGAGGGGTTATACGTGGGCTCAAGGACCGGTAAGCCGTGATGCTCGAATACGCGCTTCTCGCCGGAGCGATCTTTGGTCTTTACTTCGCCCTTGCCGGCTTGGGCCTGAACCTCGTCTTCGGGGTGATGCGCATCGTCAACCTCGCGCATGGCGATTTCATGATGCTGGGCGCGTTCAGCGCGTTTTGGCTGTTTCGCTTGATCCACTTGAACCCGCTCTTCTCGGCGCTCTTTGTTCTCGCGTTGTTTGCGCTTTTGGGGCTTCCTCTCTATTACCTTCTCGTGCCTCCTCTTCTCCGCGCCAAAGATCCCGAAATGCTCTCCTTTATCCTCTTTTTCGGCTTTTCGCAGGCGATCGAGGCGCTCGCGGCCATCGCTTTCGGCCCGAGCGAGCGGTCGCTGCCGGGACGGCTTCTGGGGCGGGGTCCGATCCGGATTTTGGGACAGGCCTTTCCCGCCGCATGGACCTGGAGCGGCATCGCGAGCGCGGCGGCGGTACTTGCCGTTTATCTCTACCTCTATCATAGCCGCCTCGGCTATTTGACGCGTGCGGTCATGGAAGATCGCGAGGAGGCGCTCGCCACGGGGATCGACGTGCACTTCGTATCGGCGATTGCCTTTGGCCTCGGTCTCGCCCTGGCCGGCATCGCCGGCGTCTTCGCCCCTTTTATGCTGGGAAGCGCGACGCCTTCCATGGGCCTCGGTCTCACCCTTCAGTCGTTCGTGGTGATCGTGATCGGGTCTCTCGGCAATCCTCTCGGGACCGTGCTCGGCGGCATCATCTACGGCGTCTCTCTGATGTTCATGCAGACCTATTTCAGCTCTTGGGCCAGTCTCTTGCCTTACGTCCTTCTGATCCTGATCCTTCTGGTACGCCCGAGCGGGCTTCTCGGCAGGCAGGTGCGGCGTGCTTAGGGGCGTGCGCGACAGCCTGGTCGTGGTGGTCCCGTTGACCGCGGCTGCGGCGCTTCTTCCCTTTGCTTATTCGAACGAGCTTCTTTTGTTCAATTTTATCGTGTTCCTGGTTCTGGCGCAGGGCGTGAACGTGATCTATGGATTTACCGGCTACCTGCCTTTCGGATATGTCGGCTTTTTTGGCACGGGCGCCTATGGTTTTTCTCTCGCGGTGATCCATCTCCACCTCTTTCCTTTGGTCGCGCTCGGATTGGGCGCCGCGGCCGCAGTCCTTCTCGCGCTTCTTTTGACGCCGTTGTTCCGCCTTTCGGGGGCGTATTTTGCGATTGCGAGCTTTGCCGCGGCCTTCGCGGTTTATGAGGTCGTTTCGAACCCGCACCTCGACGCGATCACCAAAGGTCCTTACGGGATCAGCCTCTCCCAAATCTATAACCCACAGCTCAGTTACGGGGTCGCGGTCGTAATCCTGGCGGTCACTCTGGGCGTCACCGTGTACCTGAAGAATTCCCGTTTCGGCCTCTCTCTGCGGTCGATCCGCGACGACTCCCTAAGCGCGGCGATGGCAGGGGTCAATGTTGTGCGCGCGCGCACCCTCGCCTGGCTCATCTCGGCGCTCATCGCCGGCCTCATCGGCGGCGTTTTCGCCTGGTACGTTTCGGTGTTCTATCCCGAGACCGTCTTCGGCGCCGAATTCAGCGTCTTTGCGATCGTGTTTGCGTTGTTCGGAGGCGTCGCGACCGTCAGCGGACCGGTGCTCGGGGTCATCTTCCTTTATGGGATTTACAACGTCATCGGCATCTCCGCGCCGCAGTATTTCCAGCTCATTTACGGCCTTCTCATCATGGGGCTGGTGCTGTTTCTGCCCGGCGGCGTCGTGCCGTTGCTGCGCCGCTGGGGGATCGATGTCCCCTGAAAAGGAGGCGCCGCTTCTCGCCGTCGAAGCGCTCGAAAAACGCTTTTCCGGCTTTCGCGCCCTCGACGGCGTGAGCTTTGAGGTTCGGCCCGGGGAGATCCTGGGTCTCGTCGGACCCAACGGCTCGGGCAAGACGACCTGCATCAACGTCATCACCGGCCTCTACCGGCCCGACGGCGGCAAAGTAACGTTCGAGGGGCACCCGATCAACGGGTTGCCGTCGCATCGCTTGGCGCGCCTCGGCGTCAATCGGACCTTCCAGGTGCCGCGGCCGTTTCCGAGCCTCACCGTGCGCGAAAATGTCGCCGTCGCCGCGTATCACGGGCGGCGCGCGGGCGGGGCCGAGATCGAGACGCTCCTTCTCTCGCTCGAGCTCGACGCCTACGCCGACAAGCCCGCGGCCGATCTCAACAGCGCGCAGCAAAAGATGCTCGACCTTGCGCGCGCGCTCGCGACGGGCCCGCGCCTTTTGTGCGTGGACGAGCTGGCCGCCGGCCTCAGCCGAACCGAGCTGGAACGCGTTGCCCTTCGCCTGCGCGCGTTCGCGGGCTCGGGGATCGCCCTTCTGGTCGTCGAGCACTTGATGGGCTTTATCGGCGAGGTGACCGACCGCGTCGTCGTGCTCAATGCGGGCAAGATAATCTTCGAGGGCACGCTTGCCGAGGCGATTCGCGACCGGCGGGTGGTCGAGGTCTTTCTCGGGACCGAGCATGCCGTCTGAGCCCTTGTTTCGCGCGGCCGCGATCGAGGCCGGCTATGGCCGGGTGCAGGTTTTATGGGGCGCGGGCGTCGAGGTTCGCGAGCACGAGACGGTGGCCCTTCTCGGCGCCAATGGCGCGGGCAAGACGACGCTCCTCAAGGTCCTCTGCGGCCTCATCCCGCCTTGGCGCGGCGAGATCCGGTTTTCGGGGCGCGACATCACCTTCGAGCGGACCGACAAGAGGGTGCGCGCCGGCATTGCCTACATGTCCGAGAGGGGTTCTTTTCCCGGTCTCAGCGTCGAGGAAAACATCCGCATCGGCGGCCAGTTCACGCCGGCCGCGCACCTCAAACGGCGGATGGAGGAGCTTTACGGGGTCTTTCCGGCAATCGCCGAGCGCCGCCGCGGGCTCGCCGGAAGCCTCTCGGGCGGGCAGCGCAAGATGCTGGCGATCGCGAAGGCGCTTGCCGGAAGCCCGCGCCTGTTGCTGATGGACGAACCCTCGGCGGGGCTCTCTCCGCTTTTCGTCAACGAGGTGTTCGAAGTCTTGCGCCGCTTCCGCGGCGAGGGCCTCTCGTTCCTCATCGCCGAGCAGAACGTGCGCTTTCTCGATCTCGCCGACCGCGTCTATACCTTGGACGGCGGGCGCATCGGTTTCGAAGGGACGGTCGGCGCGCTCCACGCCAACGACGCGCTGCGCCGCGCCTATTTCGGGCTCAAATGATCCCTTCTGAGGCGCAGGAGGAAAAGGAGGCGAGGGGATGAAATCCGTCCGCGCGGCAGTGGTTCAGGCGGCGCCCGTCGTTTTTGATCGGGAAAGGACCCTTGCCAAGCTCGCCGATCTCACCCGCGAGGCGGCGGATCTGGGCGCCGGGATCGTTCTCTTCCCCGAAGCCTTCCTCTCCGCTTATCCAAAAGGGCTCGACTTCGGCGCGCGCGTCGGCATGCGCACGCCCGAAGGCCGCGAGGATTTCCGCCGCTATTTCGAAAGCGCCGTCGAAATCCCCGGGCCGGCCTCAGAAGCTCTCGGAAAATCGGCTTCGAGCGCAAAGGTCACGCTCGTCGTTGGCGTCATCGAGAGGGAGGGCGGGACTCTCTATTGCGCGGTTCTCTTCTTCGGCCCGAACGGCGCGCTTTTGGGGAAACACCGCAAGCTGATGCCGACGGCCGCCGAGCGGCTCGTCTGGGGGTTCGGGGACGGCTCGACGCTTCCCGTCATCGACACGCCTTTCGGGCGCCTCGGCGCCGTCATCTGCTGGGAAAACTATATGCCGCTCCTGCGCATGGCGATGTATGCGAAAGGGGTGGAGATCTACTGCGCGCCGACCGCGGACGACCGCGATACCTGGCTCTCGACGCTGCGTCACATCGCCCTCGAAGGACGCTGCTTCGTCCTCTCCGCGTGCCAATACCTGACCCGCGGCGACTGTCCCGAGGACTACGCCGCCGTTCAGGGCAACGACCCGAAGACAATCCTGATGCGCGGGGGAAGCGCCATCCTCGGCCCTTTGGGAACGGTCCTCGCCGGACCCAACTTCGAGGGCGAGGCGATCCTCGTCGCGGATCTCGACATGGGCGAGATCGCCCGCGGCAAGTATGATTTCGATGTGAGCGGCCATTACGCGCGCCCGGACATCTTCCGCCTCCTCGTCAATGAAGAGCCGCAGCGGCCCGTGGTGTTCGTTCGGGAAGCGGCGGGGGCGGAAGGAGGGATGCGCGAGGCGGCGCCGGCGAGAGAGGAGGGAGGCGACGACGGCTGAGATCAAGCACCCCTGGCTCGGCCGGTCGGCCTTGTCGCGGCGCAGCTGCGCGGGGTAGCGCCGCGGGATGGACGGGAGCGGCATTTTTGGTCCGGGGTTCCTGGAATTCCTCAAGACCTATGTGGATGTTCACCATTCGATTTACCCCACTGTCCCGCCGCAAGGCATCTACTTCGAGGCGCTCGTCGAGAAGACCTTCCGCGCGATCAACAGGCCGCTGACGGTGATAAGAGCTGGCGGAACCAATCAGCCCCGATACGGCATTCTCTTTGAAGGCCACCGGATCTCTCTTAAAACCGAGACGGGTCTCGGGACAAAGCGGGACCTGGTCAACATCACTAGAGGCTGCGGAAAAATACTGGAATGTCGTCATTCCGCGGCGCGGTCGATCCGCGGGCTATCAGCCTCGCGCGGCCTTCGCGGCGAGCCTCCGCCGGCCGTTCTCGGCACGTCGCCCGCGGACGTGATCCCAGAAACCATCAACATAGTCCTGTGAAATCGATGGCTTGGCTGATGTTCATGGGTTCCAGGCCCGGCCCTGACGGGCCGTCCCGGAACGACAACAGAGTTTTTCCGCAGCCTCCTAAGCTTTGCACGACGGAGCGCGCGCCTTCGGCGATAACGGCGGGAGTGTTCGCCTGCTGATTATTCGCAATGCTCCGACTTTCGGAAGACGATCCAGTAGCAATGCTGCCGCCGCGTGTTACGCGCGAGC
>JAKAOO010000007.1 GCA_021812165.1 Pseudomonadota bacterium | reverse complement strand
ATCGAAAAAGTTCCTTTCATCTGTCATTTCATCTGTCATGCCTCGCACCGCGACAAGCGGAGCGCGCTCTCGGCCCCCCGAAAGCGAGCGGCACCCTAGCGTCCTTCGATGACAGATTTATGACCCTCTCGGCGGTGGTAGGATCGCATCCTCCGATATTTTGAGAATTATCGTTGACTCGCATGACGGCGGCTATTATTTTGATACTTGCTGAAGAATCGGAATGTGACGTCCCATGGATCGAATCCGGGCAATCGCCGCCTTGGGCGCGCTCGCCCAGGAGACCCGGCTCGAACTCTATCGGCTGCTCGTCGCATGCGGCCCCGAAGGCTTGCCCGCGGGGATCATTGCGAAACGCCTTGGCGTCCATCCCTCCTCGCTCTCCTTTCACCTGGCGCAGCTCGTCCACTGCGGACTCATCGCGCAGCGCCGCAGAAGCCGGCAGCTCCTCTATTCGGCCGAATACGGAACGATGAACGCGCTCCTCGCCTACCTGACCGAAAACTGCTGCGGCCGAGACGGGGCGGCATCGAGGCCCCTCTGCAACCCCGCGGCTGCGGTCGCGGATTCCCAACCGAAGACCACGGCAGCGTGACGGCGCCGATCCTCGGCCGGCCCAAATGAGCAACAATGTCTACAACGTTCTCTTTCTCTGCACGGGCAACTCGGCGCGAAGCATCCTTGCCGAGGCCCTGCTCGACCATTGGGGCAAGGGACGCTTCAAAGCCTATAGCGGCGGAAGCTTCCCGAAGGGGGCCGTGCACCCGCTCGCACTCGAGCTGCTCGAACGGCGCCGTCTGCGCACGAGCGGGCTCTACAGCAAAAGCTGGGAGGAATTCACGCGGCCGGGCGCGCCGGTCATGGATTTCGTCTTTACGGTCTGCGATGAGGCGGCCGGCGAAGCCTGCCCCCTTTGGCCGGGCAATCCCGTCACCGCGCATTGGGGCGTGCCCGACCCGGCTGCCGTCGAGGGCACGGCAGAGGAGCGCAGGCAAGCCTTCGATAACGCCTGCCGGCGGCTCGAGACGCGGATCAAGCTCTTCCTCGCGCTGCCGATCGACAAGCTCGACCGCCTGTCTCTGAAGCGCCGCGCCGATGCGCTCGGCCGGCGCCTCTGACGGAAAAAGCGTGAGCGCTCTCCTCGCTGCATCGCCGGCCGGCGCGAGCGAAGCCCCTGGCCCCGCCCGCAGCGCTTTGCAAAAGCGACCGGCCGTCATCGCACTGACTTTTTTCCGACAAAATAGTGTAACCACGAGACTCTATCTTTCGCGCGGTTTCATCAAAAGAAGGGAAATCGCGATGAAAGCACAGCGCTCTAAGATATGGCTCGCCCCTCTCATGCTTGCCGGCGTGCTGGGCGGGGCGCTTGCCGCGCCGCAGGCTTACGCGCAGGAAGGGCGTGGCGACGACGCGACAAGGACCCCGATCAAGCACGTGATCCTGATCATCGGGGAGAATCGCACGTTCGACAACGTTTTCGGCACCTTTGTCCCCAACAAGGGACAGACGGTTTGGAACCTGCTTTCCGAAGGCATCGTCAATGCCGACGGCACTCCCGGGCCTAATTTCGCTTCAGCCCAACAATGGCAGGCCTCCGACACAGGGACGTATTCGATCCACCCCACCAAGACTTCGCCCTTCGGCGTCCTGCCGCAGCCAAATACCAACTACGCCCACATCAGCGCGCCCTTTCCTTCCGTGGCCGCTGCGCAATCGGTCGAGCCGGCGCTTCCAAACAACGCCTATAACCTCCTGACGATCGGCGGAACGGGTCTGCCTGCGAATTCGGCCGACAGCCGCTTTCCCTCGAATTTGCCGAACGGCCCGTTCGACCTGACAAGCTCGGTTTCCTACGACGATTACACGGGCGACATCGTGCATCGCTTCTTCCAGATGTGGCAGGAGATCGATTGCGACGGGACCACAGCGACCGCACAGAACCCGAGCGGCTGCAAAAACGACCTTTTCCCATGGGTTGGAGTCACGGTCGGCACCGGCGGCAACGGCAACCCTCCGCCCTCGCCCTTTACCGACGAGAGCACCGAGGAAGGCGCCAATTCGATGGGCTTTTACAATGTGGCGGCAGGCGACGTGAGCTATTTTACCAAACTCGCCCACGAATATGCGCTTGCCGACAACTACCATCAGGCGATCCTCGGCGGCACCGGGGCGAACCACATCGCCTTCGGCTTCGGCACGACGATCTTTTACGCCAATCCCGGCGGCACTCCCGGCACGCCGCCCTCGAACCAGATCGAGAATCCCAATCCGATGGCGGGAACGAACAACTGGTACACCGAGGACGGATACGGGGGCGGTTCTTATGTCGGTTGCTCCGACCCGACCCAGCCGGGCGTCGCGCCCGTCATGGGCTATCTGACCTCGCTCCCCTACCAGCCGTTCAACGGCGGCGATTGCGAGAGCAACGCGTATTATCTCGTCAACAACTATAATCCCGGTTACCTCGGGAACGGCACCCCGGCGCCTTTGGGAGCCACCGACTTCACGATTCCGCCAAGCGAGGAGCCCAATCTCGGCCTGCTTTTGACGGCGCATGACATCTCGTGGAGATATTATGGCGAAGGCTGGGACGGCGGCAAAGAGGACGGGGAAAAATACAACGGCAGCGGCGGCTACTGCAACATCTGCGATCCCTTCCTCTATTCGACGCAGATCATGACCAACCCGGCCTTGCGCCAGAACCTGCAAGGCATTCACCAGCTTTATGCAGATATCCAGAATAATGCCTTGCCGGCAGTCTCGATCGTCAAGCCGGACGGCTTCCTCGACGGCCACCCGGCCTCCTCCAAGCTCGAACTGCTCGAAGGGTTCTCGCGCAAGATCATCGATATGATCCAAGCCAACCCGTCGCTTTGGCGGCACACCGCGATCATGATCACCTTCGACGAGGGCGGCGGATATTACGATTCCGGTTATATCCAGCCGATCGACTTCTTCGGCGACGGCACGCGCGTCCCGCTCCTTGTCGTTTCGCCTCTGTCGAAGGGCGTCGGGATGGTGCACACCTATTACGATCACGTCTCCTTCGACAAGTTTGTCGAGAGAAACTGGAATATCGGCCAGACGATCTCGGCCGACAGCCGCGACAACCTCCCGAACCCGATCGCCGCGAAAAACAACCCCTATGTCCCCGAAAACAGCCCGGCGATCGGCAACCTGACGGGCATGTTCAGCTTCGGCCGGAATTAGCCGCTTCATTGTGCCCGTTTCAAAAAGGAGAGCGAAGGGGCCGAGCCGCGGCGACGGCTCGGCCCGTTCCTTCGCTGAATTTCTACGCAAGTCCAAGACGCTGGAGCGGCGCCGACGAGATCGGCCCCTGCGCCCTGATGGAGGAACCATGAGTTCGGTTGTCGATGCACCACCGCGCCCTACCACTCCCGCGCTCGGCGCCTTCGAGCGTTACCTGACGCTCTGGGTCGCGCTCTGCATCCTTGCCGGCATCGCGCTCGGCCGGCTTCTGCCGGGCCCGTTCGAGGATCTGGGCCGCATGACGGTGGCCGCGGTCAACATTCCGGTTGCGGTGCTGATCTGGCTGATGATCGTGCCGATGCTGATGAAGGTCGATTTCGGGGCCTTGCGTCGGGTTGCCGAAGAATGGCGCGGCATCGCGGTGACGGTTGGGGTCAACTGGCTCATAAAGCCGTTCAGCATGGCGGCGCTCGGCTGGCTCTTCATCGGCTATCTCTTTCGCACGTGGCTGCCGGGGGCAGAGATCGACAGCTACATCGCCGGCCTCATTCTCCTTGCCGCCGCGCCTTGCACGGCGATGGTGTTCGTGTGGTCGAACCTGACGGACGGCGACCCGAACTTCACCCTGAGCCAGGTCGCGCTCAACGACACGATCATGGTGTTCGCGTTCGCACCGATCGTCGGCCTTCTGCTCGGCCTCTCCGCGATCCGCGTGCCGTGGGAGACGCTCTTCCTCTCGGTCGTCCTCTACATCGTCGTGCCGGTCATCGCCGCGCAATTGTGGCGGCGATCGCTCGTGGCGGCCGGTGGCGAGGCGGCTCTGGCCGGAACCATGCGGCGGCTCCAACCGGTCTCTCTCCTCGCGCTCTTGGCCACCCTCGTTCTCCTCTTCGGGTTCCAGGGGGAAGAGATCCTCCGGCAGCCGGCCGTGATCGCGCTCCTCGCCGTTCCGATCGTGGTCCAGGTTTATCTGAACGCGGCGATCGCCTATACGCTCAACCGGATGCTGCGGGTTCCGTACACCGTCGCCTGCCCTTCCGCGCTGATTGGCGCCTCGAACTTTTTCGAGCTGGCGGTTGCGGCGGCGATCGCGCTCTTCGGCTTCCAGTCCGGGGCGGCGCTCGCGACCGTCGTCGGCGTGCTCGTGGAAGTGCCCGTCATGCTCTCGGTGGTGCGGATCGTGCGGCGGACGCGCAGATGGTACGAGCGGGGTGCCGTCACCCGCTCCCCAGCGTCTTGAACGCGCAGGCGGGCGGCGCAGACGCATCGGCGCCCCCTCCGAGTGACCGCCCCCCTATCGTCCCGATCGCAGCGCCAGGGCCACTACTGCAAGGCCGGGGGCGCCGCGTCGGTAGGCGGGTCGGGCGACGGCGCCTCCGCCGAGGGCGCCGATCTCCAGAACGGCTCGGCCCGGTTCAGCCGCCTCAGGTGCTTGGCGACCTTGCGCTCCCTCTCACGGACCCGCTCCTCGTGCCAACCGAGCATGGAGGCTCCCTCGGCGGCAATCGCCTCCCGGTCGGCGGCTTGCGCAGCGATCTCGCCCAGAAGCTCGCGCCCGACGCGCACATCGTTCTCGTAGCCGAGATCGGCTTGCAGCGTTCGCAAAGGCTTGCCGAAGCTGCGAACAAGTTCCGGATCGAAAAGGCTCGCCAAAAGCTCGCCCGCATACCGCAACTCCTTGACCGCTATCCGCAGCTTGTGGCGCTCTCCGGCGCTCGCTTGGCGATAGCCCTTGCCGCGCCTCCTGACGCTTTTGAGGCAGCGATCGAAGAGCCGCGGCGCGAGAGTGCCGATGGGCTCGGAGGGCCCCGGCGCGCCGCGCCGGCCGGGTTGCCCGCGAGGCAATCCTTCGCGGGGCGCCCCGACGGCCTCGAAAGAGCGCAACAGGCGCAGCACGGCCTCGGTGTAGCGCGGCGAGGCGAGAAGCTCCCTGACGCCCTCATGGGCGGCTTGGCGGGCCGTCTCTACCGCCAAGGCGAGGTGGCCGAGACCGGCCTCCCCGGCTTTCGCGGAAGGGGGCTCGCAGAGCGCCGCGCGGGCCGGCGAGAGGAGATCGCCCGCGAACACGTCGAGGTTGCGCGCCGGTGCGAGGACCTCGTCGAGCCGGTCGAGTTCGGCTTTGACCTGCTGCCGTTCTGCGCCGGAGAGCACCTTCCTCATAGCCCGGAGCGCCGCCCGGATTCGCCGCGACGCGACCCGCATCTGATGCACTCCCTCGGGTTCGCCCGCAAGGACGGCCCTCTCGTTGCGCAGAAGATGGAGGACGCAGGCGCGGCCGATGCTTTTGAGGGCCGCCTCGGCCGGCATCGCCCGGCCGAGGACAATCGGCGGGGCGTGCACCGCCGGCGCCGCCTCCCCGCTGCCGGCAATGGCGGCGTAGCCTCGTTCGGCCTTGCTGCGCACCTCGATATGAAGGGGCGCCGCCCGCAGCAATTGGAGTGCGGCGTCGAGGAGGGCGGCCGGTTCGCCCCGCTTCAATTCGAGCTCGACCTCGGCGATTTCCTCGGCGGCCGCAGACGCGATCCCGCGGATCTCGCCCTCCTCGATCGCCGCCTCGATGAGGAGCGACGGGGAGGGTTCGAGGGCGATCGTCGTTCGCGTGACCGCGGTCGCGAAAAGAGGCTTGAGATGGTCGGCGATTCCCGGCGGCAGGCGGCCGCCGGAAAGAGGCGCCTCGAGATCGGGCTTGCCGCCCGCGATCTCGTCCTCCCACTCACCCCGCATCGGCACGCCCGCATCGGCTGTGCCGTCGGCTTTGACGCTTTGCACGAACCGGCCGTCGGCCTCGCGCACCCTGAGGCTCATCCCGCGCCGGTTCAAGGCACGATCCGCGGTGTCGTAATAGGTCGCGCAGAGACACGACCGCGAGGGGGTGGCGCCCGGTGCCATGACGAGCAGCGCATCCCGCAATTTTTGCAAATCGGCCGCCGCCGCCGCGAACCTCAGTTCGACCTCGGTCCCGATGGAAAATCTCCGTCCGATCGCCGCGTACCGACTATAGCCTTTCCCGATGACAGATTTATGACATCCAAGCGGCGGCGGCAGCGACCTACCCCGCCTTTTTCGGCCAGATCGCCTTGGCGACGGCGAATTCCGGCGGGCCGACGGTGACGGGGGTGCCATTCTGCCATTGCACGATGACGAGAGGCGCTCCGCTGCGGCGGCCGTTGGCGTCGAATTTGAGCACCTTTCCGGGGAAATAATCTGCGGGACCGGTCGAGGTGCCCATCGCATGGATCGCGGCGTTGACTTTTTCTCGATTGGCGACTTTCGTCTTTTCGAGCGCCCATTTGACGATCATCACGTGGCCGTAGGCGGAGATGCTGTCCTGGCCCATCCACGGCTCTCCGGTTCGTTTCTTGAACCGCTCGACCAGACTCTCGGCCTTTTTTGTCGGCCAGTTGCCGACGCCCGTCATGACCCCGTCCATGATGTTCTTGCCGGCGACTTTGAGGAGCTCGGGAGTGACGATATGGGCGCCGTTGCCGACCACCGGCAAAACCGAACGCGGCAGGCCCATCTCGGTCAAGGTTTCGAGCATCAACGCGTCGTCCGGCACGTTGCTCGTAAACTGGAAAAGGAAGTCGGGCCGCAGCGCGCGCACCTTCTGGGCGAGCGGCGTGGCGTCGGAAAGGGGTGGGGTGAAGATCTCCTCGGCGAGCAGCTTGACGCCGGCTTTTTTGAGGAGCCCGCCCTCTACCATCGGCTTTACGACGGAGAGAGGCGCCGCCGTGTTGTCGGTGATGATCATGGTGGTCGCCGGCTTCTTGCCAGTGGCCGCCACGGCAACCGCGATGACCGCCGGAAGCGTCTGTCGCGCCTGCGTGCTGCCGGGCGGCGAGGTCTGGAAGACGTAGTGAAAGCCGCGGTCGGTGATCGAATCCGCGTAAGAGAGGGTGAGCCAAGGCAGATGGGCGCGCTCGCTCACTTCGGTCGCCGCGAGCGTCAGGGAACTGAGCCAGCAGCCGGCGCCGGCAACGAGGCCCGGATATTGGGAGATGACCCGCTGCGTGGCGTCCTTCGCCTTTTCCGGCGTGTCCCCGGCGTCGGCGATGATGAGTTTCATCTTGGCCCCGCCCAGAGCCTTGATGCCGCCCGATTTGTTGACGTCGTCGACGGCCATCTCGGCGCCTTCGCGCTCCAAAAGGCCGTCGCGTGCCCACGGCCCCGAAAGCGGCAGGACGAACGCCATCTCGACCGGCTTTGATTCCGTCGCGGCCCACGCCCGCCCCATCGTCATCGTTGCGGCGCCGGCCAGCAAAAGCGAGCGCCGCGAGAGATCCATTCCCCTAGGCATCGGCATTCTCCTTTTTCGGGATTTTGTTCACATCCCCAGATAGGCGCGGCGCACGCGGTCATCGGCGAGCAGCGCCTGTCGAGGGCCTTCGAGAACGATGCGCCCGGTTTCGAGCACATAGCCTTTGTCGCAGGATTGCAGAGCCTCGGCAACCCGCTGTTCGACAAGGAGCACCGTCAACCCGCCGTCGCGATGGAGTTCGGCGATGCGCTCGAAAATGAGGTCGGCGACCGTCGGCGCGAGGCCCATCGAGGGCTCGTCGAGCATCAAAAGCCGCGGCAGAGAGGCGATGCCGCGGCCGATCGCCAGCATCTGCTGCTCCCCTCCCGAAAGCGTGCCGGCGAGCTGCCGGCGCCGGTCGGCGAGCATCGGAAAGAGCGCGAAGATCCGTTCGAGGCTCCTCTCGAGGCCGCCTCGCCCGGCCGCCGCATAGGCGCCCATTTCGAGGTTTTCGAGAACCGTGAGCGAGGGGAAAACCTGCCGCCCTTCCGGGACATGGGCGATGCCGAGATGCGCGCGCTCGGAAGGCGCGGCGGAAACGAGGTCGCGGCCCTCGTAACGGATCCGCCCCGAGGCCGGCGCGACGGTGCCCGAGATGGCCTTGAAGAGCGTCGTCTTGCCGGCGCCGTTCGGCCCCACCAGCGCGATGAACTCGCCTGCGCCGACGCGAAGCGAGACTTCCCTGAGCGCCGAGAGGCCGCCGTAGCTGACAGAGAGCCTTTCGATCTCAAGCATCGAGAGCCGCCCATTTGCGGCCGAGATAAGCCTCGATCACCTGCGGGTCTCGAGTGACCGCATCGGGTCGCCCGGAGGCGATGACGCGCCCGTGATCGAGGACGATGAGGCGGTCGACGAGCCGAACCACGGCCTGCATCGTGTGCTCGATGATGACGATCGTGATGCCGGCGCCCGCAAGGGTGCGGATGATCGCCAGAAGCTCCTCGATCTCGCCGCCGCCGAGCCCGGCCAAGGGTTCGTCCATCAAGAGGAGGCGCGGCCGCCCGGCGAGAGCGCGGGCAAGCTCCATGAGGCGCAATTCCTTTGTCGTCAGGGCGCCGGCGACCCGCTGCGCCCGCGCGAGAAGGCCGACGCGGGCGAGCGCCGCTCTCGCCGCCGCAAGCGCGGCGAGATCCGAGCGCTCTGCGACATAGGCGCCGACGGTCGTGTTCTCCAGCGCCGACATCCTGGCGAAGGCGCGCACGACCTGAAAGGTGCGGCCGATGCCGAGGCGGCAGATCTGGTTGGGCTTGAGGCCGACGAGATTGCGGCCGCCGAACAGAACCCGCCCGGCGTCGGGGCGAAGAAACCCGTTCAAAAGGTTGAAGAGGGTCGTCTTGCCCGCCCCGTTCGGTCCGATGATCCCGAGGATCGTCCCTTCGGCGACGTCGAAAGCGACCTCGGCGACCGCGTTGAGGCCGCCGAAGGATTTGGACAGTCCGGCGACGGCGAGGAGCGGAGAATCGCGCATCGAGGGAAGCGGGCGCGCTTCCGGCGCGGGTGTTGCGAGGGGAAGCACCGCGACGGGAAGCGCTGCCGGCGCGGGCGATGGCGCGGTGCGGCGCCGCGCCGTCAGCGCGTCGCGGATCCGCCAATAGATCCCCTCCCGCGCCAGAAGAATGACGAGGATGATGGCGGAACCGTACACGACGCCCTGGATGCCGGGGAGGATATTGCCGAGTTCGGCTCGCAAGGTTTCGGAGAGAGGCACGAGCACGGCCGCGCCGATCAACGGACCCCACAGCGTTGCGACGCCGCCGAAAAGGGCAACGATCAAGGCCTGCGCCGAAGCCAGAAGCCCAAAGACGCTGTCGGGCGTGACCACCAGAAGCACGACCGCATAAAGCCCGCCGGCGGCGGCGGCAAGGGCGCCCGAAAGCACGATCGCCAGCATCTTCCAATAAAGGGTATCGATGCCGGCAGCCTCGGCCGCGCCTTCGTTCTCTTTGATCGCGAGAAGCGAATTGCCGAAGCGCGTGCGCTCGACGACGAGCGTGATGACGAGCGCGGCAGCCAGCATGGCGACCGCGATCGCAATATAAGCGCGGTAATCCCTGAACTGCATGAACCAGGCGGGCGCCGCGCGCTTCATCGGCAGCGCCACCTCCTGGTAGCCGAGCCATTCGAAAACGTAAAGGAGCGCCAAGGGGTAGGCCAGCATCGCCAAAGCAAAGTAATGGCCGCGCAGGCGGAACGTCGGATAGCCGATGGCGGCTCCGGCGAGCGCGCCCACCACCATGCCGATCGGGATGCCGAACCAGGGGGTTATGTTGAAAAGCACGAGCCCGAGCGTCACGGTGTAGGCGCCGAGCCCGAAAAACGAGCCGTGTCCAAAGGAAATATAACCGGTATATCCCGAAAGCAGATTCCAGGAGAGACCCATCACCGCCCAGATCGGCACCAGGGTCAGCATCAGCTGGTAATAGGGGTTGCCCACCAGCAGTCCCAAACCGATCCAGAGAAACGAGAGTGCGCCGATGATGGCGAGCGGCACGAGAATGCCGCGCCGGGCGGTCGCCATCGCTCAGACCCGCTCCGCGCTGCGTCCAAAAAAGCCTTGCGGGCGCAATTGGACGACCAGAAGGAAGACGACAAAGATCGCGGCATTCTGCAATTGCATCGGCAGGACGAGGGTGGCGAGCTGCTGCACCAGACCGATCGTCATCCCACCCCAGAATGCGCCCAAGATGCTTCCCAAGCCGCCGAGGACGACCCCCGCATACATGATGATGACGAAGTCGAAGCCGACATAAGGCTGGAAGGTGTAGTAGGTGGCGACGAGGCCGCCCGCGATCGCGGTGATGCCGGTGCCGATGCCGAAGGCGACGCTGTGCGCGCGATCGACATCGATCCCCATATAAAGCGCCGCCTCCGAATTGTCGGCGGCGGCGCGCAACGCCTTGCCGAGGCGAGTGCGGCCGATGAACCAGTAAAGCGCGGCGCCGATCAGAACCGAGACAACGCAGGCGACGGCGCGCGCCTTGTTGACGAAGAGGACGGATGAGGCCCCGCCGAAAAACGGGATCATCCAGGCGCTCCATGACAAAGGCGTGTGGACGGCCGTCGGGGTCGAGCCGAAAACGATGAGCGCGCCGTTTTCGAGGATGAGGGCGATGCCGAGGGTCAGGATGAGTTGCGCCTGACCCGCCTCCCGCTCGGCCGCGGCGCGGGTTCCGGTGACGCGCGAGATGAGAAGCCGATGCAGGATCCAGCCGCCGGCGAAGAGAACCGGACCGGCGAGAAGGGCCCCGGCAATCGGCGCCGCCTGCGGCCCCAGAAAGGAGAAGACGCCGAAGGCGCTCACCACGTAAAAGGTAAAGTACATGCCGAGCATCAAGAAATCGCCTTGGGCGAAGTTGATGACCCGCATCACGCCGAAAATGAGCCCGAGCCCGACGCACATCAGCCCGTAGATCGCGCCGACGAGCAGCCCCGCTATGAGAACCTGGAAGAAGGCGAGGAAAAGGGGTCCGACGCTCACGGGCGCCGATCGCGTGGAATCTTGCGGCGCACCGCAAAAGCGGTCGAAGAGCCGATCACAGAAATCGCCGTGCGTGGGTTCATCGCGGCATCCTCGCCGCGCTCGCGCCTCTACGCAAGTGCCCGCGAGAAGGGCGCCGTGATCGCCGGGGTTGGTTGCGGAGGCTCGCGGGAGTTGCCCCCGAGAAACCGGAGAGAGCTTCGTTCTGAGGGATGCTCCACGGCGCTCTTCGCATCAAGCCCGGCGCCTTCTTGTGGATGAACCGTGTCGTACTCCCCGTTCAGGCGCCGATCCGCGTCCCGCGCCGCGCCGCCTTGTCAAAGGCGACATTCTCGCCGAAAGAGAGCGCGAGGCCGCGTCGAGCCCGCACCTCGCTCCGCCGCAAGGTGATGCTGCCCTGGTCGAGCGAGCGGCGATCCGGCCGGCCAGCCATCCAGGCGTCGGGCGGGAGCAGCGTCGAGCCGCGCGTCGTCACATCCCAGATCGCATAATGATGCGGCACGATGATGCGCGCCCCGAGCCGCTCGGCGACCCGGTCGACTTGGGCAAAGCTCAGGATGTGCTCGGACCCGTCAATGGGAAGCAGCGCGATATCGATCGTGCCGAGACGCCGCCACACCCATTCGGGCGGGTCCGGACGGTTGTCGCCCCAGTGCAGGATGCGCAATCCCGCGGTCTCGATGACGAAGAGGCTGTTGTCGAACGAGCGCCAGTTGTCGGGCGGATCGGTGCGCACCGGGGTCAGCCGGCGCGTCATCTCGGCCCAGTCATAGCGGTTGTGACTGCTGTCGCTCACATGCTTTTCGGCGATCCCGGTGATGGTCACATCCGCGAATGCGTAGGTTCCGACGAGACGGTCGAGGATGACGTTGGCGGAGAGGCAATGCAGCGCGTCATGGTCGAAATGCGCATGCGTCGAAAGCGCGATATCGACGCGCTCCGGCGGAAAGTCATAGAGATACCAGTCCCAGCCGCCCCAGGGCGGATTGCGCCACGGATCGATCATCAGCGAGAGGCCCGCCGGGGAAGTGATCCGAAAGGCGGAGCCGCCGAAATAGGCGAGCTCGATCGTCGGGTCCGCCTCCTCCGTCTGTTTCGCCTCTTGAAGCGCGACCATGTGGTTGTTGTTGTCGGGCTGCTTCCAGGCCCAGAGGCCGTCGTCGATGCGCGTCGTCATCGGGGATGCTCCTCCTTCGGCAAATCCGGCGCGGCGGTTGTGGCCGGCGCTTTGCGTCCCTATCGCCTTTTTTCCGGAAATTGCCGAGGGTCTTCGCCGGGCCACGCCGGAAGACGACAATCGGCTGGAACCCGCCTAGCCGATGCGTCGAAAGGGCGCGCCGGCGCGAATACCCCTCAGACCCCCGCGGTCTCGACCGGCAGAAAGGCGAGGCGGCGGATCTTCTCGACGTTCTTGCCCTCGATGCGCAGGAGCGTCGTCGGGCCGGTTCGACGCGGTGAGTGGAGGTCGCCCTCGTTATAGACATGGGCTTCCCCGGGAGTGAGCGTGTATTCGCGCACTTTCCTCACCTTCCCCGGCTCCTCTTCGCTCGCCGGCTCGACGAGAGCCCAATCCGTCATCACCGTCTCTCCCTTTGCCTGGCCATAGATCGCCCAGGTCGGGCCATGGTCGTGAGGAGCCGTTTCCTTGGCGCCACGATAGAGGTGACCCAGGATGCAGAATCCGAATTCCGGGTCTTCGTAGAGGATCTTGCGTTCCGGCAAGTCGTTTCCGAGGTAACGGGCGACGAAGGCGTCGTCCTGGAGGACCTCTTTTACGAGCGCGCAGACTTTTTTGCGCCCCGCGACCCCCGGCTCTTGAGCGAGGGCCGTATGGCAAGCGTTCGCGAATTCTTCAAGACTGTATCCCATCGATCGACCTCCTCTGTCCCTGGGTGATGCCGCGCGTTTCTTCCGCCGGCGCCAAGAAGCTATCGCCATAGACAATCGCGCACAAGATCGCGAGAGTGGGGGGGTGTCGAGAGTGGGGGTCGCGAGAGTGAGGATGGCAAAAACCCCTCCGGCAATTTCCGAACCGGCAAAGACCGCCGATCCCGATCCTCTTCCCTCCCAAGGGATGCTGCAGAGCCCTTCCGGCAGCGCGCAGCGGATCGGCGGCATCGCGGCGGCGCTTGGGCTTCTGGGGCTCGGGCTCTGGATTCTCAAGGGCTTTCTTGCGGCGCTTGCCTGGGCCGCGGTTTTCGCGATCGCCTCGTGGCCGCTTTACCGGCGCCTCGTTCGCGCCCTCCCGAACGGGGCCGAGAGGGCGGTCGCGCCGCTTCTCTTCACGCTCGCGCTCGGGCTGCTCTTTGCGGTTCCGCTGAGCTTCCTCGGGCTCGAGATCGCGCGCGAGATGCACAGGGCCGTGGCGCTCGTCACCGAATTGCGCAAGAGCGGGATCGCCACGCCCGACTGGCTTCGACGATTGCCGTTCATCGGCGGACAGGCTGCCAAATGGTGGCACCACTACCTCGGCGATCCCTACGCCGCCCGCGCGCTCCTCTCAGAGATCAACACGGCCACTCTGGCCGAAACGGCGCGGGCGCTCGGCGGCGAGGTCGTCCATCGCTTGACGATCTTCTTCTTCATGCTTTTCGCGTTGTTTTTCGTGCTGCGCGATGGCGCAACGCTCAGCAACCAGCTCTCCCGGCTCAACCACCGCCTCTTCGGCCGGCGCGGCGATGTGACGGCCGCTCACATGATCTCGGCGGTTCAGGGTACGGTCTACGGTCTCGTCCTCATCGGCTTTGCCGAAGGGGTCCTGATCGGCATCGTTTATGTCGTCGTGGGGCTGCCGAGCGCCGTGCCGATCGCGGCCTTGACAGGGGTGCTCGCGCTCATCCCGTTCGGCGCGCCCGTCGTCTTTTGCGCGGCGGCTCTCTATCTTTTCAGCACGGGCGCGCTGGTGTCGGCCGTTGCCGTCCTCGCGGTCGGCTTCCTTGTCGTCTTCCTCGCCGATCACTGGGTGCGTCCGATCCTCATCGGCGGGGCGGCGCATCTGCCGTTTCTCGCCGTGCTGCTCGGGATTCTCGGAGGCTTGGAGACGTTCGGAATCCTGGGGCTCTTTCTGGGGCCGGCGGTGATGGCGGCGCTCGCCTCGCTGTGGCGCGACGCGACCGGTACGCGTGCGGCCGCGGCGGCTCGCCTGCGGAAGGTCAGAGAGAGGAGGGCGAGAATTCGCCGATGATCTCTTTTCGCCGGCAGCCGAGCCTCTCTCTTCTCGCCAAAGATGCGGCAATCCGGCCATGACAAAGCGGCTTTGATCGCCTATCGTAACGGCGCTGCCATGGTCCGGCGAGAGTTCGGAAGGGGGCAGTCCGCAGAGGGCGCCGCCGGGTCAATGCGTGCGGCGGCGGCGCAGGCGGGACGAGGTTATAGGAATATCAATGCCTTGAAGTGCGCGGCGTTTTCCCAAAAAAGGCTGCCCCTTCACGGGCGATGACGGGCGAGAGGCAATCTTGGAGGACGCATGAGATACGTCTGTGATGCCCCGGGCGGAAAAACCTGGTTCCGGATCGAGACCGAAGCCGAGGCTGTCACAGAATCGGACATCATGCATCATGCGGTCGAAAAGTTCTTTCGCCGAGAGCAGGAAAAGGCTGCGCAAACCTATCAGCCGATCTCCAAGGTGTATTTCGAGCAGGAGATTGGATTGAAAGCGCACATTCAGCGGGAGATGCCGCTGTTTCTGACATTGCGCGACGGCGACGGAAATCCGCTCGCCACCGCCATGCTTCCGCCCCGAGGGCGCGACGACAGGAGTTTCCGTTCGATCATCGTCGGCATGGCGAACAGCGATCCCTATATCGACCATGCCGATGCGATCCGCGTGCTCGGCCAGCATTTCGCGCTCTCGCTCGAACGCGGGCGCTGCTACCCCTATCGCCGCGACTGAAACCCTGAAGGCGGGGCCGCGCGCTCTTCAGCAGCCGAGGATGAAAGAGCGCAGCGAGCGGGCCTCGTATTCGATCTCGTCGAGCCGGCTCTTGACGAGATCGCCGATGCTGACGATGCCGCAGAGCCGCCCGCCGCACACGACCGGAAAGTGGCGCACGCGGTGATGCGTCATTTCGGCCATCAGATCGCTGATGCTGTCGGCCGGCTCGCAGGTCATCACCAGGCGCGTCATCACGGCCTCCACACTCGCCGATAAGAGGCGCCCCCCGTCATCGGCGAGCGCGTGCACGATGTCGCGCTCCGACAAGATCCCCTCGACGCTCTCGCCGTCCTCGCTGACGACGAGAGCCCCGATATTCTGCGCGCGCAGCGCCTTGACCGCGTCTCCGATCGTCTCTTGCGGCCGGATCGTCGCCACCGACCGGCCTTTGCTCTTGAGGATCGCCTCGACATTCATGGCCGCCTCGCAAAGCTTCGTGCGGCCGGCCGCAGTCATCGCTCGCGGTTGGGCTTGCGGTCGGGCCGGCCGCAAACGTTTTACAGCATAGCACAAAATGTCGCACCCCGCGAAGCGGATTTTGCCGTCGCTTCCCGCCGCCTCGCCCCTTGCCTCTCTCCTGCGCCTCGCGTACTCGTTCCCGGGAGGGAAAAGGCGGAAGGAGCGAAGATGGTAGCCGCGGAATACGATGTGGTCGTCGTCGGCGCCGGCAACGCCGGGATGTGCGCCGCGCTCGCGGCGCGCGCAGCGGGCGCGCGCGTCCTCGTTCTGGAGGCGGCGCCCTTCGACGAGCGCGGCGGCAACAGCCGCTACACCGCGGGGGCGATGCGCTTTGTCTATAACGGGGTCGACGACCTTTTGAAGCTTTGCGACCTCTCGGAGACCGAGCTCAAGACGAGCGAGTTCGGCAGCTATACGAGCGACCAGTATTATGACGATCTGGGCCGCCTCACCGATTATCGCAGCCACCCCGATCTCGCCGAACTCCTCATCACGAAGAGCCAGGAGACGCTCCTGTGGATGCGCGGCCAGGGGGTCCGCTTCGCGCCCATGTATTCGCGCCAGGCCTTCAAGCACGAAGGTAAGTTCCGCTTTTGGGGCGGCCTTGCGCTCGAAGCCTGGGGCGGCGGCCCGGGCCTCATCGACGGGCTTTACAAGGCGGCGGAGGACCGTCAGATCGAGATCGCCTACGAGGCCGCCGGGCAAACCCTCATCGCCGACGACGACGGCGTCCACGGCGTCGTCGCCAAGCTTTCCGGCAAGACGACCTCGATCCGGGCGAAGGCCGTCATCCTCGCCTGCGGCGGCTTCGAATCAAACGCCGAGATGCGCACGCGCTATTTGGGTCCCGGCTGGGATCTCGCGAAGGTGCGCGGGACGCGTTTCAACACCGGAGCCGGCATCAATATGGCGCTCGAGATCGGCGCCATGCCTTATGGCAACTGGTCGGGCTGCCATGCCGTCGGCTGGGACTTGAACGCACCCGAATTCGGCGACCTCGCGGTCGGCGACAATTTCCAGAAGCACAGCTACCCCTTCGCGATCATGGTCAATGCGGATGGGGTGCGGTTTTGCGACGAGGGCGCGGATTTTCGCAACTACACCTATGCCAAATACGGGCGGCTCATCCTTGCGCAGCCGCATCAATTCGCCTGGCAGATCTTCGACAAGAAGACCGTTCACCTCCAGCGCGACGAATACCGCATCCGCCGGGTGACGAAGGTGACGGCAGCGACCATCGAGGAACTCGCCGACAAGATGGCCGAATACGCCCCGGTCAACAAGCCGCGCTTTCTCGAAACGATACGCCGGTACAACGAGGCGGTGCGGGAGGACGTGCCCTACAATCCAACGGCCCTCGACGGGAAAGGCACGGCCGGCATCGACCCGCCGAAATCGAATTGGGCGGTCAAAATCGACACTCCGCCCTTCGAGGCCTACGCCACGACCTGCGGCGTCACCTTTACCTTTGGCGGCCTCAAAGTCGATACGAGCGCGCGCGTTCTCGACACCGCCGAGCGTCCGATCTCCGGCCTTTACGGCGCCGGAGAGCTGGTCGGCGGCCTCTTTTACTTCAATTATCCCGGCGGCACCGGCCTCGTCTCGGGCTCGGTCTTCGGCAAGATCGCCGGAACGAGCGCCGGCAAAGCTTCAAAGCGCTGAAAAGCGGCGGCCGGAGCGCAGCGGGCGCAGACCGGTCAGCGGCTCGTCGCCGCCGACCGGCCCTTTGAGCGGCTCGTCAGTAGCGATACCACCGCCAGGGGTGAGGATGCTGCCACCATGCCCAATGATGGTGACGCCACCACCATGCCGTATGGTACCTCCAGCCCGGGTGATAAATGTTGCAGTGGCGGACGGGTCCCGTCCACCAGCACCGCCGCACGGCGGCATGGGCCGCCGGCGCCATGCCGGCACCGGCGCTCAGGAGCCCGGCTGCCGCGATCGCCGCTAAAAGCAGCTTTCTCATGGCGAACCTCCATCGCTGTCCTATCCTCTTATACGGCGCACGGAGGCAATCCGTTCATTCTCGCCGGGCAAGCCGCGACGCGGCGGCGCCGGCCGCGCGGAAGGCGGTCAAGGACCGAATTGCGGGCCGGCTTTCCGAGCGGAGGACGCTCAGCGGGTCACCGCACTCACCGCAAAGAGCGCGACGACGTTGGCGGCGAGGGCGACGATGCCGACATTGAGGTCCTTCAAAGTCTGCGGCAGAAACGGCAGCATGCCGCCAAGGCTGGCGTGGGTGAAGGTGAGGACCGCCGCCACCACCACTCCAACCAGAATGCCGGCGAAGGCGCCGGCGCGGGTGACCGGGTTGACCCGGCAGAGGCTCGCCACCACCGCCGGAAACAGCTGGGTGACAAAGCTGTAGCCCACGAGAAGCAGGGCGACGATGGTCGAGCTTCCGGTCACGGTGAAGTAGACGGCGACCAGCATCACCACCGGCACCAGCCACTTGGCGAGAGTGACGATCTGCTGCGGATCGGCGTCTCTCCGCGCGGCGCCGTAGAGGTTGCGGGAGATGAGAGTGGCCGCCGTCATGGCGATCAGCGAGCCCGGAACGAGCGCCGTGAACACGCCGGCGGCGCCGATGATGCCCACCACCAGCGGCGGGAACTGCGCCGTCGCCAGCTTGAAGAGGGCGAGGTTGGTGGCCGCTCCCTTGAGACCGGGGACGCTGAGCACGGCGGCGAAGCCGACAAAGAACACGAATAACAGGATCAGCTGGTAGATCGGCAGCATGATCGCATTGCGCCGGAACACCCGCGCGTCGCGTGCCGAAAAGGCGGCGGCAAAGCCATGCGGCCACATGAAAAAGCCGAGCGCGGTCAAGAGGACGGTCGAGACAAACCAGCTGACGCTGGTACCTTTGGCCGGAAAGACGAGGAATCCGGGCTTGGCGACGGCGATCTTCTCGAACATTGCGCCGATGCCGCCGTAGAGGTGGATCGGCAGATAAAGGCCGAGAAACACCACCACCGCCAGGATCAGCACGTCCTTGACGACCGCGGTCCAGGCCGAACCGCGGATGCCCGAGACCATGATGTAGACGGTGACGATCGCCGCCCCGATCCAGATCGCCGCATCCTCCGACACCGCGCCGTAGCTCGCCGCCGCAACGATGATCCCGAGGCCGGTCAGCTGAAGGACCAGATAGGGAACGAGCGCCACGATATCGACCACCACCACCAGCACGCCGAGAGCCGGGCTGTCGTATTTGTGCACGAGGAAGTCCGGCTGCGAGACCAGGTGATGCTCGCGGGCATAGCTCCAGACCGGCGGCAAAAGGAAATAGGCGATGACGTAGGCGAGCGAGCCGTAGGCGATGATGTAGTAGGCCGGCGCTCCGAGCCCGTAGGAAAAGCCGGAGGCGCCGAGGAAGGTGAAAGTGGTGTAGATCTCCCCGGCCAGAAGCAGGAACACGAAGATCCAGCCGAAGCTGCGCCCGGCCACCGTCCATTCTTCGAGGCCCATGTCGTAGCCGCGCCGTGCGGCGAGACCGAGACCGAGTGCGATGAGCGCGGCGAGCGCGATGAGGATCAAGGCGCTCACGGCTCACTCCTCGCGGTTGCGGGGGTCGAGAACATAGACGAGCGCCATGATGAGCGCCGTCAGCACCACCCAGATGCTGATCCAGCCGAGCGGGAAGGGCATCCCCAGAAGAAGGGGATGGACCCGGTTGTGCAAGACCGGGCCGATCAGCATCCCGATAAACGGTATGACCGCGAGCCAATGGATAAGCCGCATCGTAACCTCCCCGCTTTCGCTCCCCTCTTCGGGATGGCGCGCAAAGACCCCGGACGACCGGCGCGCGTTTATCCTTGCGCCATTGACGGCTGCCCCGCAAGCCCTCAACCTCGGCGCGAGAGTTGGGGGGCGCCGACGACGAGTCCCTTCGCGGGAATCCAGGGAATCGAGCGTCGAAGCCGCGGCCGCCAGCGAGCCCTCTTCGCCGCGATCGCGATGGTTCGGAGGCGCGACACGGGCGAATCGGAAACGCTGCCGGACGCCGCGTCTCCCGCGCTTCATCCCGCGCGGCGAAGAGGAAAGCGGTTCCCTTGCAAGGGAGTTCGGCGACACTCCGCTCGGTCGCGATTAAGCCGCTCGCCCGTTCATCCTACGTGGCCGGCAATGGCGGCGATGAGGCGTTCGACCATGTCTTGCGGCTCTTGCGCCCGCATGACCGCGCCCATGACCGCGACGCCCGAGGCGCCGGCGGCGAGGACCGCCGCCGCGTTTGCGGGATCGATGCCGCCGAGCGCGACGATCGCTCCCGGCGCCTCGCGGACCGCCCGCGCGAGGCCTTCGAGGCCCAAGGCCGGGCCGTATCGGGGCTTGCTTTCGCTTGCGAAGATCGGAGAGAGCGTGACGTAATCGGCGCCCGCGCGGAAGAGAGCCGAGGCTTCCTCGGCGCTGTGTGTCGAGGCGCCGATCAGGGCCTGCGGAAGCCGGGCGCGCGCCGCAGCGGGATCGGCTCCGGCCGGCAGATGGAGGCCGGCCGCCCCCGCCGCCCAAACCGCCTCGATGTCCTCATGCGCCATGACGACCGCGCCAAACGGGCGGCCGAGTGCGACGAGCGCCCGCAGGAGGTCGCGCCGTTCGCCCGCCGGCAGATCCTTTTCCCTGAGGGAGAGCCACCGGCAACCGCCGGCGAAGATGGAATGGGCGATTTCCTCGAGCGGCCGGCGCGCCTGACGGCGATCGGAGATGACGAGAAGGGGAGGCTGTGGCAGCCGGCTCACGGGTGGCGCGGCGCGAGCAGGATGTCGGCCTTGACCGTGACGCGGACCCTCGCGCGCCCGGGCGCGGCCACGGGCGGCGGCATCACCTTGGCGGCCTGGAGCGCCACTCCCCGGAACATCGGCATCGGCGGGGCGCCCGTCTCGGCGCTGCCGACGTGCAAATCGCGATAGCCCACGACCCGCATCTCCAATTCTTTCGCGATCAATTGCGCGCGGCGGTTGAGCCCCAGAAGCGCGCTTGCCGTCAGGTCGTCTTCGACGCTGCGCACGGTGTCCGGCGATACCTCGTAGGCGAGAGAATCCATCAGCAGTCCCGCGGCCTGCAGCTTGCCGGCAAGCTTCAAAAGCGCGCCCGTATCGGTGCCCGTTAGGGTCAGCCACTCGTCTCCTCGCCAAAAGGCGGGGGCGTTCTGCGGCTCTACCTTGTAAATCGAGTAGGAGCCGGTTTCGGCTTCGACGCCGAGAACCTTGCGGGCGAGAGCGAGCGCATGTGCCATGTCGGTATTGATCGCGGCGGCAATCGCCTGCGGGTCGGCGCCTTCTTTTTCCACCCTCAAAGCGGCCTTCAGGCGATCGCGGACGACCCTCTTTTCGGCGGTCTGGCGCAAGGTGAGGACCGTCATCGCCGGCCCCGGCGGCGGCGGCGGCGGCGGAGGCGGATCGGCCGGCCGGGCGGCGAGGCCCGCCGGCGCCGATGCGAGAAAGAGGGCGAGCGCGAGAGCAAAGCCTTTCATCGGCCGCTCCCCCACCTCAGGGAATCGCCGTGAGGGCGCGCGCCCGAGCGAGACGGCGCAGCGCCGAACAGGCGGCGGCCGGCAGGCGCTCGAAAGAAATTTCCGAGACAAAGCGCCTGCGAGCCTCAGTCGATGCCATCGGATTTCTCCTTTGCGGGTGGAGGCGCCATTATTATCGAGAAGGATCGAAAATTTCCACGGGAAGGCATGAAGGCGCTCCTCACGCGTCCCCTCGAGGATTCGGGAAGCCTGGTCTCGGCGCTCGCCGAACGCGGCATCGGCGCGCTCCTCGAACCCCTGATCGCAATCCGTTTCTTGTCCCTCCCCGCTCCCGATGTCGGGGGGGCGCAGGCGATCCTCGCCACGAGCGCCAATGGAGTGCGGGCTTTGGCGCGCCTCACCGCGGTGCGCGAGGTAAGGCTCCTCGCCGTCGGCGACGCCACCGCCGAAGCGGCCCGCGCTCTCGGGTTCCCGCGCGTCGAAAGCGCGGCGGGAAACGTCGGCGACCTCGTCGCGCTCGCCTGCCGGCTTTTGCAACCGCAAGCGGGGCGGCTCGTTCATGTCGCCGGAAGCGCGGTCGCGGGCGATCTCAAAGGCGAACTCGAGGCGTGCGGGTTTGCCGTCGAGAGGGTCGTTCTTTACGAGGCCCGGCCTTCCTCTTCTCTCAGCCGAGAGGCGCGCCTTGCTCTGGCCTCGCGCGCGCTCGATTTCGCTTTTTTCTTCTCGCCGCGCACGGCCGCAACCTTCATAGGCCTTGCCGAAAAGGCAGGTGTCGCTTCCGATCTCGAGACGATCCGCGCCTTTTCCCTGAGCGCCGCCACGGATGCGGCTCTCGCGCGGCTCGGCTGGCGCGATCGCCGCGTCGCCGCGAGTCCGAACCTGCTGGCGCTTTTGGACGCGCTCGATATTGTCCTGCGGCGCTGAGTTCCGCGAATAGGGGGTGAATGTGACGATGCCCGAGGAAGAGAGCGGAAAAGAAAGGGAGGAGCCGGCCCGGCAAGAAGCAGGCCCGCCGGTCCGGCAAAGGGGCCTTTTCTGGCTCTCGCTCGCGCTCGCGCTCGTTCTTCTTCTCGTCTTGAGCGGCGTCGGATCCTCGCCCTATTGGGCGCCTTTCTTGATGCCGTTCCTGCCATGGAGCGCCAAGCCGACGGCGTCCCCGGACCGCGTTGCCGCCCTTGCGGCGAGTGTTAGAGCGCTCGAAGTGCGGATGAACCGCGAGTTCGCCCACCTCACATCGCGCGTCGAGGGAGCAAGCGAGCGCCTCCGCTCGCTTGCCGCCGATGTTCATCGGAGCCGCGAGAACGCCGCCCGGATCGCGGCTTTGCAGAAACGTCTCGCGAAGGGCGTTTCCGCCCCTGCGACACCCCCATCGAAAGCGCCTCCTGCGGCGCCGCACGCGAATAGAGCGGCTCCCGCCCCGCAGGCGGCGTCGGCAAGAGTCGGCGAATTCAACAAAAGGCTCGCGGCTTTCCAGAAAAAATGGGAGGAAAAGGCAGCCGCTGAGGACGCCGCGATCACCAAGATCGAGCGGGATGTGGCGCGCATCGACGCCGTGACCGCAAGCCTTGCCGACCGCGTGCCGCAACTCGCCAAAGAGCTGGGCGCGCGCCTCGGCGCCCGGCGGAACGAGGCGGGGATCTTCCTGGCGCTCATCGAGATGCGCGAGGCCGTCGATGCGGGCCGTCCCTTCAAAGATTCCTACGAGGCGTTGATGGCGCGGATCCATGAGCGGCCTCGCCTCAGGCGCGACCCGGAGATTGCGGCGAGCGCCGCGATGCTTGCTCCGCTCGCCGAGGAGGGCGTACCGAGCCTTGCCGCGCTCGCGCAGCGCCTCGGCACGCTTTCTCCGAGGAAGGTGGCTCAAAAGGCGCCCAAGGCATCGAGTTGGGCGGAGCGGATCGCCGCGCATCTGCGTTCTCTGGTGCGGATCCGGAGGACCGGCACTCGGCCCGAGCCCGCTCTCGAAAAGGCGATCGCGACGGCCCGGCACGACCTCTCGCGCAGCGATCTCAAAGGCGCCGTCGCCGCTCTGGAGCCGTTGCGCGGCGCGCCGGCGGTAAAGGCCTGGGTCGCCGCCGCCGAGGGGCGCCTTCGCGCCGACAGCGCGCTGCACCGTCTGCGAGACCTCCTCGTCGCTGAAATCAGCGCCGCAATCCCCGCTTCTGCGCCCGCCGCCTTCGGCTCGGGCTCTGCTTTGCCCACTACCAGTCCGCCCGGCGCAAACCCGGGAAAGCCCGGGTGATGCGCGCGATCCTTGTCGCTCTCGCGATCCTTGCGCTCGCTCTTCTAGCGGGCTTTTTCGCCGGCCACCCGGGCGCGGTCGCCATCCGCTGGCAGGGCTGGAGCGTCGACACCTCGGTCGGCGTCCTCGCCGGGGCGACCCTCTTCGCCGCGTTCGCCCTCGCGTTTTTCCTGCTGGCGGCACGGGCCATCATCCGAGCCCCGCGGCAATGGCTTGCCGCGCGGCGCGAGAAGCGGCGGCGGGAAGGGTATCGGGCGCTCTCGGACGGCTTCGTTGCGCTTGCGGCGGGCGATCCGAGAGAAGGGGCGCGCCTTGCCCGAAGAGCGGAGATTCTGCTCGCCGGCGCACCGCCAAGCCTCGTTTTGAGTGCGCGGGCGGCAGAGCTCGAAGGCGACGAGATCGCGGCAGAGAGGTACTGGACGCGGATGCTGGAAGAGCCGCAGACCGAGCTCTTGGGCCTGCGCGGGCTTTTCAGGAGGGCGCTCGGCGAAGGCGACCGCGAGGCCGCGCGCGGCTTCGCCCGGCGCGCGAAGGCTCTCTCTGCCCGCGCGCCGTGGGTCGCGAGGAGCCTCTTCGACCTGGAAACGCGCGAGGGACGGTGGCAAGAGGCCGAGCGCGTGCTCGCCGATGCCTCGGCGCAGCAGGTCTTTCCCGCGGAGCGGGCGCGGCATTACCGCGGGGTTCTCCTTTACGAGCTGAGCCGGGAGGCGGAGAAGGCGGGCGATCGCCGGCGCGCCCTGACGCTCGCCGCCAGCGCCGAGGCGTTCTGCCGCGACCTCGCCGCGCCCGCCGCGCACCACGCCCGGCTCCTTCTCGAAGCAGGCCGCGCAAAGGCTGCCGCACGGGTCGTCGAGAGCGCCTGGCGCACCGCGCCCACGCCCGAACTGTCGCGCCTTTACGGCACGATCTTCGCGGGCGAGCCGGCGCTTCAAAGGGTCAAACGCTTCGAGCGGCTGGCCGCGCAGAATCCCGAGGCGCGCGAGAGCCGGATCGCCCTCGCCGAAGCCGCGCTTGCGGCCGAGTTGTGGGGCCAGGCGCGCCACAGTCTCGAAACAGCGCTCGCCGCAGCGCCTCCGCTGCGCTTTCCCGAGCGAGCGGCGCCGGTGGGGCGGTCGCGGGCGAGCCGCGGCAGCCCGCTCGAAGAGGGATCAGGCGGGCTCGTCGATTCATGGCCTTCCCCCGGCACCCATGGCCCGCAGTCGATCCGCGGATTGCCGAACCGGCAACTTCTCCATGAAACGGCTTTGGGCGCCCTCTCTTTTGCCGATGCGGGAATAGGGGAGGAGAGCCCAAGGCCGACCCTGCGGCTCTGCCTCTTGATGGCGCGACTGGAAGAGGCGGAATACGGCGACAGCGCGCGGGCGCGCGACTGGCGGGAGAAGGCGCTCGCGGCGGCGCCCGATCCGCTCTATGTCTGCGGCGATTGCGGCGGCGAAAGCCTCGAATGGGACGCCCTCTGTCCCTCTTGCGGCGGTTTCGATACGCTCTCCTGGTGCACCCCGCAACGCGCCGCCAATCCGCCTCTGAGAGCCGCGGTCTCCCTCCCCGAAGCCGCGCCGCGCGGCGCCGCCTTTCCTCTGCCCCGGCAAGCGGAACGAGAGGGACAGTAGCTGGCGCGAGTGTCCCGAAGGAGAAGGTTGCGACACGATTTTCCGTCATCGCGACGAGCGGGGCGAAGAAGCGATCTCGCTCAGGCGCGGCGCGCGGCGCCTCTTTACAAACTCTTGCCGGCTTGATCTAAATCAGTTCCCGCCGCGCCGTCAGGCGCTCAATATTAGATTTGGAACAAACGCAATCTTCGTTCCGGATTGCAAGAAAGGGTGCAAGATCATGCCGGAGGACGCGCCAGCACTTCCGAGGCTCAGCCTGGAGGACCTTCGCGCCGCCGCCGAGCGGCTCAAGAATTGGGGCAAATGGGGCGCCGATGACGAGATCGGGACGCTCAATTACACGAGCGCCGAAGACATCGCCGCCGCCGCCCGGCTCGTCAGAAAAGGCCGGGTCTTCTCGCTCGCCCTTCCCTTCGACGACAAGGGACCGCAGGGCGCGCAGACCGGCTATGGCGCGATCGGGCGCTTCAACCCGATCCACGTCATGCTGCGCGACGGCAGCGACGCCTATTCGGGCGCCCTCGATTACCGCAAGATCCGCGGCGCCGACGACATCGTCATCATGCCGCTGCAAGCGGGCACGCAATGGGACGGTCTCGGCCACATCTTTTTCGGCGAGAACATGTGGAACGGGCGCGACTGCCGCACCGTCTCGAGTTTCGGCGCCCAGAAATGCGGGATCGAGCAGACGAAGGCGAAAATGGTCGGCCGCGGCGTCCTGCTCGACATCGCCCGGATGCTGGGGATGGAGACCCTTCCCGACGCCTTCGGCATCACCAACGAGCTCCTCGATCGGGCCGAGCGGCATTTCGGGGTAAGCGTCAAGCGCGGCGATTTCCTTCTCGTGCGCACCGGCCAGATCGAGGCGAAACTCGCCGCCGGCAATTGGGACGGTTATGCCGGCGGGGATGCGCCGGGCCTCGCCTTCGAAACGCTTGATTGGCTTCGTGAGAAAGAGGTCGCCGCCATCGCCACCGACACCTGGGGCGTCGAGGTCCGACCCAACCAGACGATCGACGCCGCCCAGCCCTGGCACTGGATCGCGATCCCGATGATGGGCCTTTCGGTGGGCGAGATCTTCCATCTGGCGGAGCTTTCAAACGACTGCGCCGAGGACCGGCGCTACGAGTTCCTGTTCGTCGCACCGGCGTTGCCGATCACGGGGGCGGTCGGGTCGCCCGTCAATCCTCTGGCAATCAAATAGCGGCGGGGAGAAACACCATGACAGATCGAGGCAGCGGGAGTTCCGGATCGGCGCGGGCCGCGCCCGCAGCCGCGGCGGCGGATTCGATGATGGCGATCCTCGATCGCCAAACCCGGCTCAAAGGCAACCAGTACCGGATCATCCTCGCCGCGATCCTCGGCGATATGATGGAATTCTTCGACTACTTCGTCATCGCCTTTGTCTTTATCGTCATCGTCGGCCCGTGGAAACTGACTTATGGGCAGGCGGCGATGGTCTTTCTCTCTTCGGGCGTCGGCGCCATCTTTGGCGCCTTTGTCTGGGGCCATATTGCCGACCGCATCGGCCGCAGAAGCGTTTTCATCGCGACGGTGCTCAACTTCTCCATCGCCACCGGCATCCTCGCCCTGACACCGCACCACAACTGGCAGTTTCTTGTAGTCTTTCGCTTTATTGCAGGGTTCGGCGTCGGCGGGCTCTATTCGGTCGATCTGCCTTTGGTGCAGGAATTCGTGCCGACTTCCAAACGCGGGGTGATCGGCGGTCTCGTCACGGTCTTCATCCCTCTCGGCATCATGCTGGGCTCGCTTCTGGCGGCGACACTGACGCACTGGATAGGGTGGCGAGGCCTGTTCGCCGTCGGCATGATCCCGGCCCTTCTCACTCTCCTCATCCGCGTCTGGGTCCCGGAATCGCCGCGTTGGCTGGCGCGTCAAGGCCGCACCGAGGAGGCCCGGCGATCGCTGGCCTGGGCGCTCGAGGTCGCGCCGGAAAGCATTCCGCTCGCGGCGATCGCGGCTCCGGCAGTGGAGAAGGCGCGCTTTTCCGAACTCTTTCTCTACCCGCGCAGCCTTCTCGTCTCATGGCTCGGCAATCTTGGCGCTCAGACGAGCGTTTACGGCCTTACCCTGTGGGCGCCGAGCCTTCTCGTTCTCCTTCTCAAGATCCCGCCGCCAAAGGCCTTTTGGCTGATGTTTTTCATCGCCTCCGGCGGCCTCCTCGGGCGGATTGCCTTTTCCTTTTTGTCCGACGCCATCGGCCGGCGCGCCTCGGGCGGGCTCCTCGGCATCGGTGCGGCCCTCGGCCTCGTGCTTGCGGCCGTATTTCGTGATGTGATGATCGGGACGACCTCCCTCTTCTGGCTTCTCCTCATCTTTACCGATTTCTTCGCCGATGGCGGCTTTGCCATCGTCGGTCCCTATGCGGCCGAGGTGTGGCCGGCGCGCCTGCGCACCACCGGCATGGGTTCGGCCTATGGCTTTGGCGGCATCGGCAAGATCATCGGCCCCTTGGGCCTTGCACTCATCGCCGGCGTGTCGAATATCGTCACCCCGCAAGCCACCGTCTCCGCCATCCTTCCGGCCTTTATCTATCTGGCCGGCTGGTCCCTTTTGGCGGGTTTCGCTTACGCAGTTCTCGGCTTTGAGGTGAAGGGGCGCTCGATCGAGGCGATCGAAGAGCAACTGACGGCGCGCCGCGCCGCCACTTAGCCGACGGGTTGCCGTTTGCGAAGAGTTCGCTCGCTTCGGGGGGCCCCGGTCCCGTCGGGTCAGCGGTAGGGGGAGAGCGGGCCGGCCCCTGGGGACTGTGGACCTCCCGCCGCGGCAGGTCCGGCGCCGGCCCGCAATCTTCTTCGCCCGTCGACCGCTCTCAGAAATGGATCTCGTATTCCGCCTGCCAGCGCAGCGTGACGAGCGGCGCGGGCGCGGTCAGGCCGAACAGGACCCCGCCGTTCCAACGCAAAGCCCCGGGGCCGAGCGCGACAATCGTGCCGAAGAGCATTGGTCCAAGGCGATGGTCTTCTTCCCGGAGCGGCGTCAAATGGGTCAAAGGGCCGACGAAGCCATACGCCTGGAAGCCCGGCTCGATGCTCGTTCCGAGGTCGATGCGCGTCTCCCAGGCGTAGAGAAAATTGGGCCTCCCGCCAGCATAATTGCCGAGATCCTTCTCGATGAAGAGGTTGACGGTGTCGATCGTGTGAAAGATCTCCTTGCGCAGTACGGGACCGAAGGTGGTCTCGCTGGGGGTGTCGGGCAGCATCGATTGGCCGTACTCGAAGAAGAACCCGGCATCGAGCCAATATTCCCCCCGGGGCGTAAACTGAAACAGGTTTTCGGAGGTCGCTTGGGCGAAATTCGTCGAATTGTCGGGTCCCGGAAGGCGGTTTTCCTCGAGTTCGAGTTCCGTGCGCCAGAAGGGCGTCACCCCGCGTTCGAATTCTTCCGTAAAGCTTCGTTCGTCGCTTTTTTTGGAGAGGGGATCGTAGCCCCAGTCGCCGACCGTTTCGAGCGCCGTTTCGCCGAACTCGGCGTCGGGCTGCCACACCTTGAAATCGGCAAGCGCGCGCGAGGCACCGAAGAGGAACGTCAGAAGTGCGAAGAGAATCGCGGCGACCGGCGGACGCATCGCGATGCCGCCCGCCGCTACTTGACGATGAGCGTGCCGCGCGTCGAAGGATGGAAGTCGTCGAAAAACGTGTAGCGTCCGGGATCGAGAGGCCCCAGAAAGACGCGGATCTCCCCGCCGCCGACAACGACTTCTTCGCGATGGAGCGAGGTGCTTTCGAACTCCGCGGGAGCGGGGTCGTTGTTGCGGACTCTGAGTTCGACCTTTTTGCCGGCGGGGATTTCCAGTTCTTTCGGGACGAATTGGTGCGCCTTCAATGCGATCGAAAACTGCGGAGTGGCGGCGAGCGCCGCGGCCGGAAAGGCGAAAAGCGCAAAAGCGAGGAATTGGGCGAGAGGCCGCACGGGATGTCTCCGGCTGCTGATGCAAACGAGAATTGTTCGCATCCTACTCCGGAGCGGCAAGAAAACAAGAGGAAAATTTCGGGCATCTTCTTTCGCCAAAGCCGCGCGGGCGGGAGCTGCGGAGCGCAGCCTTCTTTCCCGTCAGCGTGCCGGGAAGGATGGGTCTGGGTCTGGGTCGCGCGCCAGCTATGCGCGGGACATCTTGATCCATATCAATTGCCCGCGCCGGCTTTTGGCTTAGTGGGCAGTCGCAACGGCTTCATTTGCGACCGGCCTTCATTCGCGAGGGCCGAGGACCAGGGACAATGAACGACGTCCTAGAAGAGTATGGCTTCGAGATCGTCCGCCGGCAGGATTTTTCCGACGTCACCTATCTCCTCGAAATCCGCCATCCGCTGATGGCGAAGGCGGCGCGGGCCGGACAATTCGTCATCGTCATGCTGCATGAAGAGGGCGAGCGCATTCCGCTCACCCTTGCGGACTTCGACCGCGCCCGAGGCACCGTCACCCTCGTCGTTCAGGCGGTCGGCAAGACCACCCGCGAGATGCAGCAGACCTGTCGGGCGGGCGCGCGCCTCCACGCGCTGGTGGGGCCGCTCGGCACCCCGACGCATATCGGCACCGTGAAAAAGGTTGCCTGCGTCGGCGGCGGCCTCGGCGTGGCGCCGATCTTTCCCCAGCTGCGCGCGTTCAAGGAAAAGGGCGCCTATGTCATCGGCATTCTCGGCTTCCGTAACCGCGCATTAATCTTCTGGGAAGAGAAGTTTCGCGCGTTCTGCGACGAGGTGATCCTCTGCACCGATGACGGCTCGGCGGGGATGAAAGGCTTTGTCAGCGACGGCATCCGCTCCGCCCTCGCCGCGCATCCCGACATCGACGAGGTGGTGGCGATCGGTCCTCCCATCATGATGAAAGCCTGCGCGGAGGTGACGCGTCCCTCCGGCATCAAGACCACCGTCTCCCTCAACCCGATCATGGTCGACGGCACCGGCATGTGCGGCGGCTGCCGCGTCAAGCTCGGCGGAGCGGTCAAATTCGCCTGCGTCGACGGGCCCGATTTCGACGGCCACCTTGTCGACTTCGACGATCTGATGCGGCGCCTCAAGCGCTACAGCGAGGAGGAGAAAAGGGCGCTCGAGCACTGGTCGGAGAACTGCCGCATGACGAGCCTCGGCGGCAGAGCGTGAGAGCGATCGCAAGAACCCGGTCATTGGTCATGGCGAAGAAACGAACGATCCGCACCATCCCGCAAAGCCGCACTTCGGTTTCCGAACAGAAGGCCGGCGAGCGCGCCGCCAATTTCGGCGAGGTCAGTCTCGGTTATGACGAAAAGGCGGCGCTCGTCGAAAGCGAGCGCTGCCTCTTTTGCCCCGATCCCATCTGCATCGAAGGCTGCCCCGTCGGCATCGACATCCCCGGGTTCATCGAGCGCATCGGCATGAAGGACTTCCGCGGCGCCTGGGAGGTGATCGGCCGCACCAATCTCCTCCCCGCCGTCTGCGGCCGCGTCTGCCCGCAGGAGACTCAGTGCGAAGGGGTCTGCGTCGTCGGCGAGACGCTCGAACCCGTGGCGATCGGCCGTCTCGAACGCTTTGTCGGCGACCGCGCCATCGTCGAGGGCTGGGTGAACCTGCCGCATATCGAGCCCTGCGGGCGGCGGGTCGGCATCATCGGTTCCGGTCCCGCGGGCATGGCCTGCGCCGCCGACATGGCGAAGGCCGGCTGCGAGGTGACCGTGTTCGAGGCGTTTCACGAGCCGGGCGGCGTGTTGCGCTACGGCATCCCCGACTTCCGCCTGCCGAACGCGGTCGTCGACGCCGAGATCGCGAATCTGCGGCGGCTCGGCGTCACGTTCCGGTGCAACACCCTCATCGGGCGGCTCTTCACGATCGAAGAGATGCTCGACGATCTGGGCTTCGACGCCGTCTTCATCGGCACCGGCGCCGGCACTCCGGCGATGCTCGGCATACCCGGCGAATCATTGAACGGCGTCTTGTCGGCGAACGAGCTGTTGACCCGCTGCAACCTGATGCGGGCGCGCGACTTTCCCCGTTACGACACGCCGATCCCGCTCGGCAAGAATGTCGCCGTCGTCGGCGCCGGCAACACCGCCATGGACGCGATGCGCGTCGCGCTGCGTCTCGGCGCCCAGCGCGTCACCTGCGTCTATCGCCGCAGCCGGGCCGAATGCCCGGCGCGCGCCGAGGAGGTCCATCACGCCGAAGAGGAAGGCATCGTGTTCAAATGGCTGACGGCGCCCACCGAAATTCTGGGCGACGAGGGCGGCAATGTGCGCGCGCTGCGGTGCATCGCGATGGAGCTCGGCGAGCCCGACGCCTCCGGCCGCGCGCGGCCCGTGCCCGTCGCCGGCAGCGAGCACGAGGTGGAATGCGACCAGGTGGTCTTTGCCATCGGCACCAACGCCAACCCGATCATCGGCCAGACCTCGAAGATCGGGCTCAATAAGCGCGGCTACATCGAGGCCGACGAGGAGCTCGCGACGTCGATGGCCGGCGTCTTCGCCGGCGGCGACATCGTCACCGGCGCGGCGACCGTGATCGAGGCGATGGGCGCCGGCCGCAAGGCGGCGCGCGCCATGAAGGCGTATCTCGGCATTTCGGAGCCGGAGCCGATCGGCGCCATCGCCGCGAGCCACTTCGGCATCCCCGCCGGAGAACGCAACTTCGCCCGGATCCGCAGCTTCTAGGATGCGGAAAAATGCTGGAATGTCGTCATTCCGGGGCGCGGTCGATCCGCGGGCTATCAGCCTTGCGCGGCCTTCGCAGCGAACCTCCGGCGGCTGTGCCCGGCACGTCGCCCGCGGACGCGAGCCCGGAATCCATAAACACAGGCCCGAGAAATCGATGGCTTGGCCTGTGTTCATGGTTTCCGGGCCCGGCCCTCACGGGCCGTCCCGGAATGACAGGAGGTTTTTCCGCAGCTTCTAAAGCCGCGCCCGCTTGAGATCAACCCGAGCGCTTTGACCAGGCCATGAACGAAGCCACTCTCCTTGAACGACCCCTCATCTCGCCCAAGGGCGCCCGCGCGAGGACGCTCTCGACGCCCTCCGAACACATCGTCGAAGTGATCAGCGATTCCGGCGAGGGAGCGCAGCGTTGCGGCCAGTGCCTCGGCGCCATCGCCGCGCGCATGGGTTACGGCGTGTGGACGGTCGAGATCATTCCGGCCGAAATCCGCCCGCCCGCGAGGAGCGTTGCCGGCGCCTCCGGCAACCGCATCCGCTTCGGCTCGCGCCGCATCACCAATGGCGGCAACGAGACCGATCTCATCATTGCCTTCAACGAGCAGGTGCTTTTGGGGCGCGTGCGCGAGGGCGCATTGAAACCGGGCGCGACGATCCTCATGGAAAACATGTGGCGCGAAGACCGCAACACGGCGATCGCCGCCTCCTACGGCGAGATGTACGACGAGCTCGTCGCGGCCGGCTACGCCGTGCACGAGATCCCGATGGAGAAGGAATGCCGCGCCATCGTCAGCGACCCGCGGCGCGGCAAGAACATGTTCGCCCTTGGCGTCCTCTGCAACATCTACGACCTCGACATGCAGCTCGCGGCCGATCAGGTGGCGCTCGTCTTCGGCAAGAAGGACGCCAAGGTGGTCGAGACCAATCTGCGGCTCTTGGAGGCCGGCGCGGCGTGGGCGGAATCGAATCTCGCCTTCCAGTACCGCATTCCCGCCCTGCGCGCGAACGAGCCGCAGATCGTCGTCAACGGCAACACCGCGCTCGCCTTGGGCATTCTCGCTTCGGGCATGGAGATTTGCGCCATGTACCCGATCACCCCCGCGACCTCCGCCTCGCATTATCTCGCCGATGTGTTCGAAAAGGTGGGCGGCGTGGTGCACCAGGCGGAGGACGAGATCAGCGCCTGCGCCTTCGCCCTCGGCGCTTCTTATGCCAACAAATGCACGGTCACCATCACCTCCGGTCCCGGCTTCTCGCTGAAGCAGGAAGGCATCGGGCTTGCGGTCATGGGCGAGATCCCGCTCGTCGTCGTCAACGTGCAGCGCGGCGGTCCGAGCACCGGGCTCCCGACCAAGGCGGAGCAGGGCGACCTCCTCTCCGCCATGTTCGGCAGCCACGGCGACGCGCCGAAGGTGGTGATGGCCGCTTCCACGATCGAAGACTGTTTCTATTCCGTCATCACCGCGCGCAAGATCGCCGAGACCTTCAACATGGTCGTGGTGGTGCTTTCCGACGCGGCGCTCGCGACCTCGCAGCAGCCGATCCCGCGGCCGCAGTTCAATCCCGCCTGGCTCGCGCCGCCGGCCGACGAGGGCAGCCTTCCCGCCGGCGCCAAGCCCTACGACTGGGATCCCGTCACGGGGCTCATGCGCCGCATCGTGCCCGGCCAGGCGGGCGGCGTGCATACGGTGACGGGGCTTGCTCACGACGATCGGAGCCACGTCGCCTACGACGCCGAGACCAACCAGAAAAGCATCCATGCGCGCAGCCTCAAACTGGCGGCGCTGCAAAAGACTCTGGCGCCGCCGGCGGTGTTCGGGCCGGCGAGCGGCGATCTTCTGGTGGTCGGCTGGGGCAGCACGCGCGGCGCGATCGAGGAGGCGGTGGAGCGGCTGCAAGCGGAAGGGCACAGGGTCTCCTCGGTGCACTTGACCTTCCTGCAGCCGATGGCGCCGGGCCTCAAGGAGATCATGGCCGGCTTCGGCCGGGTGATGACGATCGAAGGCAACTGGTGCGACCAGCCCGAGGACGCGCTGATCGACGAGACGAACCGCCGCTACAGTGCGCTCGCGATGCTGTTGCGCGCGCGCTATCTCATCGATGTCGATTGCTGGTGCGAGGTGAAGGGCCAGCCGATGAAGCCCGCGGTCATCCGCGCCGCGATTCTCCAAAAACTGCGCCAGAATTGAGAAGAGAGGCGCCGATGTCCACCTCCGCCACCGAATGCCTGCTGCGGCTGCACGACGAGCATTACGCGCTCGAGGATTATCAGAGCGGCGTGCCGCGCTGGTGCACCGGCTGCGGCGACAGCGCCATCCTGACGGCCGTGCAGCGTTTGTGCCGCGACGAGGATTTGGCGCCCGAAAAGACCGTCTTCATTTCCGGCATCGGCTGTTCGAGCCGCTTCCCGCACTACATGAAGACCTACGGCCTCCACGGCATCCACGGGCGCGCGCTGCCGATCGCCGAGGGCGTCAAGATGGCGCGGCCCGATCTCGCCGTCTTCGTCAATACGGGCGACGGCGACTGCTGCAGCATCGGCGCGGCGCATTGGATCCACGCCATCCGCTACAACATGAACCTGACGGTGATGCTGCACGACAACCAGATCTACGGCCTCACCAAGATGCAGGTGTCGCCGACCTCGCCGCTCGGCCTCAAAAGCAACACCACGCCGCGCGGCGCCTATCTCGACGCGCTCAATCCCCTTTCCGTCACGCTCGGCGTGCAGAACGTCTCGTTCGTGGCGCAGGCCGCCGACTGGATCCCCGACGTCCTCTACGACCTCATCAAGAGGGCGTTCCGCCACAAGGGGCTCGGCTTTGTGCGCATTCTGCAGCGTTGCCCGGAATGGCTGCCCAATATTTTCGACCCGTGGATCGAGGACCGCTCGCGCATCCGGCTTCTCACCCATCCGCGCGGCCTCACTTTGAGCCCGGGGACGGCCAAGCTCTACCCGACGCAGGAGGAACACGA
>JAKAOO010000174.1 GCA_021812165.1 Pseudomonadota bacterium | reverse complement strand
CGCCGTAATAGAGCGTGCGCAGATTCGAAAGATCGGCGGCAGCGACCGCGGGCGAATGGACGAGGCGCGTCAGCATCGTCGGGGCGGCGAAAAAGGAGACGCGAGAATGGCGCTTCAGACAATCGAGGATGGCCTCGATGTCGAAATGCGGCAAAACGATCTGATGCCCGCCTTGGAGGATATGCGCGAGCGCGTAAAGCCCGGCGCCGTGCGAGAGGGGAGCGGCGCAGAGATGGGTGTCGCGTTCGTCGAGCCGGTCGATGTCGGCCCAGTAGCACTGGCTCATGAACAGGAGGTTGCGGTGCGAGAGGACCGCCCCTTTCGGCCGGCCGGTCGTGCCGCTCGTGTAAAAGAGCCAGGCGCGCTCTTCGGGAGCGAGGCGCGCGGGAAAGACCGGCCGACGCAAGAACGATTGGTAGTCGGCGCTTCGCGTCGGCACGATCGCCGAGAGACTTTCGACCGATTGCCGAAAGGGCAGGAGCGCCTCGGCCTGAGCGGGCGTCGCAAAGAGAAGGCGGCCGCCGCAATCGCCCGCGATCCACAGGACCTCGCGCGGGTGAAGGCGGGCGTTGACCGGAACCGCGCAGAGCCCCGCCGCCCAGCAGCCGAAAAGCGCCTCGAAAAACTCCGCCGCGTTCTCCATCACGAGAAGGACGCGCTCGCCGGGTTCGAGGCCGCGGGCGAGAAGGCCGCCGGCGAAAGCGGCGACGCGGCCCGCAAATTCCCGATAGGTCCAGGCGACGGCGCCCTCGCTCAGGGCCGGAGCCTCAGGCACGCGCCGCGCCACCGAAAATAAGAGCGCCGCGAGGTTCATCGCTCTTCCCTCCCGCCCGTCAGGCGTCGCGAAACGCCTTTTTGTGTCCGACGAGCTTTTCCCGCGTCAGGTAAACGCCTTTCGTCGCGTCTTCGATGATCTCGCCGATCTGTTGCGCCTTGCGCCCATGCGCCTTGAGGATCGAGAGCACCGCGCTCGCGCCCTTTGGCGAGACGATCACGCAAAAGCCGACGCCCATATTGTAGACTTCAAACATCTCGCTGCGGCGTACCCGGCCATATTCCTCGATCATCGTGAAGATTTCCGGCGCCTCGGGAAGCGCGTCGAGGCGAAACCCTACCCGGTCGTTCTCGATGCGGTTGAGGTTGAGAAGCCCGTCTCCCGTAATATGGATCAATGCCTTCACATCGGAAACTCTTTCGAGAATTTCCATGATCTCTCTGACGTAAATGAAGGTCGGGCGAAGAAGCTCTTCGCCGAGCGCAACGCCCGTTCGCGGCAACGGAAAATCCAAGGGAAGGGGCTTCTCCCGTTTGAAAAAGGCGTTGCGGGCGAGAGAGAGGCCGTTGCTGTGGATGCCGCTGCTGGCGATGCCGATGATGGCGTCGCCCGGTTCCGCATCGCGGCCGGTGAGGATCTTGTCGAGAGCGACGCTGCCGACGGCGGTCGCCGCGAGGTCGAAGCCGCGCACGACATCTTCGAGTTGCGCGATCTCGCCGCCGCAAATCGAGATGCCGGCCTCTTTCGCCCCTTCGGCAAGGCCGATCGCGATGCGATCGAGCATCAGGGCGTCGGCGCGCTCGACCGCGATATAGTCGACGAGCGACAAGGGGCGCGCCCCGACGCAGATGAGGTCGTTGACGTTCATCGCGACGCAGTCGATGCCGATCGTGTCGTAGCGGCCCATCCGCTCGGCGATGATCGACTTCGAGCCCACCCCGTCGGTCGAGATCGCGAGCCCCAAGCCGCCGAGTTCGATGACGTTGGCAAAGTAGCCGATCGGCAGCCGCACCGCGCCCCATGCTCCGGGAGGCGGCCAGGTGCGGGTGATCCGCTCGACGAGACGGTCGAGCCCGGCGCCGGCTTCGCCGGTGTCGACGCCCGAGGCGCGGTAGGCGCCATCGGGAGGGCGAGGGTTGTCTCTATTCATGGCGTCGTGACGGTTCAATCCCGGCTGCGCTCTCTCCGTTTGCCGATTTTAGGCGCTGGCGGTGCCTTATGGAAAGACAAGAGGGGAGCTCACCATTCTTGCTTTTCGCGCAATGCCTCGCGCTCGGCCTCTTCGACCGATCGTTTCCACAGGATGCCGCGTCGCACCGTTTGATCTACGTGCCGACGATCCCGCTGGTCCGCCGCACGAGGGTGCGCGCCGCTCCGGTGACCTGGATCAATGCCGCAGCGGCACAATTTCCGGCGTTATCATGCGTAAATGCAACAGGGGCACCGCACACCCAAGAAGGAATCCGAAGCCATGGCGGACGAGAGGGACTTAGTCGCGACCGGTGCAACCGTAACGCGCCTGAACAGGGACTTCGGGTGGCCGGGTGGTTGCCGCATCGCAATCTTCTTCAACGTCGCATTCGAGGCCTGGAGCGACGGCAAGGGTCCGGGGATCGGACCGATGGGTAATCCGCTCCCGGCCGGCCATTTCGACACCAACGCACTGTCGTTCGGCACTTACGGCCCGGTGCGCGGCATCTGGCGGCTGCTCGACAGCCTCGCGCGCTACAAGCTGAAGGCCGGCATCATGGTGAGTGGCGTCCTGGCCGAGCGCTATCCCGACACCGTCAAGGCAATCGCCGCCGCCGGCCACGACATCATCGCCCACGCCTACGGCCAAGACATCATTCCCGTCATGCTGGCCGAGGCGGTGGAGAAAGAGCACATCGCCAAGGTGACGCGGTTGCTCACCCAAGTCGCGGGGCAGGCGCCCAAAGGCTGGATGAGTCCGCGCGGCACGCCGAGCACGGCGACGGCGCGGCTCCTCGCCGAAGCCGGCTACCTCTGGCACGGCGATGCCATGGACGACGATCTGCCTTATATCCAGGATTTCGCTGGACAGCGCATCGTCGCTGCGCCGTTCACCATGGAGGTGAACGACATGCCACTCTACATGCGCTACGGCGATCCGCCGCGCCAATATGTCGAGATGTTCGAGCGGACGCTCGCGCGACTGCGCCAGAGCGAGAAAGGCCCCGTGCTGCTCGACGCCACTGCGCACGCCCATGTCTTCGGTCGGCCGCTCGGCACCTGGGCCTACGAGGCGGTCATGCAGATCGCCAAGCGCACGCCCGGCGTCTGGATCGGCACGCGCAGCGAAGCGGTCGAGCACGTGCTCGCCAGTTTGCCGCGCCGATCGCCGCGCGCAGCCTCGTGAAAGGCGCGAGCCGCGGGTGATCGTCAACGGACATACGAGCGAACGAGGGGACGAGACGCAAACAAGAGGGGATGTCGATGTCGGACGATCAAACGCCGCGCTTCAGCCTGCCCGCGGTCGGGCTCATTCTCACCAGCATCGTCTACCTGATTTACGCGTGGGACCGGCTCGTCTTCGCAATCGAGCTCGTCGAAATCCGCAAGGCCTATAACTTTGAGCTGCTATCGGCCGGATTCCTGGCGACGGTCTTCACGCTGGGCATCGCGCTCGCGGCCATTCCGGCGGGCTTTTACGTCATGCGTTTCGGCACGCGCAACTCGCTGGTCCTCGGAGCGATTGTTTTCTCGCTCGGCACGGGTTATACGCCGCTCGGCTTCGGCTTCGGCGACCTGACGGTCGCGCGGATCGTCAGCGGCATCGGCGAAGGGCTGTACAACGTCGCGCTTTTTTCGTTCCTCGGCGGTCTGAGCGCCAGGTACCGCGGCACGCTCACGGGCCTAGCGGCCTCGCTTTTCGGCATCGGGATATTCTCCGGTCCGCTCGTTGTCGCGCAAATCCTGACTCTTACCGGACGGTGGGAACCGGCGTTTTATTGGCTTGCCGGTGCCGGCATCGTCGGAGCGATCCTCATCGGCATCGCCCTGCGCCGGCAGAACATCCAATCCGACAAGACCACCGGCCCGATCACCATTGAGCGCTTACGCCGTGTACTGGTACCGAAGAATGTCGCGGTGGCCAGCGTAATGGCGATCAACGGTCTCGGCCTTTATTCGTTTCTCGGCTTGTACGAGACATTCCTGCGCACTGCCAATCACATGGACCTCGCCACGGCGAGCGCCGTCTTCAGCTTGTTCGGCATCGGCAATATTTTCGGCGGCGCGCCGGCCGGCTATATCGCGGATTGCATCGGCCGCAAGCTATACCTGCTACTAGCGGTGATCGGCTCCGCAATCTTCGGTGCCGCGGTCTTTTTGGTTTCGCCCACGCCGTGGTTGATCGCCACCCTGTGCTTCGTCTTCGGCTTCGCCGTAAACTCGATCTACACCAACTGCTACGCGCTGATCCAGGACCAAGTCGAAGAGCAGGATATTCCGCTCGGCACCGGCGTTCTGGCAACAATCTTCTTCCTTCTCGGCTCCGTCTCCGGCTACGTGCTCGTGCAGGCGCGCGACATGTTCGGCTGGGGCGGGGGCAGCGTCGCCGTTTATACGATTCCCTACCTGGTCGGCGCCGTGATCATGCTCAGCCTGATGGTTTCCGGCGGCGCGGCTGCGCAACCGCACAAGTAGCGGGCAATGGCGGCGCCCTGAGGTGGACCCCACCCGTAGGACCACTCGGATCGGTTTCTTACTCACAAGTCTGTAAATAAGGCTACATTCTGGTTGACATCCGGTTCGTTCTCCGAGATGATTGGGCATGCAGCGAGATGGACGCAGTTTCGACTAGCGCACGCTGGAAGCCATTCGGCTGATGGCGATGGAGCGGGTGCGCGAGGGCGAGCGTCCCTCGGCCGTGATCGCGTCTTATGGGTTCTGCCGCACCACGATCTACAATTGGATGCGGGCCGCGAAGCGTCCGGGAGGCGGCCAGGTGCGGGTGATCCGCTCGACGAGACGGTCGAGCCCGGCGCCGGCTTCGCCGGTGTCGACGCCCGAGGCGCGGTAGGCGCCATGGGGAGGGCGAGGATCGTCTTTGTTCATGGCGTCGTCCGTCTTCGCGTCCCGCACTGGTTGGTATCTCGTTCCGGAGATCGGCGTATGGGATCCCGAGCGGGCACCCCCCTCACCCTAACCCTCTCCCCCGTGATTCCCGGATCAAGTCCGGGGAGGGGGCGAGGGTGAAAAAAGGACGGCGCGCCCGCCAATTCGTTTTCCTCTCCCCCGCCGGCCGGGGGAGAGGGTAGGGTGAGGGAGCCACTGCAACAACCCCGCGATGGCGCATTCGGAATTTTTTGTAACCTGCCACTAGGGCGCTCTCTCCGTTTGCCGATTTTAGGCGCTGGCGGTGCCTTATGGAAAGACGAGAGGGGAGGAGACGCGTTGCCGGCCGCGGATCGCGGCCTCCTCAGGATGAGGAATTTTCTTCATGGCACCCGCTTCTTCATGCCCTCGGGAACGCGCCTCATGCTGAGGAGCGCGCTCCCGGCGGCGCGTCTCGAAACACCCGGTTTCTCTTCCGGTGCCAATTCGGTGCCAATTCCCCGATCGGTTCTCTTTTCGGAACGCGGCCCCATATGTTAAGCCCTTGTTCCCGTTGACGCGGAGAGGTGCCGGAGCGGTCGAACGGGGCGGTCTCGAAAACCGTTGTCCCTCTTGCGGGGGACCGTGGGTTCGAATCCCACCCTCTCCGCCACTCAAGAACGCAACTTGCCTTACGCGATCGGCTCTGCCGCAGCCGCCGGCGCTTGCCTCGGGTGCGCGGATGCCCGCGGAACACGTCCGTGGGCTGAAGGCCCACGGGTCTTCGTCCGGCCATGTTGGGGAAACGGGGCGTCTTTTTGCGTCTCCTCGCTACCCGTGGAGCTCTTGGTATTTGGCGAGGAGTTCCTCGCGGGTTTCGCGGAAGTCGGGATGCGGCACGATGCAGTCGGCGGGACAGACGAGTGTGCATTGCGACTCGTCCTCGGCGCCGACGCATTCCGTGCAACGCAACGGGTCGATCACGTAAATCGTATCGCCTTCGCTGATCGCCTCGTTGGGACAGACCGGGCGGCAGGCGTCGCAATTGGTGCAGGTGTCGAGGATGAGGAGCGCCATTCTTGTCCTCCCGAGCCCGGCGAAGGGCGGTGTCCTGAGCCTGTCGAAGGGCGGTGTCCTGAGCCTGTCGAATGGTCAGGCGGCGTTGGCGAGGGCGCCCTGACGCGCGAGCTTGTCGTGGCGGAATGCGCCCCAAAGCGCGGCGCCGATCGCGCCCGCATAGATCGAATCGGGGTGGTGGCGGATGGGAGTGCGCACCTTCTCCTTTGCCATCCCCTCCTCCATGCAGGCGCCGATGCCGTCGTCTAGTGCGAGGCCGCCCGTCATCAAAACGGCGCCGTCGATGCTGCCGATGCTTCTGAGAAGCCGGATCAGGCGATCGGCCATTGCCGAGTGGATGCCTTTCAAAATGTTCGACGCCGAGATGCCGCGCGAGACCATGTTGATGACGTCGGTTTCGGCAAGGACGGCGCAGATCCCGCTCACTTTTTCGGGACTGTCGCCCGCCTTCGACAGGACGCCGATTTCGTCCTGCGCGATCCCGAGATAGCGCGCGATGTTTTCGAGAAACTGCCCCGAGCCCGACGCGCATTGGCTTGTCATCTTGTAGGCGAGAACCTTGCCGCGCGCATCGATGCGGATCGCGCGGCCGTGGAGGGCGCCGACATCGAGCGCGGCGCGCGTCTCGGGATCGAGAAATATGGCGCCCTTCCCATGGGTGGTCATGGAATAGAAATGGCCGGTGTGAAAGGAGAGCGCTTCGCCTTCGCCGGTGGTCGCGACATAGGCGATGTCGCCGCGCCGCAAACCCGCCGCTTCGAGAAGGGCGTCGTAGGCCTCTTCCGCGAGCCGATAGGGGTCGCGCTGGCGCACGCGTTCGACTCGGCGGGCGAGCCAGCGCGCGTTCTCCCCTTCGACCTCGAAAAGCACGGCCTTGACGGCGCCGGTGCCGACATCGATTCCCGCGGTGACGGTCATTCTTTCACCCTTTCTCGGAGCCTCCGACAGAATGCGAGAACGTCGTCATGGTCTTCATCCCGGGGCGCGGGCGCAGCCCGCGAGCCCGGGATCCAAGAACGCCGGCTTCTGCCGCCACTGGAAAAGTGGGTGTTCATAGATTCCGGCCCTCCGCTCCGCTGCGGCCGGAATGACGGGTTCTGGAGAAACGCATGGCTCGGCACGCCTTCGCTCGCTCCCTCAGTCGGCCCCTCACTCGGCCCCTCACTCGGCAACGGCGCGGCGCGCGAAGGCGGCCGCACCGAGCGCGCCCGTATAGATCGAATCGGGATGGATATTGATCGCGACCTCGCCGTAATTCTCGCGCACGAGGCGGCGAAGCTCCTTGACCGCAGCCTCGTTCTTGGCGACGCCGCCCGTAAAGGTGAATTCGTCGCGCACGCCGCCCGAGCGCGCGAGGATCGACATCGCCCGCAGGATGATCGAGCGGTGAAGCCCGGCGACGATGTCTTCGCGCTTCTCGCCGAGAGCCAGACGGTCGCGCAGCTCGGCGCCTGCGAAAACGGTGCAGGTCGAATTGATGCGCACGGTGCGCGTCGCCTTCATCGCCATCGGACCCAATTCGTGCAGGCCCATGTTCATCTCGTCGGCGATATAGCCGAGATAACGCCCGCAGCCGGCGGCGCAGCGGTCGTTCATCTGGAAGTTCTCGACGATCCCCGCGCCGTCGACCTGGATCGCCTTCGTGTCCTGGCCGCCGATATCGAGGACAGTGCGCGTCCCCGGATACATGAGATGGGCGCCGAGGCCGTGGCAGAGGATCTCGGAGCGGATGTGTTCCTTGGAGAAGGGGAGCGTCACCCGCCCGTAACCGGTGCCGACGAGATAGCTCTCTTCGAGGGGGATCCCGAGAGCCTCACGGAGCGCCCCGGCAATGGGGCCCCGAAGGCCGGCACGTTGCGGCGCAAGATCGGA
>JAKAOO010000173.1 GCA_021812165.1 Pseudomonadota bacterium | reverse complement strand
TGCGACGTGTGATGTCATCGCCGCGACGCCCACAACTTCGAAGGTACGTCAGTTAAATGCACTGTCACCGTAACTTCACCGTAACTTGTCGCCGTAACTCGTAACTAATCCAGATCAATCTCCGCCTTCTGCCGGTTGAGGCAAAAAAGGGGAGGGTACCGCGCCTTACCCGAGAACCCGGTCGATGGCTTCGGCAACCTCCTCGACCGCGCCCGTCCCATCGACCCGGGAAAGGATGCCGCGCTTTTCGTAATAGCCGACGATCGGCTCCGTTTGCCGGCGATAAACCGCAAACCGCGCCCGCACCACCGGCGCGTTGTCGTCGGGCCGGCGTTCGAAGTCTTTGCCGCCGCAGAGATCGCAGACCCCCTCGACCCGCGGCCTCTGATAGCGATCGTGATAGCTGGCGCCGCAGCCGCGGCAAGTGAAACGCCCGGAGATGCGGTCGACGAGCGCCTCCTCGCCGATTTTCAGAAGGACCACGCGGTCGAGCTTTTGCCCGCGCGCCGCGAGCATCGTGTCGAGCGCCTCGGCCTGCGCCAGGTCGCGCGGAAAGCCGTCGAGGATAAAGCCGCTTGGGTTGTCGCCGATCCGCTTCTCGATCATCGCGATCATGATGGCGTCGGGGACAAGGTCGCCGCGCTCGATGATGCCTTTGACCGAGAGCCCGAGCGCGCTTGCCGAAAGAACTTCGGCCCGCAGCATCTCTCCCGTCGCGAGCGGGGCGATCCGCTTTTTCTCCGCGATGCGCTTCGCTTGCGTCCCCTTGCCCGATCCCGGCGGACCGAGAAGGACGATGTTCATCCGCGGCGCCCTCTGAGCCTCGCCTTCTTGATGAGCCCCTCATACTGGTGGGCGAGAAGGTGGGATTGGATCTGGGCGACGGTGTCCATCGTCACGCTGACGACGATCAGAAGGCTCGTCCCGCCGAAATAGAACGGCACGCCGTATTGCGTGATGAGGATCTGCGGCAAAACGCACACGGCAGCGAGATAAGCCGCCCCCGGCACCGTCAGGCGCGTCAAGACGTAGTCGAGATAATCGGCCGTGTTCTTGCCGGGACGGATCCCGGGAATGAACCCTCCGTACTTGCGCAAGTTGTCCGCGGTTTCCGTCGGGTTGAAGACGATCGCCGTGTAAAAGAACGTAAAGAAGATGATGAGGGCGACATAGATCGAGAGGTAGAGCGGCCCGCCCAGCGTCAGGTAGCTCATGATCCGGCTCAGCCAAGGAATGGATTGCCCGTTGGTCATGAACCCGGCAATCGTCGTCGGCAATAGGAGGAGCGAGGATGCGAAAATCGGCGGGATCACGCCCGAAGTGTTGATCTTCAAAGGCAGGTGCGAGGAGGAATCGCCGGCGAACATTTTCGTGCCGACCTGGCGCTTGGGGTATTGGATCAAAATGCGGCGCTGCGCGCGCTCTATAAAGACGATAAAGCCGATGACGAAGACCGCCATCACGAAGATGCTGGCGATGGTCACCGTCGAGAGTGCGCCGGTGCGGCCGAGTTCGAGGGTCGCGGCGAGCGCGTGCGGCAGGTTTGCGATGATCCCCGCCATGATGATGAGCGAGATCCCGTTCCCAACCCCGCGCGCCGTGATCTGCTCGCCGAGCCACATCAGGAACATCGTGCCGCCGCAGAGAGAGAACGCCGTGGTGATGCGGAAGAAATAGCCGGGATTGAGAACGGCGGTCTCGGCGCCGGCGCGCATCGCCTCGAGCCCGACCGCGATCCCATACCCTTGGACGAGCGCCAGCACGACCGTGCCGTAACGCGTATACTGGTTGAGCTTCTTTTGCCCGGCTCCGCCTTCCTTTTTGAGGTTTTCGAGGGTTGGCGAGACCGCTTCCAGGAGCTGGATGATGATCGAAGCCGAGATGTACGGCATGACGCCGAGCGCGAAGATCGTCATGCGCCCGAGCGCCCCGCCCGAGAACATGTCGAACATGCCGAGAATTCCCCCGGCATTGTGCGCGAAAACATCGGCGAGGACCTTGGGATCGATGCCGGGGATCGGGATGTAGGTGCCGAGGCGATAGACGAGAAGCGCGCCAAGCGTAAACCAAATGCGGTTTTTGAGCTCGGTCGCCTTGGCGAACGCCGAGAGATTGATGCTTTGAGCGAGTTGCTCGGCGGCTGACGCCATCTAAACCTTCCCTAGCCTCGAGACCGGCTTTCTGCGCCTCGGCTCATGGGGCTTTTTCCGCATCCTTTTGCGCGGCGCCTCGGACCTTGAGGATGACCTGGCCTCCGGCTTTCTCGACGGCCGCGATCGCCTTTTTCGAAGCGCCTGCGACGGCGATCGTGATCGCCCCCTTCAACTCGCCTTTGGCGAGAAGGCGCACCCCGTCTCTTTCGCGCCGGATCACCCCGGCCTCCCGCAAACGGGCGGCGTCGATCGTGCCCTCGGCTTTGAGCTTGCCGCGATCGAGGGCCTCCTGCAGACGTTCGAGATTGACGACTTGCCACTCCTTGCGAAGCATCTTGCGGTTGAAGCCGCGTTTCGGCAGGCGGCGATGGAGCGGCGTCTGCCCGCCCTCGAAACCGGCGAGCGCTACGCCGCTGCGCGCCGTCTGGCCCTTGCCTCCGCGCGCCGCGGTCTTGCCCTTGCCCGAGCCGATGCCGCGGCCGAGACGCTTCGCGCGGTAATGGGCACCCGGCCTGTCGGCAATCTCGTTGAGCTTCATGCCTCTTCCTCTTCGACGCGGACGAGGTGCTGCACCTTGGCGATCATGCCGCGGACGGAGGGGGTATCTTCAAGCGTCCGCCGCTTGTGCCGTTTGTTGAGACCGAGCCCTTTCAAGGTCGCCTCCTGATCGGCGCGCCGGCCGATCGGGCTGCCGATCTGAACGACGGTCACCCTCTTGCCGCTCGTCACGCCGCCTCTCCGCGCGCCGCGCCGCCCAGAATTTCGCTGACCTTTTTGCCGCGCCGCGCCGCCACCGCCCGCGGGCTCGACACCCCCGAGAGGGCGCGGAAAGTCGCCTTGATCATGTTGTGCGGGTTCGAGCTGCCCAAAGATTTGGCGACGATATCGTGAACTCCAAGGGCCTCGAAGATCGCCCGCAGAGGCCCGCCGGCGATGATCCCTGTGCCGGGCAGCGCCGCGCGCAGGATGATGCGGCCCGCGCCGTAACTCGCCTCGATGTCGTGATGAAGCGTGCGGCCCTCGCGCAACGGAACGCGGATCATCCCGCGCCGCGCCTGCTCGGTGGCCTTGCGGATCGCTTCCGGCACCTCGCGCGCCTTGCCCGCGCCATAACCAACCCGCCCTTTGCGGTCGCCGACCACGACGAGCGCGGCAAAGCCGAAGCGCCGGCCGCCTTTGACCACCTTCGCGACGCGATTGATGCTGACGAGCCTTTCCGCGAAATCGCTTTCCTCGCGCGCTTGCCGTTCGCTCTCGCCGCGACCGCGCCTTTCACCCTGACTGCGTGCCATGACCTTCGCCCTCAAAACTCGAGGCCGCCCTCGCGGGCGGCGTCCGCCAACGCCTTGACGCGGCCGTGGTAGAGATAGCCGCCGCGATCGAACACCACGCGGGCGATCCCTTTCGCCTTCGCCCTCTCGGCGACGAGGAGGCCGACGGCGCGAGCCGCGGCGGCGTCGGCTCCCGTCTTGAGGCTTCCTTTGAGGCCGCGATCGAGGCTCGAAGCCGCGGCGAGCGTCCTCCCCCCCTCATCGTCGATGATCTGAGCATAGATATGCTTCGACGACCGGAAAATCGACAGGCGCAGGCGCTCCCCGGCCACCCGCCGCAGCTTGGTACGAACCCGCCGGCGGCGCCGCAGAAAGAGCGCTTTTGCTTTTTCCAGCATGGTTTTACTTCTTCTTGCCTTCCTTGCGGCGCAGGATCTCGTCGCGGTACTTGACGCCTTTGCCCTTATAAGGTTCGGGCGGACGGTAGGCGCGGATCTCGGCGGCTACTTGACCCACCCTCTGGCGGTCGACGCCGAAAACCGTGATCGCCGTCGGACGCTCGCACGTGATCCTGATGTCCTCGGGGATCGGAAATGCGATGTCGTGGCTGTAGCCGAGCTGCAGATTGAGGATCTTCCCCTGCACGGCTGCGCGGAAGCCGACCCCGTTGATGTCGAGGTTGACGGTAAAGCCGTGCGAGACGCCGCTTACCATATTGGCGACGAGAGCCCGCGTCGTCCCCCACATCGCGCGCACTCGTTTGCCTTCGCCCTTGGGCGCGATCCGCACGAGGCCGTCCTCGATGGACGCGCTGACCTCGTTTGCGAGAGCGAGGCTCTGCGCACCGAGACGGCCCTTTGCGGAAAGGGTATTCCCCTCGAGCCTCACTTCCACCCCTTCGGGGATCGCGACCGGCTGCTTTCCAATGCGCGACATCTTGGCGCCTCAAAATACCCGGCACAAAACTTCGCCGCCGACACGGGCGGCGCGAGCCTCATTGTCCGACATGACGCCGCGGGGGGTCGACAGGATAGAGATGCCGAGCCCATTATAAATGCGCGGTAGGTCCGCGATGCGGGAATAAACCCGCCGGCCCGGTTTTGAAACCCGCGCGATCTCGCGGATCGCCGGCTCGCCATCGACATATTTGAGTTCGATCTTGAACTCGGCGATCCCGGGACGGATCTCCTCGCGGCTGAAACCGCGGATGTAGCCCTCCCGGCGTAACACTTCGAGCACGTTTGCGCGCAGCCTCGAAGCAGGAGCGGCGAGGACGGATTGCCGCGCCCGCTGCCCGTTGCGGATCCGCGTCAGCATGTCGCCGAGAGGATCGGTCATTGACATTGCGTGTCTCACCAGCTCGATTTGCCGACGCCCGGGACCTGCCCGGCCGAGGCGAGATCGCGCAAGGCGATGCGCGACAGCTTGAATTTGCGATAATAGCCGCGCGGCCGGCCGGAGAGGGCGCAACGGTTGCGCACCCGCGTCCGCGACCCGTTGCGCGGCAGCTCGGAGAGCCTCAGCTGCGCGGCAAAACGCGCCTCGGCCGGGGCCGAGCGATCGCGCGCGGCCGCGCGCAGGCGCGCCCGCTTCGGCGCGAATTTCTGGGCCAGCTTCTGCCGCCGCAAATTCTTTTCGATCGCACTCTTTTTCGCCATTTCGCTCCTTCCGCTTCGCGTCAACTGACAAACGGCATGTCGAAACCCTTGAGCAGCGCTTTCGCCTCTGCATCGCTCTTTGCCGTCGTGACGATGACGACGTTCATGCCGCGCACCGCATCGACCCGGTCGTAGTCGATTTCCGGGAAGACGATCTGTTCCTTGAAGCCGAGCGCAAAATTGCCGCGGCCGTCGAAGCTGTTGCCCGGGATCCCGCGAAAATCGCGCACCCGCGGCAAGGCGACGGTGATGAGACGGTCCAGAAACTCATACATGCGCTGCCGGCGCAAGGTGACCTTGCAGCCGATCGGCATGCCTTTACGGACCTTGAAGGTGGCGATCGAGCGCTTTGCCCGCGTGACGACCGGGTGCTGGCCGGTGATCGCGCGCAGCTCGCCGACCGCGGACTCCATCTTCTTGGCGTCCTGAACGGCCTCGCCCACCCCCATGTTGACGATGATCTTTTCGAGCCGCGGCGCCTGAAGCGCGTTCTTGTAGCCGAATTCGCGCATCAGCGCCGGACGCACCGTGCGCTCGTAATGTTCTTCGAAGCGGGATTTGGCCATCGCTTTACCTGTCGATCACTTCGCCCGAGCGTCGGGCAAAGCGGACCTTGCGCCCGTCTTCGAGGCGTTTGTACCCGACCCGCGTGGGCTTGCCCGTCTCGGGATCGACGTGCGCGAGGTTCGAAATATGGATTTTGAGTTCCTTCTCGACGATGCCGCCGGGCTCTCCCATGCGCGGGCGCGTGTGACGCCGGGCGATGGCGACCCCTTGCACGATCACGCGGTTCTCGGATGGGAAAGCGCGCAGGACCTCGCCGGTCTTGCCTTTGTCGCGTCCGCTGATGACGATGACCGTGTCGCCCTTTTTGATCTTCAATTTCGGCATCGGCGCCACCTTTTTCGCACCCGCATCTCAAAGGACCTCGGGCGCGAGCGAGACGATCTTCATGAACTTTTTCGCTCTGAGTTCCCGCGTCACGGGGCCGAAGATGCGCGTGCCGATGGGTTCGCCCTGGGCGGTGATGAGCACGGCCGCGTTGCGGTCAAAGCGGATCGCGCTGCCGTCGTTGCGGTGGATTTCTTTCGCGGTGCGCACGATGACGGCCCGATGAACATCGCCCTTCTTGACGCGGCCCCGTGGAATTGCCTCTTTGATGGAGACGATGATGACATCGCCGACCGTCGCGGTCCTGCGTTTCGAGCCGCCGAGGACCTTGATGCACTGAACGCGCCGCGCCCCCGAATTGTCGGCGACATCGAGGTTCGTCTGCATCTGGATCATGACGCTTCCGCCTCCCTTGCCTCTTCCGCCGCGGGCGAGGCGCTTTGAGGAGCATCGGCGAGCGCGACCCAGCGCTTTCTTTTCGAGATCGGGCGGGTTTCCTCGATGCGAACGCTGTCGCCGACGCGGTAACGATTCTCTTCGTCATGCGCCGCGTATTTTTTGGAGCGCGTGATGAACTTCTTGTAGATGGGATGCATGAACCGGCGCTCGACTCGGACGATGACCGTCTTGTCACCGCGGTCGCTGACGACGACGCCCTGGAGAATGCGTTTCGACACGTCCCTCTCCCTTACCGGCTCTGGCGGCGCCGTTCGCCGAGGATCGTCATGATGCGGGCGATATCGTGGCGCACCTGGCGAACGCGGGCGGTGTTTTCAAGCTGGCCGCTGGCGCGCTGGAAACGCAGGTTGAACCGTTCTTTTCCGAGGAGGTTGAGCTCCGCCGCGAGCTCGTCGTCGGTTTTATGACGCAGCTCACTGGCTTTCACGCTGCGACCTCCTCGCCCGCACGGGAGACAAAGCGGGTTCCGACCGGAAGCTTGGCGGCGCCCAAGAGAAAGGCCTCGCGCGCCACCTCGGCCGTGACGCCTTCGAGTTCGAACAAAATGCGGCCCGGCTTCACCCGGCAGATCCAGAATTCCGGCGATCCCTTGCCGCTGCCCATCCGCACTTCGGCCGGTTTCTTCGTGACCGGCACGTCCGGAAAGATGCGGATCCACACCCGTCCGGCGCGCTTGATGTGGCGCGTGATGGCGCGGCGCGCCGCCTCGATCTGGCGCGCCGTCACCCGTCCGGCTTCGAGGGATTTGAGGCCGTAGGCGCCGAAATTGAGGGCCGTGCCGCCTTTGGCAAGCCCGTGAATGCGCCCCTTTTGCGCTTTCCGGTATTTGCTTTTCTTCGGCGAGAGCATCGTTTTCTACCCGATCCCTTCGCGCCGGCCGCGCTCGTGGGGCGCGGCCTCGAGGAGACGCTTATCCTGGGCCATCGGATCGTGCGCGAGGATCTCGCCCTTGAACACCCAAACCTTGACCCCGCACACGCCATAGGTCGTCTTGGCAACGCCGTAGCCGAAGTCGATGTCGGCGCGCAGCGTGTGCAGCGGCACCCGCCCTTCGCGGTACCATTCCATGCGCGCGATCTCGGCGCCGCCGAGACGGCCCGAGCAATTGATGCGGATCCCTTGAGCGCCGAGACGCATTGCCGACTGCACCGAGCGCTTCATCGCCCGGCGGAACGCGACGCGGCGCTCCAACTGTTGCGCGATGCCCTCCGCGATCAGCCTCGCGTCGATTTCCGGTTTCCTGATCTCGACGATGTTGAGGCTCACTTCGCTCGATGTCACTTTGGCGATGTCGCTCCTCAGCTTCTCGATATCGGCGCCCTTCTTGCCGATGACGACACCCGGTCGCGCCGAATGAAGGGTGATGCGCGTCTTCTTCGCGGCGCGCTCGATGACGATCCGCGAGATCGG
>JAKAOO010000172.1 GCA_021812165.1 Pseudomonadota bacterium | reverse complement strand
CACCAGAAACAGCGAGGAGGCTGTAGTGAGCCCCGTCAGGAACTGGATGACGAAAAAACTCACGCGAACGCCCTCTTCATCGGCGCATCGCTCGCAGACTTTGCGAAGGAATATGAAATGGTCGTCGTCCCGGGGCGCGGGCGATGCGCGGGCTAACGAGTGGCACGCAGGCCCGTCGCACAACAGGCTGCGGAAAAACTCTGTTGTCGTTCCGGGACGGCCCTCGGGGGCCGGGCCCGGAACCCAGTAACACCGGCCAAAGCCTTGATTTCACGAGCCTGTGTGCATGGATTCCGGGCTCGCGGATCCACCGCGCCCCGGAATGACGACATTCCAGCATTTTTCCGCAGCCTGTCAAACGACGGCGGTTCCAACGGTCGATTGCCCGCGGACGCGAGCCTGGGGTTCGGGAACATCAGCCTGCGAAACGCAACCGAAGAGCCGTTGTTCATAGATTCCGGCTCTCCGCTGCGCTTCGGCACTCCCTGACCCCGCCTTACCCGGCCGGGCGCAGCTTCCTCACCTCGGCGGCGCTCGGAAGGAAATCGGCGCCGTTCTCGTAATGCCAATCGACCATGATACCATGGCCGTTCTTGACGGCGATCTTGCCGACCCAGGCGCCCATCGTCGATTGATGGTCGCTCGCGCGAAACCTGATCTCGCCGATGGGCGTCGCCACTTGCAACCCCTCCGTCGCCTTGATCAGCTTCTCCGTCTCCGTGGAACCGGCTTTTCGCAAAGCGTCGGCGATCGAGAGCATCGCGATGTACCCGGCGAGCGAGCCGAGGAACGGATGGGCGTGGTACTTCGCTTCATATTCCTTGACGAATGCGACGTGGGCCGGGTTCTTGATCGCGTACCAGGGGTAGCCGGTGACGATCCAGCCTTTGGGCGCTTCGGCCCCGAGCGGATCGAGATATTCGGGCTCACCGGTCAAGAGCCCCGCAACCACGCGGTCCTTGAAGAGGCCGCGGGTTTCGCCCTCGCGCACGAACTTCGCCAGATCATTGCCGAATAGGACGTTGTAGATGCCTTGCGGGTTCGCCCGAAGAAGGGCCTCGACGGTAGCTCCGGCGTCGATCTTGCCGAGCGCGGGCCATTCTGCGCCCACCCAGACGACATCCGGACGCTTCGCCGAGAGCTGCTCCTTGAAGTCGCGGACGGCGGAGGTGCCGTAAGCGTAGTTGGGCGCGACCGTCGCCCAATGTTTGGCCGGAAGCTTCGCGACGGCGGCGGCGAGCATTCCTCCCTGCTCGTAGGTGTTCGGCCGCAGGCGGAAGGTGTAGCGGTTGCCCTTCGACCAGGTGATGGCGTCGGCCAGAGGCTCGACCGCCAGATAATAGATCTTGTTGTGCGCGGCAAAGTTGCTGACGGCGAGGCCGACGTTCGAAAGGAAGCCTCCCATCAAAAGGATGACGCCGTCCCGGCTCACGAGTTCTTGGGCGCGGCTTACGGCTTCGCCGGGCTTGCCGCCGTCGTCGTAAGAGATGACCGCGAGCTTCCGGCCCAGAACCCCGCCCGCCGCATTGATCTTCTGGAGCGCCATTTGCCAGCCGTTGCGATAGGGCACGCTGAAGGAGGGGAAGGCCGTATAGCTGTTGAAGTCGCCGATCTTTATGGGCTCGGCCGCGCGCGCGGGCGAGAGCCCCGCCGCGAGATCGACGAGAATGGCCGCCGCCCCCGCCAGTACCGTTCTGCGCTCCACCACGTTCTCCATCTTCCGCTCCTATCGGCGATCGCCGGTCGTGACTTAGCGCAGGCCGTCCTCGCCCTTCAACTCTTCCTTTTTGAGGCCGCCGACGCGAGCGAGAGACCGGCGAACGGCTTCCGGATCACGGCGATCGCCGCCGCCTTGCGCGTCTGCGGTTCGATCCATTCGCCCATCTCGCGCCGGGTTTCCTCGACGATCGTGGTCAGTTTGCGAATTTCTGCCGGGGCCACTCTCTCGCCCTCCTCGATCTTCGCGTCAAGCCGGCTTCAACGAGCGCCGCGCGCAAAGAGAGACAATCGACAGGCGCCCCGTCGTCGCCATAACGCTCGGCGCCGGTCAGCTTTGCGATTCCGTCGACCTTCGGCAAGCGTGCGCCGACCGCGCGCACCGGCGGAGGCATCGCCCACCCGTCCAAAGCCTCGCCATCGGCGGCGGCACGCAGCCCTCGGAAAAGGTCTATGGGCAAACGGTGCCCAACATCGATCCGGTGCTGCGGCGGATCGCCAAATATGCCGACACCTGGGTCCCGCACTCTTCGGCCACCCCGGAAATGGTGAAAGCGGACTGGGGAAAGGTGAAGCGGTTTGCCCTGGATTGCGGCCGCGACCCGATGACGATGGGCCGCGTCTATTCGAATTTCATCTGGGTGCTTCGCACAGGGGAGAAGCCGCAATCGGCGATCCCGCACTTCTCCCTCTATTCGGGGATGGACCTCGAGTATTGGCAGACCTACTACCTCCTCGGCACGGCGGAGGAGGTCGCGGAACGGATCAGCGCCCGCATCGCCGCGCTCGAAGGCGGCGTCGACACGATCGTCCTCAACCCGCTCGATTGGGGCGAGGAGCAGCTCGAACTCATTGCGCGCGAGGTGCTCCCTCGGGTCGCCCTCTGACGAGGGCTACCGCTGCATGCCCCAGCGGCGCACGGTGCGCGCCTCGATCGTTCGGAAGATCACGCTTTCGACGAGAAGCCCGATGAGGATGACGGCAAAGAGGCCGGCGAAGACCCGCGCCGTCTCCAGCTCCTCGCGCGCCTCGAAAATGTACCAGCCGAGCCCGCCCGAGCGCGACGAGACGCCGAAGACGAGTTCGGCCGCGATCAGAGTCCTCCAGGCAAAAGCCCAGCCGATCTTGAGCCCCGCGAGGATCGAAGCCGAGGCCGCCGGCATCAGGATCTGCGCGACATAGCGCGGGCCTTTAAGGCCGAAATTGCGCCCGCTCATGCGCAAAGTCTCGGGAACCGCGCGGAAACCCGTGACGGTGTTGAGCACGATCGCCCACAAGGTGCCGTGAATGAGGACGAAGACAATCGAGCCCGTGCCGAGGCCGAACCAGATGAGAGCCAGAGGCAGCAGCGCAATTGCCGGCAGAGGGTTGAACATCGCCGTCAGCACCGAGAGGATGTCGTTGCCGATGCGCGTCGCGACGGCGAGCGTCGTCAGCACCGCCGCCAGGGCAACCCCCGCCGCATAGCCGATAAGGAGCACGCGCAGCGAAGTGAGGATGCGCTCGCTGAGCACGCCCGAGAGGAGATCGGCGACAAAGACGCGTACCGTCTCGCTGAAGGTTGGGAAGAGAAGCGAGACGTTGAGCCAACGCGCATATCCTTCCCAAAGAAGAGCGATGCCGATGAGGACGAGGCCGCGGCGCACCGCGATGTTTCCGAAAAGCCGCTCCCGCAGCGAAAGCGGCGCTTCGACCGCCCCGATCTGGCCGACATCCTGCGGCACGCGTTCGAACTCCGGCCGCGGCGGCAGATCCTGAGCGAGGGCCGCCCGAACCGGATCAGGCATTGGCCGGCTCGCGGCCTTCCCCAAAAAGCAGATCGTGGATGTGCCGCGTCAACGCGCCGAAGGCGGGATCGGCGGCATCGCGGCCGTCGAGATGGCCGGCGTTGAGTTCGGCTCGCACCTGGCCCGGGTGCGCGGACAAGAGGAGGATGCGCGATCCGAGCGTCACCGCCTCCTCGATCGAATGCGTGACGAACAGCATCGTAAAGCCCAGCATCCGCCAAAGCTCCAACAGTTCCCTCTGCATATGCCGGCGCGTCAACGCATCGAGAGCCGCGAAGGGTTCGTCCATGAGCAGGATTTCGGGTTCCATGACGAGCGCGCGGGCGATCGCCACCCGCATCTTCATCCCCCCCGAAAGCATGTGCGGGTAGACATGGGCGAACTCGGCGAGATGCACCTTTTCGAGCGCCGCCATCGCGCGCTCCTTGATCTCCCGCGCCTTCCACGCGCGCTTGACGCGCAGCGGGAATGTCACGTTTCCGAGAACGGTCTTCCAGGGCATCAGCTGCTCGAAATCCTGGAACACCATCATGCGGTCCGGCCCTGGCCCCCGGATGGGACGGCCGGCGAGCATGATCCTACCCTCGACCGGCTCCAAGAATCCGCCGACGGCTTTGAGGAGGGTGGTCTTGCCGCACCCCGAAGGGCCGAGGATGATGAAACGCTCGCCCCGATGCACTTCCAGATCGACGCGATAGGTCGCCGTCAGGAGATGCTGCGCCGTCTTATATTGCAGCGTTACGCCGCGCGCTTCGAGAAGCGGCGCCGTCATCGCCGCTCAGCTGCCCGGCTCATTGTGGATCGCGGGGAAGAACAGGTCCTTCCAGTTCTTGGGCGCTTTTTTGATGAGGCCGATCTTCGCCATGAAGCGCGCGTATTTCATGGTTCTTTGCGGTTCTGTCGTCCAGCGGACTTCCGGGTTTTTGATCATGCGCACCAGATGCGCTTTGGTGAGCGGGGTGTGCGTACTCGCGATATAGATTTGGGCCGCCTTCCCGGGATGGGCGATGATGAAACGATCCGCCTTTCTAAGCGCCGCAACGATGATCGGCGGGATTTTGGGATTGGCGTGAACGAAGCGCCCGGAAGCCCAGAGCAGCGTGAATGTGTGCGGCCCGCCGAGAACGGTATAGCTGTCGAGAACCCGGTGCACGCCCGGCTGTTCGAGTTCGAGAAAGCTGTAGGGCGGCGCGGTGAAATGCGCGGTGATCCCCGCTTTCCTCGCCAAGAGCGCGGCCATGCCGTCGGGATGCGACATCGACACCGTGAGCGGGTTGAGCTTTTTCGCATGCGCCGGCCCGAAAGTTTTCGCCGCAGCCATCATCAGGGTGATGGCTTGCAGCGAGATGCCGGCCGCCGGCATGGCGATCCGGTCCTTGCTGGTGAAATCGCGGATCGTCTTCACCTTGGGGTCGATCGTGTTGAGAAAGTTGGGCATCGAGGTGAGCGCGGCGATGCCTTTGACGTTGAGATTGCCGCGGGTGCGCGCCCACAGGAGAACCGCCGGCGAAACGCCGCCCGAGGCGATGTCGAGCTGACCCGAAATCAAGGCCTCGTTCATCTCCGCGCCGCCGGTGAACTGCAGCCATTTCGCCTTGATGTCGAGGCCCTGGCGGCGGCCGAGCTTTTCGAGCAGATGCTGCGTCCTGATGACGGTCAAAGGCAGATAGGCGATTCCGTATTGCTTTGCGATTCTCACCGTTAGGGCTTGCGCCGGCAGCGGCGCGCCAATGGCGATCAAGACCGCCGCCAGTCCGCCGATCGAAGCCCGGAGCAGCGATTTCGTGGCTTTCATTTCTGCATTCCCTCCCGATGAAGAGCCCGCCGGTGATGCGCCTTTGGACGGTTCACCTTCATCTCGCGACCGGAGGAGCTTCGCACGTCCCCGCGTTCATATCGAGAGGATTCCTTCCCCCTCATTCCGCGTTCAGCCGATCAGCTCTTTCGTCTTGTCGTCGCTCTCGCCATAGCGACTGAGGGTCGCAGGTCTCGTGCCCGCGTAAACCCGTTCGAGCCCGGAAGCGATCTTGGCGTTCTCCCGCGCGAAGAGGCTCTCTCCGCGCAGGTCGCTCTCGACGAGAAGCGGTCCGAAATCGGCGACATCGAGCGCCCAGACCGCTTGCGCGAGCCCCAGTTCTTCGCGCCAATAGACCGCGGCGACGCGTCTGATCCCGCGGCCCAAAAGCGCGCCCGTGCCGTAACCGACGGTCGTCAGATAGACCGCTTTTGCCGGCACGAAGAGCCGGCGATAGGTCTCGGGCGCCATCCCGCCCTTGCCGATGATGATGTTGCAGCCGGATAATTCGAACCAGCCTTCGAGCCATCGCGCAAAGCGGAACGAGGCGGTGGCGCTGACGGCGCCGACCCTATAGCTGCCGTCGGCGTTGCGGCTGGCGGCCGGCGAGCAATGAAAGTTGGCGCGCCCCAGAGCCTCGGGCGAGGCGGGCATGCCCACCCCTTCTTCGATCGCGCGCTTGTAGGCGCCCTCGCGTGCGGTGAAGAGGCGGCCATTCACGTAGAGGACGGTCCCGAGTTCGAGCTTCTCCAGGTCTTCCGTGGAGGCGGGGAGGTCGAGACGGATCGTTTTCAGAGCCGACATCATCGTCACTCCGCCGCGGCCTCGGCCGGCACTTTCCACTCGACCGTCGCGCGGCGCCTATAGTCGGTAAACCACAGGGGATCGGTGCGGAACTCGGCGCGGCCGTCCGCATGGACGCGCGCGCAAGCGCGGCGCGAGGCGAGGCAGAACATGTGGACGCTCATCGGCATCCCGCCCGTGTGGCAATAACCGACCTCGATATGGCAGGCGACGACCAGCGAGTTTCCAACAAAGCCCATGGCGCCCATGCCGATCCTGTTGCCGAGGTCTTTGAGTTCCTCTTCGAGAGCCGCGATTTTCGGATCGGGATGGCGCGATCCCACCACCCTGAGGCACGAAGCCTGCTTCCCCAGAACCATCGAGGTGTCCTTGGAGCCGCCAAGGCCGATCCCGACGATCGCAGGCTGGCAGGCGAGGCCGCGCTTGCCGAAAGCGAGAAGGGTGTCGAGGTAGAAACGCCTGATCCCTTCGATGCCGTCGCCCGGAAAGAGCATGCGGTAATCGCTGCCGAAAAGCCCGCCCTTGTGCACGGTGATGAGGTCGATCCAGTCCCCTTCGGGGTCGAAGGCGTATTCGATCTCCGGCGCACCGATGCCGACATTGTTGTTGTGGTCGGTGCGCCAGAGCGGATGCACGCGATTGGGGCGAAGGGGGATTTCGGCCGTGGCCTTCGCCGTCGCTCGGCGCAAGGCCGCTTCGAGCGCCACGGGGCCGCCCTCGATCGCCGCCTCGTTGCCGATCTTCACATACCAGCGCGGCACGCCGGTGTCGCCGCACATCGCGCGGCGATCCGCCTTCGCCGCCTCGTAATTGTCGAGCATCGCCTTGATGACGAAGGCGGAAAGCGCCCCTTCTTCGGTCTCGGCGCAGCGCCTCAAGCCCGCAAGGTAATCGTCCGGGATCTCGATCGCCGCTTTCGCCATCAGCGCCTCGGCGGTCCTTTCGATCGATGAAAGAGGGATCATCCCGACCTCCCTAGTCTTCGCGTTTCTCCGGCTTTTTCACGCAAGGCCGGTAAACGCAGCTTTCGCAAATGTGGTTGTCGATCGACCGCCGATAAACACGGCCTCTACTCTGCCGCCGCCTGCTCGTCGATGAGGCTCTCTCCCGGCTTGACGCGGGTAAACTCGACCCGCTCCTCGGAAATCTCCAGCTTGCCCGCCTTCTGCCGGACGAGGGTAAAGGCGGAAGTGGCGAGATCGCCGGGCTGCGGGAAATCGCTGCGGAAATGGGCGCCGCGCGAACCCTTGCGGTAGAGCGCCGCCAACGCGATGACGCGGCTCATCTCGACGAGCGAGCGCAGATTGAGCCAATCGTGCCAAGTGAGATTGAAGGCGCGGCCGCTGTCGGCGAGACCGGTCCCCAAAAGCTCGGCCTCGATCTCGGCGACTTTTTCGAGGCCGCGCTTCAGCCCCGGCTCGTCGCGAATGACGCCGACATCCTCCCACATGGCGTCCTGAAGCCGCTCGCGCAGAGGGTTGAGGTCGCCCGGCTTTTCCGAGAAGGGCGCCATCGCCCGCTGCGCTTCCGCGGCGAGGACCTCCTCGTCAGGCGCGCGGCGGCCCGGGTTCGCGCTGACCCACTCCGCCATCCTCTCGCCGGCGATGCCGCCGAAGACGGTCGAATTGGCGACGCCGTTGCCGCCCAAGCGGTTCGCCCCGTGCGTTCCGCCCGCATCCTCGCCGGCGACGAACAATCCCGTGAGTTCGGTCGAGGTGTCCGGGCGGCAGACGACCCCGCCCATCAGGTAATGGGCGGTCGGCACGACCTCGACGAGCCCTCCTGCGAGATCGA
>JAKAOO010000171.1 GCA_021812165.1 Pseudomonadota bacterium | reverse complement strand
TCTTCCTCCTCGCGGATCACGGTCTGCGGATTCGCCGACCCTTCCGCCATTCGCCTCACTGAAACGTGCGGCGAAAGAGGCGCTCTCTCTTTCAGACGATCCCTTGGCAGCGCGAACGATCCTGATATCTGAGGCTCTCTGCGGCGAATCGGCATTGGTCGAGAGACCGTCGCGTCGAACCCCGTTGCCGTCCATCTATTTGAGGCTCATCGCAGGATCCCTCGAGCGCACCGGGCTGCGGGTCGTTGTTCATGACGCGTCGCGCGGCCGTCGAGGGGGTCGGGAACATGCGGGTGCGCTGCGAGAGTTGGTTGGGCAATTTGCGAGGGAACACGGCACACGAATAGGGCTCATCACCTCGGCGCCGCTCGCGGCGGTGCTCCCCGATGTCGACTTCTTTGTGGCGTCTCCCTCGCCTATTCTGCTGCAAGGCTGCCGGGCCGGTTTGAAGCCGATTGAGATAGGAGAGGCACTGGTTGGAAGCAGAGGGTTCGCGTCCTTCTTTGCCGACGCCGAGTCGTTGATCGATGCGTTAGCCGAGGGAAAACTTTGCGGGCTTCTTCGCCTGGAGGAATATCGGATGTTTGAGAACTATTGTCGCATGCTGAACGGCGGTTCGGCAAAAGAAGAAGCCGATTTGCGCACGATTGCGCCTGCGGTCGCACTCGCAGCAGCGCAGCGGGACCCATTGTTGAGGGAACTCGTCAACGACATCCGCTCCTCGGACGGTGAGCGAATGTCGCCGCTCGAAGCCATCCGCGGAGCCGTGGCGAACCCTTTGGCAGCGATGAGGCTTTTGGCGAGCGATCTGCGCCAGAGCTGGGGACGGGGCGGCTCGGAATTTCCCGAATATTCGTGATCCATGGGTCGGTAGCATCCCCGGTCTCTGCACCATGCGCGGCGCCAAGAGCTTCAACACCGAAGATCTTGTTCCCGAGGTGGGTATCGCGGTAGGCGTGCGACCCGGCATCGTCATGTTTGCGCCGGTCGTCCACGAGTTTCGACGTCGCCGTCTGCCGCATTTCGTCATTCACACCGCGCAGCATTATTCGCCCAACATGGATGCACAATTCTTCGATGACTTGGAACTGCCGGCCCCTGATTATCGGCTGCGCGGCGTCGCCAAAAAGCGCACCCACGGCGGCCAGACGGCCGTCATGCTCGAGGGGATCGAGCGCATCCTCTTGGAGCGGCGCCCCTGTCTTTTCCTGGTTGGCGGCGACGCCAATACCAATCTCGCCGGCGCTCTCGCGGCGCGCAAGCTGCGGATAAGCGTGGGACATGTAGAGGCGGGGGAGCGCAGCCATGACTGGCGCATGCCGGAGGAACACAATCGAGTGGTCATCGATCATATTTCCGACTTCCTTTTTGTCACCAGCGAGCGCGGCGTCGAAAATTTGCGGCGAGAGGGTGTGCGCGGAGAGATCCATATCGTCGGCAATCCGATCGTCGATGCTTCGCTGCAGCATCTTGATCTCGCGATGCGGAAATCCGACGCCCTGCGCCGTTTTGGCCTCGAACCTCGGCGGTACGCCATCCTGACGATGCATCGCGAGGAGAATGTCGATGATGACGCAAGCCTGCGGCGAGCGCTCGAAGGCGTCTCGGCGGCGGCGCAGGAACTGGACCTTCGGGTGCTGTTTCCGGCGCACCCTCGCACCCTGAAGAGGCTCCAGGAATTCGGCCTCTTGCCATGGATCGCCTCGCTGCCCCGCGTCACCACCATCGAGGCTGTCGGCTATCTCGATTTTCTGGCTCTGCTCGCGAAGGCACGCCTCGTTTTCACCGATTCCGGGGGAGTCCAGCAGGAGGCCTGCATCCACCGCGTGTCCTGCGTGACCCTGCGCGACAACACCGAATGGATAGAGACCCTGAGGATCGGCGCCAATCAACTTGCCGGTTGCGATCCGCAGCGTATCCTTGCGGCAGCGCATGAGGCCGATGCGGCCGAGCGAAACTGGCCCCTCCCGTTCGGCGACGGTACGGCAGCGCGGCAGATCGCCGCGATCAGCGAACGGATCATCGCAGCGCATCGGGCCCCGCCGATCGGCGCCGGCGCCAGCCGCGATCTGCGAATCTGTTGACAAGGAGGAGGATTTTTCACACCGTGGCTCGGGCGTGGGAGGGGGATCCGGTGTCGAGCAACCGTCGTGCGGGTAAGGAGCGGCGCTCTCTTGCCGCAATTGCGGGCGTCCTGCTTGGTATTGTGCTGGCCGGTTGTTCGGCTTTGCGCGGCCCGGCCGTTCCGGCCGCGGGTCGCGGCTTGACGCCGGGAACCTCGCTCGCGCCGACTGGGCTGCCGGTTGCTCAGGCTGACGCCTCTGTGCTCGACAACGCGCCCGCGGGTGGCCGGTTGCGCTATCGGCTGGTAACCGGGCGCCGGGCTTCGTTTTCGCTCGGCCCGCGCTATCGGTCGGCTTTGGGGGCACCGTGCCGTGTTGGACGGGTAAACCCGGCCGAGGTGAAGAGCGGCAATCCCACGGACTACGCATTCTGCCGATTTCACCACCGCTGGTATGAGATGAATCCCGTCGTCGTCAGCGGCTATTGAGCGCCGTCGGCGGCCGCTGCACGAGGCGAGCCGGGACGAGGCCGGCGTCGAAAGGCCCGGATCGGGACAAAGGCGTGCGCAAGGAAACGCAAGACAGCCCCTTCGCACCGAAGCCGGCGCCTCGGCGGGGAACCCCGTTGCCGCGACAAGCCGAAAAGCGCTAAGATCTCGCCTCCGGCAGCCAGGGAATGCCGGTCGCGGAGTGGGGGGCCACAAATGCGAGAGTTTCTGCTGGCGCTCGGAGCGCTGCTCATGGCCGCGGTTCCGGCATCTGCACAGAATGTGCTGGAGACGCAGGCCCCGGTGCCGATCGGCGGCGCCGACCTGCGCAGCCTTCCGAGCCGCGCCGAGCTTCCGCCGCTATTCGGCGCGAACCTCTTCGCCTCTCGTATCCCCACTTCCGTCCAACTTCTCCGAACCGCGCCGCCGCCGGCCGGCATGCCGGCAAATTCGGCCGGCAGTCCGTCGGGCGCGCCCGGCAACGGCTTCGCGGGGTTCCTCGGAAGCGCGGTTTCCGACGGGCAGGCAGACGGCGCCATCCCGGCTGTACAAACGCTGCCGCAGGCCCCCGCCGCCGCGCCGCAAGCCCCGGCCGTAGCGGCGACCACCGTGCAGCCCCCCGGCGGCATGGCGGCGTTCGATCCCAACCACCTGATGGCCCCGGGCGACGTCGTGCAGGTCCACATCTATGGGGCGATGACGCTCAATCAGCAGGCGACGGTCGACAGCAACGGCGATATCTTTCTGCCGACGATCGGCCCCGTGCACGTCGCCGGCGCGAGGGCCGGAGATCTCCAATCCGTGGTCGCCGCCGCCGTGGGGTCGGTCTACCAGACGAATGCTCAGGTTTACGTCACTTTGGCGGGCGCGGTTCCGATCAACGTGTTCGTCGCCGGGGCGGTCATCTCGCCCGGCCAATATGCGTTGCCGTCAACGGCGAGCGTCATCACCTTTCTTCAAGCCGCCGGCGGGATCGACCCGAAACGCGGCAGCTATCGCAACATCGAGATCCTGCGCGACGGCCGACCGGTGGAAAAAATCGACCTCTATGATTTTCTGCTGCACGGCCAACTGCCGCCGCTGCGGCTTCGCAACCGCGACACCATTCTGGTCGAGCCGCAGGGGCCGACCGTTGCGGCGGAAGGCGATGTCAGTGGCGTTTTTCGCTACGAGTTGGTCCGGCCCGAGACGGGCACACAGTTGATGGCGTTGGCGCGACCCTACCCCGACGCCACCCGGGTCAATCTTGTCGGAATGCGCGGCGGACGGCCCGAAGCCTTTTCCTATTCTCTAAACGGATTCCGCGGCGTGCCCATAGAAAACGGGGACGTCGTGACGTTCGTGCCGGACACCCTGACGAATGTCATGACGATCACGCTCCAGGGCCGCATTAACGCACCGACGACGCTCGTGGTCACGCGCAAAGCGACCCTTTTCGACCTGTTGCCTTATATTCCGATCAATCCCTATTTTTCCGACCCTTCATCGATCTACGTGCGTCGCGTCAGCGTTGCGCAGGCTCAGTCAAGAGCCATTCACGACGCGATGCAGCGGCTCGAAAGCGCTGTCGTCACCTCGCCTACGGTGACGGCCGAGCAGGCGCAGATGCGGCGGCAGGAAGCCCACATCATCTTTCAGTTTGCGCGACAACTGACCAACGTTAAGCCGGAAGGCCGGCTCGTTGTCGCTCATGACGGTCATCTCGAAAATGTCCGGCTCGAAGACGGCGACGTCGTCGTCGTGCCGTCGCGCACCGACCTCGTCCTGGTCAGCGGCGAGGTCAGGGTGCCTCAAGCGATGGTCTGGTTCCCCGGCGCCAACGTCAAGCATTATATCAAGACCGCAGGCGGCTTCACCGAGCGCGCGAACCGGTCGCGGCTGCTGGTCATTCATCCGAGTGGGGAAACGAGCGTCGGCTCGAACCCGCCCGTATTTCCAGGAGACCGCATCATAGTCCTTCCTTCGCCCGACAACTGGTCCTTGCCGTTTATCAAGGACATTACCCAGATGATGTATCAGCTCGCCGTAACGACCGGCGTAGCATTGAATTTGCGATGAGAGGCGGCATCGCATGAATTTGTGACGCCCGTGGGGTCGCGCGACGATCGCGACGCCGCGGCGCATCTCGACAACGAGAGATTTATAGCCGGATCCCGCCTCTCGCTTGCATGGCTTGCAAGGCGATCCATGCCCCTCCTATAATAAAGCCGCGGAGTTTCGTTCCGGGGTCGTTGTTCTCGCAAAGGATCGTGCGATCCGAACGACAGGAAGAGGGTCGTGAACGACATCGACGAGGCGATCTCTGCCCTTGCAGCCGGGGCCTATCCTCAAGCCGACGGGATCCTCACCGCGCTCGGCGCAGGCAAGCCCGCAGCGGCGGCTCGAACCCGCATCTTGTGGGCCATCACGCAAGTGCTGTGCCGCAAATTCGGCGACGGCGTCGAAGCGATCCTGGAAGTCGCCGACCGCGCCCCGAACCGGGACGAGTCGATCTACCGCATGGTGTTGTCGGCCGTCGGGCCCCTCGAGTCGCTGCTTTCGGCTGAGGCCGCACAGGAAGTCCGATTGCGGATCGGGGACTACTTCCTGCGCGAGGAGAAGGCCGAAGAAGCGAGGGCTTGGCTCGCCGCCGCCTTCGCCGCAGACCGCGAGGATCCGCTGGCGATCTATCTGGAGGCCAATTGCCGTTTCGCGCTCTATGGCGAACGCCAGGCGGTGTGCGACATGGAAATTGTTCTCGAGCGCGCGGCTGCCGAGAGCGATCGCGCGTATTTTATCGCCGGCGGTACCGCCGCCCTCTGGTACCGCTTGGGGATCGCGCACGACCGGTTGCGGAATCTGGAGGTCGCCGCCGAGTATCTCGCGGATGCCGTCGCGATCGACCCCGAAAACGACTCGCAGCGTCTGCTTCTCGGCGACGTGTTGATCCGCCTCGGCCGCTTCGGCGCCGCCATCGAGCTGCTCTCGCCGATCCCCAAATTCGCCGACAATTACCGTTATGCGGCCCGACTTCGCGCGGTGGCGCTTTACCGCATCGGCGAAACGGAGGAGGCGCTCGCACTCTTAGAAGAGGTCGCGGAAATCGATCCTCTCGGCGCGCTCACCTTTCTCGAAATGGGGCGCGTCTATCTTGAGCGCGGCGATGCCGAACGCGCGGAGCTGGCGTTGGCGCGAGCGTTTCGAACGAACCCCGAGCTGCCGGGCCTCAAATCGGCGATCGGCACCCTGGAGCGCCAGCTCGGAAGGCACATGGACGCCGATGCCGGATTGCCCGACCCGCAGGATTTTGCCGTTCCGGAGGCGTTTGCGCCGCGGCTCGACGACGCCGCGCTCCTCCAGCGTGCGAGTCTTATAGCGGGGATAGCCTCGCATCTGCGGGTTCTGCGCGCCATCATCCTGAGAGACATGCTGATCCGCTACGAACACAGCGGCATCGGATATATGTGGGCTCTTGTGCAGCCGCTGGTCTATATCGCCATATTGGATGCCATCTACAATATAATTGGCCATCCGCCGGTAATTGGAAACTCGAATCTGCAGTTTCTGATTTCCGGTCTCCTTCCGCTTCTCTGCTTTTATATTCGCGTCGAGAGCGCGGTGAGCGGCTCTATCATGGAAAACGTCAACCTTCTCTACTTCCGCGAGGTGACGCCGCTTGCAATGATCTTCGCAAATTGGCTGCGGGAGTACCTGACATCGCTGGTCGTCTTCGTGATCATCGTCGGCGGCCTTGCGCTTTATGATGGATCGCTTGAAATGAGCGATCCGCTGACGGTCATCCTTGCGTTGACCGCCATGAGCGTTATCGGCATGGTTATCGGCACGTTTTTCGGCCTGGGGCGCCTCGTGATTCCCGGCCTGGATCTCGCCGAGACCGTGATATTTCGACTGATGTTCTTTTTCTCCGGCGCGCTTTTTGTCGGCAACATGATCCCGCCTCGGCTGCGTTACTGGGCGTTGTTTAATCCTGTGTTTCACCTCATTGAGTTTGTCCGCAATGGCTACTTTACAACCTATCATGACAGTTATGTTGACTGGCACTACCCTCTGACCTGCATCGGCGTTGGTCTTGTCCTGATGATGGCGACGCTGCATGCGGTGCGGCGCCGCGTGGTGGCGCCATGATCCATTTTATTGAGGTTGCAAAGCAGTATTCGACTTGGGCGGGCGACCGCGTCATCCTCTTCCCGACCTCGCTCAGCATTCCGACAAATCGGGGCGTTGCGGTTCTGGGGCGTAACGGCTCGGGCAAATCGACGCTCTTGCGGATGATCGCCGGTGTCGAGACGCCCGATCACGGACGCATCATTCGAACCGTCTCCGTCTCCTGGCCGCTCGGCTTTTCGGGGGGCATGAGCGTCCACATGACGGGACGACAAAACGCGCGCTTCATCGCTCGCATCAATCATGTCGATGAGGACGATCTGATTGCGTTTGTCGAGGATTTTTCGGAACTTGGGCCCTATATGGACGAACCCGTCGCCACGTACAGTTCGGGGATGTTCGGGCGCTTGAGCTTCGGCATCAGCCTCGGCATCGATTTCGACTTTTACCTGATCGACGAGGGCACCTCGACAGGCGATCAATGGTTTCAGGAAAAATGTGCCCAAGCCTTTGCGGAAAGGCGGCGCAAATCGTCCGGCCTTCTCCTCGTCTCGCATAATGCGCAAAGCGTCGAGCAGTACTGCGATATAGGAATGGTGCTTTACCGCGGGCATCTCGTGCCGTTTACCGACCTCGACGAAGCTGTCCGCTTTTACGTTCACGGGTGACGTCATGAAGCTCCCTCGCTTGGCGCGCGCCCTCGTCTTCGTGCGCACCGATCATCCGCCCCTGGGGCCGAGGCCTACGGAGACGATGCTCGTAGGCGCAGGCACGCGTCTCGTCCCGACCGTTTACGAGAGGTTGCGGGCGCAGCGCAGGCGGCGCGCCTTGACGATCGCGCTCTGCATCGCTTTGCCGACGCTTCTCGCCTCGGTCTACTACGGCTTCATCGCCAGCAATCGCTACGTCTCGGACGCGAAGATGGTGTTGAGCGAGGGCGGGTCGGGCGCCGGCGTCGCTTCCTCGAGCAAGTCCTCCCTGCTGGCGATGATCGGAATGGGCGGGGGCGGAGGGGGCGAGACGAACGAAATGGCGATCGTAACCCAGTATTTGCAATCGACCGAGGCGATGGACGCTTTGGACAAGGTGGTTGGATTGCGGCGCATGTGGAGCGCAAGCTCCATCGATTTTCTGTCGCGGCTGCCGAAGGACGCCTCCGAGGAGCGCTTCCATCGGTATTTCAAGAATCATGTGAACGTCATCTATGATGCAACCGCCCCGGTCATCGGGCTCAAGGTCGAAGCCTTCCATCGCCGCGCAGAGCCGCTC
>JAKAOO010000170.1 GCA_021812165.1 Pseudomonadota bacterium | reverse complement strand
GGGGATGAGAAGGCGGGTTCCGAACGCCGATCCCGCGGCGGTCAAGAGAAAAACCGCCACCCCCAATCCGCCTTCGCCCATTCCCCCCGCCGCGTCAACCGCCGTTTACCCGAGCGGGCCCGGGAAGACTTGATCGACATAGCTGTCGGAGAGAGGCTCCAGAACCTCGGGCCAACTGGCCGCGATCGCGCGGCGCACGGCGGAGGGGCGGACGCGGCCGTTCCAGCCGATCTGCTCCATGTAATAATAAAGCTGAATCGCGTGTTCGTCGGGGTCGAGAGATCTTGAACGGCCGCGGCAGCCAGAGCCCGCCGACATCGTAGCGCTCGGAAGAGAGTGGCGTCATCGCATTCCTCCCTTCGATCGATGGGTCAGCGGCTCTTCTCTTGCGGGTAGCGGCGGCCGGCGAGGTAGCGCACGCCCTCGGGGCCGCTTTTCTCGGTATGGAGAGAGCCGGCCTTCATGGCAAACGTGTCGCCGGCGCGGTGGGTCCGCTCTTCACCCTCGCAAAAGATCGTCATCTCGCCTTCGAGAACGAGAAGCCGCGCGTCGAATTCGTGGGCGTGCTCCCGGTTGAAGGCGCCCCCTTCCATCCGCCGATCGACGATCTCATGAAAGCCTTCCGCGCCGAGCGCGGCCTCGAATTCCGCCCTGTTCATGGTTTCCTCCTTTGCTGCGGAGGGACTTTAGCATATGCGGCGGGATCCCGCGTAGTCGGCCGAAGAGGATCGTCGAGCCGCGGCGCCGCCGTCAGTGTCGCCATTTGCCACAGCCGCTGACGTGGCGCGGATCGAGGAGCGAGCGGACATGCCGACCCGGAACATCAGCCTGACGCAAGAGCAGGACGCTGTTGTCGAGAGCCCGGTGAAGACGGCCGCAAGCGAACCCGCCCCTTTCACGGTTTTCAACCGCAGCTCGCAATCTTCCGATCATCGCCCTCCGGCCTGAGCGGATCTCAGGGAAATCGGCTCTTCGTGTAGAGATAGGCAATGCCGTAGAAGCCGAGGTAGACGAGAGGGACGAGCAGAATGATGCCTTCGAGCCCGCCGAACATGATAACGCCTCCTCACTCTTCGCGCGTTGTGCCGCGCGCGCCCTCCTGGGCCTCGTACAAGACGGCGCCCGCCGCCGCGACGAGGACGATCATCGCGGTGCCGACGAGCCAGGCGAAGTACCAAGGCCCGTAATCGCCGGCGATGACCGCGAGGCACAGCGCGAGGGCGAGCACCAGCGCCAGGGCAACGATTTTGATGAAATTCCGCATGGGTCCCGTGCTTCGTCAGTAAAGGTGCTCGTCGCCAGGCGTCGGCTGGGGCCTCACCTTGCCGCGCATCAGGTGGAAGGCCCAAGACGTGTAGGCGACGATGACCGGGGTGAAGACGAGCGCAAACGCCAACATCCAGGCGAGATTGTAGGCGCTGCCCGAGGCGTTCCACACGCTGAGGCTTTGGCTCGACTTGGTGGTCGAGGGCATCAGAAAAGGAAACATCGCCCCGCCGACCGTGCCGATGGTCCCGATCCAGGCGAGCGCTCCGAGCCACCAGCCGAGAATCGGCCGCCGCGCGGCAAGGGCGAGCGGCCCGGCAATCATGCCGAATAGGCCGATCGCCGGAACCAGCCAAAGGATCGGATGGGCGTGGAAATTGTCCATCCAAGCGCCTTCGCGCATTACCACCGCGGGTCCGCCGAGCGGGGTTGCCGGGGCCGCCGGATCGACCGGCCCAAAATAGGCGAAACCTTTGATAAATTGAACCCAGATGCCGCCGATCACGAACAGGAGGGCGGCGAGTGAGCCGCCGCCGATGGCGAAACCTCGGGCGCGGCCGTAAAGCGGCTCTTCGCCCCGCATCATCAACATCGCCCCGCCCTCAAAAACCGAGAGCGAGAGCGAGAGCACGCCGCAAAGGAGGGCGAAGGGATTGAGCAGATACCAGATGAAGGATTCGTCCTGGTAATATTGGCCGTCCCAGGAGAAGTGGAAACCGACGCCCTGGAGCACGTTACCGACCGCCGCGCCATAGATGATCATCGGCACCGCGCCGGAGATCAAGAACGCCCAGTCCCAGGTCTCGCGCCAGCGCGTTGCCTCGATTTTCGAACGGTATTCGAAGGCGACAGGGCGCAGGATCATGCTGAAGAGCAGCACGATCATGACGATGTAGAAGGTCGAGAACGATGTCGCATAAAGGGTGGGGAAAGCGGCAAAGATCGCGCCGCCGCCGAGGATGAACCAGACCTGGTTGCCGTCCCAGTGCGGACCGATCATGTTGAGCGCGGCGCGCCGCTCGGCGTCATTGCTGCCGACGAAGCGAAGAAGCGTGCCGACGCCCATATCCATGCCGACCATGACCGCAAGGCCGGTCAAGAGGAAGCCGAGCAGCAACGCCCAGATCACCTTGAGAGCGGCGTAGATTTCCATCGCCGGCCTCCTTATTCCCAAGGCCTGTCGGCATAGCCGGGTTGGCCGTGCGCCGGCGGCGGCGCGACCGCTTCCGCCGCCGTCCCGCGGTAACCCGGGCCGAGGCGGGCGTATTTGAACATCAGATAAAGCTCGGCGGCGATGAAGGCGCTGTAAAGCGTCACAAAGCCCAAAAGCGAGAAGACCATATAGCCGACGCTATGGGTCGAGGCCGATGTGAAAGTCGGCAGCCAGCCGTATACGCTCCAAGGCTGGCGCCCGGCCTCGGCGACGATCCAGCCATATTCGCAGACCAGAACCGGCAACGGTATCGACCACATTGCAACCTTCAGCACCCAAGGATGTTTTTCGAGTTCGTTTTTGAGGCTCCAGTAGGCGGCGAAGGCGAAGACCACGATGAAAGCAAAACCGAGCGCCACCATGAGGCGGAATGACCAGAATTCGACAAAGACGTTGGGGATCGTCGCCCGCGCCGTGCGGTTGACGATCGACGGGAGGTCCCTCTTGGCGATCTTGTTGAGATCCTCTTCGGGCGCGAAGCGTTCGGCAAGCAAGCCGTATCCCATATCGTTTTCGTATTTCCGGAACGCCGCGAGCGCCGCCGGGGACTTTGTCTTGGCGTAGGCTTCGAGAGCGGTGACCGCCGCAATGCCCTTTACGATCTTGGGTTTCGCCGCGCGCTCCAGGGCGTCGATCCCGGGTATGGAGGTCGTCCAGGAATGGGTGACGAGCGGGGTCAGCACATAGGGGACGCCGATCGAGACGATGTCGCGTTGCGTCTCGTCATCGGGTATCGCAAAGATCTTTTCCGGCGCATAGGGGGGCGTCGTCGTATGCCAAAGCCCTTCGATCGCCGCGAGCTTCGGCCTCTGCAAGAGATAGTCGAGGCGCCCCAAGGCATCGCCCAACGTGACGACGGCGAGCGAGGAGATGAGGCCGAACAGCGCCGCTATGCGAAAGGAGCGCGCCGCAAAGCCGCGATGCTGCCGGCGCAGGAGATAGAATGCGCTGACCCCCATGACGAACATGGCGGCGGTGACAAAGCCGGCGATCGTGGTGTGGACGAACTTTGCTTGAGCGTCGTCATTGAAGACGAGCGCGCCGAAGTTCGTGAACTCCATGCGCATCGTGTTCGGATCGAAACGCGCTCCCACCGGATCCTGCATGAAACCATTGGCGATCAAAATCCAGAGCGCCGAGAGGTTCGAACCGAGTGCGACCAGATAGGTAACCGCGAGATGTGCGGGTTTGCTCAACCGCTCCCAGCCAAAGAACATCAACCCGACAAAGGTCGATTCCATAAAGAACGCCATCAGCCCCTCGATCGCGAGAGGCGTGCCGAAAACGTCGCCGACGAAATGGGAGTACATCGACCAGTTGGTGCCGAACTCGAATTCCATGGTGAGCCCGGTGGCGACGCCGATCGCAAAATTGATGCCGAAGAGCCTGCCCCAGAACTGCGTCATCTCCTTGTAGAGCGGCTTTCCGGTGATGACGTAGACTGTTTCCATCGCCGCAAGCAGAACAGAGAGGCCGAGGGTCAAAGGCACGAACAGGAAATGATAGAGTGCGGTCAGCGCGAACTGCAGGCGGGAAAGTTCGACCACGGTCGGATTGATCATCGCAATGACCTCGTGGGCCCCGGGCGGGCCCCGGCAGAAAGAATAACGCCGGCGCCTATCCTTCGAGCGGCCCGTCACCGATAGGCAAAGACTCCCGCCCGTTCCTTGATCCAGATCATGCTCTGGACTCCAATCATTGTATAATGCGGTTCGAGCGAAGGCGAGGGTCAGAGCCGCGCCAGCGCCGCCTCCAATGCGGCAAGACGCGGCAGCGTCCGCCCTTGGCGCCGAAGATCGCCGTAGCGGCCGTCTTCGGCCACCCGCCCAGCCTCGATGAGGACGACTCGGTCGTCCTCGGCGATGCCGGCGAGACGATGCGTGATGAGGATTTGGGTGCGTCCGCCGGCGAGGTGGTCGAGATCGGCGCGCAAGGCCGCCTCGGTCAGCGGATCGAGCCCTTCGGTCGGTTCGTCGAGGATCAAAAACGGGCTCGATCGGAGCGCGGCGCGGGCGAGGACGAGCCGGCGAGCCTCGCCTCCGGAGAGGCGCGTGCCGGCTTCCCCCACCAGGCTCTCAAGCCCCTCCGGCAGAGTTCGTACGAAATCGGCAAGCTCGGCCGTCTCGAGCGCCCGCCACAAAGCCTGTTCCCCGGCATCGGGCTTGGCGATGAGGAGGTTGTCCCGGATCGAGCCGGCGAAGAGATAGCTCTTCTGCGAGACCACGGTAAACAGGCTGCGCATGTCGTCGCCTCGGATGGCAGAGAGTTCGACGCCGCCAATCGTCGCCGAACCCGCTTGATAAGGCGCGAAGCGGAGCACCAGGTTGACGAGCGAGGTCTTGCCCGCCCCGCTCCTGCCCACAATCGCGATACGCTCGCCCTCGCCGATGGCGAGATCGAGCCCGTCGAGCGCCCAAGGGCCAAGCTCCGAATAGCGAAGCCGCACGCCTCGGAGCGCGAGATCGAGCCGCGCCGGACGCCTCGGGCTCCGCGTCGGCTCGGCGATCGGCGGCGGGCGATCGAGGATTTCGAAGATGCGCCGCGCCGCTGCGCGCATCCCGCCAAGGTGTTGAAAGGCTTGCGGCAGCGGCCCCACCGCTTCGAAGGCGGCGAGCGCACCCAAAGCCAGCAGAGGCAGATCGGGGCCGGAGAGCCGATGGGAGAGGACCAACGCGTCGCCGAGGAGCAGCATCGCCGCCATCGTGAGGCCGGCGATCAGCAGGGTCGCGGCGGCGCCAAACCCGGCGATGCCGGCGAGTCTCCTCTCTTCCGCAATCAACGTCGCGTTCGCCCCATCGATCCGTTCCGCAAAGGCGGGCGCAGCGCCGTAGGTGAGGAGCTCCGCCATCCCCTGCACGGCGTCAACGACATCGGCCCGCATGGCGGCTCTGAGCGCGACGGCATGGCGGCTCGGGCGGTCGCCGAGAGCGAGGGTCGCCAGAGGCACGGCGAGGCCGGCGAGAGCAAGACCAAAGAGGAGCGCGAGGCCGGCCGGCGGCGCCAACGCCGCAAACAGCAAGGCCATCGCGAGCGACGCAAAAAGCGCTGCGAGGAAGGGCGTGAAGACGCGCAGATGAAACTCGCCAAGACGGTCGACATCGGCGACCAAACGGCCCAAGAGGTCGCCGGAGCGATCGCCGGCAAGCCCGGCGGGCGCGAGCGGTTCGAGCCTCGCATAGATAAAGCTGCGCAAGCCGGCGAGTTGGCGAAACGTCGCCTCGTGATCGACGAGCCGGCCGAGATAGCGGCAGAGCACCCTCAGTGTCGCGAAGAAGCGCACGCCCGCTGACGGCGCGAAAAAGTTGAAGGCGTTCTGCGCCGCATAGGAGGAAAGACCCGCGATCCCGGCGCTCGCCAGAAACCACCCCGCGAGCGCGAGCAAACCAAAATTGGCGAGGATGGTGAGGAGAGCGAGCACGATCCCGCCCAGGAGCCAAGAGCGGTAAGGCCCATAAAGCCGCAGGATCCGCATCAGGTCGCGCATGATCTCTCCGCCACCGAGATGCCGGCGCCGAACAGCGCAGCATAGGCGCCCCCTCGCGCACGGAGCGTCTCGTGCGTCCCGCTTTCGGCGATCTGTCCCTCCGCCAGAACCAGGATCTGATCGGCGCGGCGCACCGTCTTCAGCCGGTGGGCAATCACGATCGCGGTGCGGTTTTGCGCGAGGTCCGAAATCGCCTCGACGATTTCCGACTCGGTTTCGAGATCGAGATGAGCGGTCGCCTCGTCGAGGATCAGGATGGGCGCGTCTTTGAGGAAGGCGCGCGCCAAGGCGAGCCGCTGTGCCTCGCCTCCCGAAAGCCCCGCGCCGCCCTCGCCGATCCGCGTCGAAAGTCCCTCAGGGAGCCTTTGGATCACATCGAGGAGCCGCGCGCGAAAGAGCGCAGCATAGAGCGCCTCATCCGTCGCCTCCCGCCGCGCAAGACGCAGATTGTCCGCAATGGTTCCGGCGAAGAGGCGCGGCGCCTGCGGCACGTAGGCAAGCTGCCGCCACCATGCCTCGCGGTCGAGCGCCGCAAGGGGCGTGGCGCCGTCGACGAGGATCGCGCCCGACCGCAGCGGAAGGAAACCCAGGATCGCCGCCGCAAGCGTCGACTTGCCGGCGCCGGAGCGGCCGACGACCGCCGTCATCTTGCCCGCGGGAAAGACGCAATCGATGTGGTGGAGCACGCTTCGCCCTTCGGCGGTGGCGAGCGAGAGGCCCCGGCAGGTGATCGAAACCGGCCCCGGCGGTGGTTTCGTGCGCCCGGCGGGCTGGCCGGGCCTCGCGTCGAGTATGTCAAAGATGCGCGCCGCGGCGGCGAGCGCGCTCATCCGCGCGTGATAATGGGTGGCGAGTCCCCGCAAAGGCAGAAAGAATTCCGGCACCAGCAAAAGCACGAAGAAGGCCGGGAAGAATCCAAGCGCGCCATGCAAGAGCCGCACGCCGAACAGCACCGCGACGAGAGCGATCCCGAGGGAGGCGAAAAATTCGAGCACCGCAGAAGTGAGGAAAGCGACGCGCAGCCCGGCCATCGTGGTGCGCCGGTATTGGTCGGAAATGCGGGCCACGAGCGCGATCTCCTCGCGCGCGCGGCCGAACAGTTTGAGGGTCGCAATTCCCTGCACCGCATCGAGAAAATGGGCGCTCATCCGGAGCAATCGCCGCCACTGCCGGCGGTTGATCGCTTCCGCCCGGGAACCGACGAAGATCATGAAGAGAGGGATGATTGGCGCCGCAAAGAGAAGGACGAGCCCGCTCATCCAATCGACCGGGAAGATGGCGGCAAGGATCGCCAAAGGCACCAGCGCAACGAGCGCCAGCTGCGGCAAGTAGCGCGCCAGATAAGGCTCCAAAGCCTCGACGCCTTCGATCGCCGTCGCCGCGAGATCCGCGCTCTTCTCGCCCGCCGCAAAAGCGGGTCCGAGACGAAAAAGATGGTCGAGGAGCGCGCGGCGCAGATCGGCCTTGACCGAACCGGCCGCGCGGAAGGCCGCGATCTCGCTCGCCCAGGTGAAAAGAGCGCGCACTGCGAACAACGCCGCCAGCGCCGCGAATGCCGGCGTCACCTCGGCGACGGTGGCGTGACGAAAGACAAGAGCGGTGACGACGCCCGCGAGAAGCGCCGCCTGAGCGATGACGAGGAGCCCGGCCGCGAAGCCGAGCGCGATCGCTGCGGCGAGTCCGCGCCGGGCAGACCGGCCCGCGACGATCAACCGCGCATCGATATTGCGACGCAGAACGCGGCCCTCTCTTGGCGACCCATCGGCGAGCATTGGCGGCGAGTACGCAGACCAGCCTCTCGTTTCGGAAATTCACGTATGCGAGCCGAAATTTTCCGTCATGCCCGCGAAAGCCGGCATCGAGAGCCTGCCCCGGGCGCAACCCGGGGACCAACGGTGGGAACTCGGCCGCTCGACCCTCCCCGCGAAGGAGCGTGTGAAGGAATCGGGTTTGTGCCACGGTTCAGACCCTTCGGCACAGGGCTGATCGGCCGCCAATGCCGGCGTGGCAGGGAGCCT
>JAKAOO010000169.1 GCA_021812165.1 Pseudomonadota bacterium | reverse complement strand
CAAAAAGGCGCCGATTTCGTCGCGGTCGACACCGAGTTCATCCGCGAGCGCACCTACTGGCCCGTTCTCTGCCTCGTGCAGGTCGCCGGTCCCGAGGAAGCCGTCGCGATCGACGCGCTCGCTCAGGGGATCAATTTGGAGCCGCTCTTTGCGCTCCTCGCGGATGAAAGCGTCCTCAAGGTCTTCCACGCCGCGCGGCAGGACATCGAAATCTTTTTTCACCTCTCGGGCGCCATTCCGAAACCCGTTTCCGACACCCAACTCGCCGCCATGGTCTGCGGTTTCGGCGACGCCGTCAGCTACGAGACGCTCGCAAGGAAGCTCGCACATACGAGCCTCGACAAATCCTTGCGTTTCACCGACTGGGCGCAGCGGCCGCTTTCCGAGCGCCAGCTGCGTTACGCTCTCTCCGACGTCGTCCATCTGAGAACCGTCTACCGGCGCCTCGACGAGCTTCTCGCCGAAAACGGACGCGCGGGCTGGTTTGTCGAAGAGATGGACCTCATCCTCGATCCCGCCACCTACCGCGCCGATCCTGCCGAGGCCTGGCGCCGCTTCCGGCTCAGGGGCCATGTGAGCCACCGTGTCTTGAGCATTTTGCGCGAACTCGCCGCCTGGCGCGAGAAGACCGCGCAAGAGCGCAATCTGCCGCGAGGGCGCGTGCTGCGCGACGAAGCCGTGCTGGAAATCGCCTCTCTCGCGCCGCGTTCGGTCGAGGCGCTCTCGCGAATGCGCGGCGGCGGCAAGTCCCAGGCTACGGGAAGGTTCGCGCAGGAGATCCTGGACGCGGTAGGGCGCGGCCTCGAAGCGCCGGAAGAGAGCGCCGCCGCGCTTCTGCCGGAAACCGAGCCGCCGCGCGAGAAGGGTCCTCTCGTCGAGCTGCTGCGGGTGCTCTTGAAGGAGCGTTCCGAGGACGCCGGGGTGGCGCAAAGGCTCGTGGCCTCGGCCGAGGATCTCGAAGCGATCGCCGCCGACGACAGCGCCCCGGTGCGAGCGCTCGCAGGCTGGCGCCACGACATCTTCGGGAAGGACGCGCTTCTTTTGAAGCATGGCCGGCTCGGCCTCACCGCCGACGGCAAGAGGGTTCGCCTCGTCCCTCTCGCCGCCGCCAGCGCGGAGGGATAGAAGCGCGGCTTGCCGCGCCTCACGCCGTCGCAGCGAAGATGCGCGCCAAGCGCTCGACGACCGCGTCGATTTCCGCCTCTTTCGTCTGCCGGCCGAGGCTGAAGCGGATGGCCGTTGCGTTCGACGCGCTCGCCCAGTGTCCGCTCGAAGGATTGCCGAAAGCGCCGTCGAGAAATGGCCGCATCGCCGCCGCCACGGTCGGGTCGATCGGCGTGCTCGCGTTATAGTCGAGATAGATCGGCGCCGCTTCTTGCCGCATCACTCAGCGCTCGAGGATGCGGCGCCGCTCCTCGAACTCCTCCTTGTCGATCTCGCCGCGGGCAAAGCGCTCTTTGAGGATGTCGAGGGCGGTGCGTCCGGGCGGCGGTTGGTGGGTCTGCCACGGCCCCGCGATCCAGCGCACGAGAAGCGCCGCAACCGCGATCACGAGGGCGAAAAAAAGGATCATGAAGAGAGGCCCGAAGATCATCCCATACCAACCCCAGCCCCACATCATCTGCGAACTCCAACCGTATGGCTCGACGCGGGCCTCGGCCGCCCACGCGGAAGCGGGCCCGAAGGCAGCGGCGGCGGCCGCCGTTACATCCGAAATCCTCGTCATTTCTTTGCCTCTCCGGCCTTGACCGGCGCCCGCGACCGGATCGGCGTCAGCCTGCGGCCGCGAGCCTTGCCGCGCGCACGCGCAGCTGGCCTTCGGCGCCGAAAGAACGGGCGAGCGCGTCGAAGCGGCGGGTGACGATCTCGCCGCGATAAAGGCTCGAGGAAGCCGGGACCTCGAGAATGAGACGACCGCCCTCGCGGAAAAGCCACACCCCTTGAAGAAGCTCGCTCGCGCCTTCGCAGAGCCCATAGGCAAGGCGCAGCGCGAGGCCGAGGCGCCGCGCCTCGCTCCTCGTTCCCTCATGGATGAGCCCGCGCGTCGCTTCGAGCACCGGAGCGTCGGGCGAGCCGCCGTAACGGGCGTGAAGCACCGAGGCGATAAAGACCCGCCCGGCATGCCCGAGTGCGGGCAGCGGCATTCTGAGGCTCCTCGAAAAGGCCATTTCGGCGCGGTAGTCGGGATGCTCGCGCCAGGCAATGTCGGAGAGCCAACAGGCGGCGCGGTGCAGGCGGCGTGGTTCCGGGAGGTTCGGGAAAAGCGGCGCCGTCCATTCTTCCAGGCGGTCGCCGTCGAGGCGGAAGCGGTTTCCTTGCGGGGCGATCGCCTGGAGCGCCGCGATCAAAGGATCCGCGCCCCCCTCTTCTTCGCCGAAGAAAGACGCGGCATAGCCCTCGCGCAGGCCAAACGCGGAAAAGGTGACCTGTTGCGGGAGGACCCTAAGGCTCAACCGCTCCAGGATCAATGCCGCAAGCGGCACCACTTCGAGGCGCTTTCGCGAGATCGTCATGATCCGTTCCAGCGATTTCCTCGACTGCCGCCAGATGACGCCGAGAAAGGCCTCGGCTTCGCGGCGCGGGATCGTGTAGTGGTGGATGATGTGGAGCGGGTAGCGCGTCTGCTCCATATGGAGCCGCGCGATCGCCCGCCACGCCCCGCCGACGCAATAGAGGGTTCGCCCATGCCCTTCGCGCAGCATCGCGACGGAGGAGAGCGCTTGTTCCACCCTCTCGGCGGCGGCCTTCGGGGAGCCGAGTGCGCCGAGGCGCAAGGGTCCGATCGGCAGCGACCGCACTTCGCCGATGCGTCCCCTTCCCGTTTCCGCAAGGCGGCCGACGCGCACCAGCTCGACGCTGCCGCCGCCGAGATCGGCGACGATCCCCTCCGCCTCGGGAATCCCTGTGAGGACGCCGCGCGCCGAAAGCCGGCCCTCCTCGCTGCCGTCGATGATATCGACCTTGACCCGGCAAAGACGCTCGATCTCGGCGGCGAAGGAGCGGCCATCCGCGGCGTCGCGCACCGCGGCGGTGGCGATCACCGCCAAATCCTCCGCTCCGAGCGCGCGCGCCAGGGCCACAAACCGCGGCAGATTGGCAAAGGCGACCTCCACCCCTTCGGGATTGAGGCGACCGGTCGCGGCGAGCCCGCCTCCGAGCGCGCCCATCACCTTCTCGTTGACGAGAGGCAAAAGCGTCCCGCCCTGCCGTTCGAAGACGACGAGGCGAAGCGAGTTCGAGCCGACATCGATGACCGCGATGCGGTCTTTCTGTTCGCTCATCCCATCAGCGGACGACCAGTCGCGGCTGGGCGCGCCGGAGCGCGGTGCCGCGCCCGGAGAGGCTCGGATTGGTCATGAAATAGGTGTGCGCGGAAAACGGCTCTTCGCCCGCAGGAACGCGCTCGTAACTGCCGTCCGGTCTGAGGCGCCAGCTGTTTACCGTGTCTTTCAGATTGGCGACCATGATCTCGTCCAGGACCTGGCGGTGAACCGTCTCGTTCTCGATCGGCACCAGCACTTCGACCCGGCGTTCGAGGTTGCGCGGCATCCAATCGGCGGAGCTGATAAAGACCTTGGCGCGATCCGAAGGGAGCTTCGCGCCGTTGCCGAAGGCGACGATGCGCCCGTGCTCGAGAAAGCGGCCGACGATGCTCTTGACGCGGATATTCTCGCTCAATCCCTTGACGCCCGGACGCAAACAGCAGATCCCGCGCACGACGAGATCGATTTCCACTCCGGCGTTCGAGGCGCGGTAGAGAAGGTCGATGATGTCGGGGTCGACGAGCGCATTGAGCTTCGCCCAGATCTGCGCCGGCAGGCCCTTCTTCGCGCGCGCGATCTCGGCCTCGATCAGCTCCGCGAGCCGGACCCGCAAATTGATGGGCGCGATCGCGAGCTTTTCGAGGCGCGGCGGCTTCGCATATCCGGTCATGTAATTGAAGAGGCGGGCGGCGTCGCGACAGAGATCCGGATCGCAGGTGAAAAAGGAGAGATCAGTATACACCCGGGCGGTGTCGGGGTGGTAGTTGCCGGTGCCGAAATGAACATAGGAGACCGGCCGGCCGCCTTCGCGCCGCACCGCCAGAGAGACCTTGGCGTGGGTGATGAGACGCAAAAAGCCGAAGACGACCTGGACCCCCGTGCGTTCGAGTTCGCGCGCGAGGCGGATGTTCGCCTCCTCATCGAAACGCGCCTTGAGCTCGATCAAGGCCGTCACCGATTTCCCCGCTTCGGCGGCTTCGGCGAGAGCGCGCACGATGGGGCTGTCGGCGCTCGTCCGGTAAAGCGTTTGCTTCACCGCGATCACCGCCGGATCGCGCGCCGCCTGGCGGAGAAACTGGACGACGACGTCGAAACTCTCGTAAGGGTGGTGAACGATGATGTCCTTCTGTCGGATCGCGGCAAAGCAGTCCCCGCCGAAATCGCGGATCCGCTCGGGAAAGCGCGCGATGTAGGGAGTGAAGACGAGATCGGGGCGTTCCTCGACGATGAGCTCCTTGATCTCGTCGAGACCGAGGATGCCCTCCGTTGCGAAGACATCCGCCGGCGCCACTTCGAGCTTTTCCATGAGAAAGCGGGAGAGCGCGTCCGGCATCGCCTTGGCGACGGCGAGGTGGATCGCATTGCCGCGGCGCCGCCTTTTGAGCGCGGATTCGTAAAGGCTGACGAGATCCTCCGCTTCTTCCTCGATTTCGACTTCGCTGTCGCGCAGCACGCGAAACGTGCCTTTCGCCACGACCGCAAAGCCCGGAAACAGGTGATCGAGGAAGAGGCCGATCATCTCTTCGCTCGGCAGAAAGCGGATCTCTTTGCCCGGCAACCGCCAGAAGCGCCGCACCGAGTTCGGGATCGGGACGAGAGCCTTGAGGCGCGTGCCATCGCTTATCCGCTCGAGTTCGAGGGCGAGACCGAAGCCGCGATTGGGGATAAAGGGAAAGGGATGGGCGGGATCGATCGCGAGCGGCGTCAACACGGGAAAAAGATCCGCCATCAGCCGTTCTTCGAGCCAGGCACGTTCCGTTCCGCCAAGAGCGTCGGGATCGACGACGGCGATACCGGCTTCGCCGAGCGCGCGCCGCAAGGCGAGCCACATGACTTCCTGATCGGAAAGGAGCTTGCCTGCGCGCTCCGCGATTGCCTCGAGCTGCTGCGCCGGCGTCAAGCCTTCCTGGCTCGGGGTCTGGATTCCACGCAGATTCTGGCCTTTGAGGCCGGCGACGCGCACCATGTAGAACTCGTCGAGATTGCTCGCCGAGATCGAAAGAAAGCGTACCCGCTCGAGGAGCGGGTGGCGGCGGTTGTCAGCCTCGGCGAGGACGCGCTCGTTGAAGGCAAGCCAGGAGAGCTCGCGGTTGATGAACCGCGCCTCGGAACGAAGATCGATGGGTTCGCTCGGGACCGCCTCGGCGAGGATGCTCACCTTCTTTCTCCCGAAAGAGCCTGGAGCCGGCTCTCGGAGGCCGACGAGAGGAGCCTCCTTGCTTCTCCGGGAAGCAACAGCCGGCCGCTGCGGGCTCTCTCCGCTGCACCCAATATGGTGCGCTCTGTGCAAGCGCGCAAACCGCTCTCGGGATGCGGATCCCGGCAAGGAAACCGACCATGGCGCTTCTGCATCTCTTACGCCACGCCAAATCGAGCCGGAAGAAGGGCGTCGAAGATTTCGCGCGGCCTCTCACCCGGCGCGGCATCGAGGCCGCTCGACGAATCGGCGAAGGCCTTCCCGCTCTCATCGGCGAGCTCGATCTCGTCCTTTGCTCGCCGGCGCGCCGGGCGCGCGAGACGATGGAGCTCGTCCTCGCCGGCTGTCGCGAGCGGCCGCGCCTTCTCGTCGAAAACGAGCTCTATCTCGCCGACTGCGACACGCTTCTGCGCCGGCTCTCGCGCCTCGGCGAGGGAGACGAGAACGTCCTCGTCGTCGCTCACAACCCCGGGATGAGGGATCTCGCGCTTCTGCTTGCTGAGACGAGCTCGCCCTCTGCCGCCGCTCTTCATTCCGGCAAGTTTCCGACGGCGGCGCGGGCGACTTTCGAAGTCGGCGTGCCGTGGCGGGAACTCGGCTCAAGGCGCCATCCTCTTCTCGCCTACCTCACCCCAAAATCGTTCGGCGGAACGTGATCGCCCTCCTCTTTCAAAATTTCGCGCACGAGCGGAACGCTGATCGGCCGCCCTTGCGCGAGGGACGCCGCATCGAGCCCGGCGACGATTCCGGCAACGCTCGCGAAAGAGCGCTCCATCCGCGGCAGCAGATAGGAGAGCACTTCCGGCGCCACCCGCAGCTGGCGATCGGCAAAGTGCTTGAGGAGCACGGCCCCAAGAAGGTCGTCGTCGGGCTCCGCGATCGCGACGCTGAGCGCGCCGAGAAGGCGCGAGCGCAGATCGGGAAGCGCGATCGGCCAAAAAGCGGGCTCTCGCCTTGCGATCAGCAGAAGCCCCGCGCGCGCGAGGCTCCAGGCGTTCGCAAGGGAGAAGAGCGCGGCTTCGGGCGCGCGCTCTGCATCGTCGATTACCAGTGGACAGGGCGCCGCGGCGAAAAGCCGCGAGAGGGTCGCCTCCGAAAGGCTCCCTCCATCGAGAATTTCGGCCCCCGCGCGCTCCCGCCAGAGATGGGCAAGATGGGTCTTGCCGCATTTGGGCGGACCCGAAAGGACGAGCGTGCCGGCCGGCCAATCGGGCCAGCGGTCGATAAGGGCGAGTGCCCTTCGATTGCTCTCAGAGACGAAAAAGTCGGAGCGGCCGAACGCGCTGCGCCGCGGCAGAACGATCGCGAGCTGCTTCATTCTTCCGCTCCCGGTTTGCGCGCCGCCCCCTTCGCGGGCGCGGCGTAAAGCGAGCTCTCCCGATAGCGTTCGAGCGCAAAGCGCACGAGAACGCCGATCACGGCCGCCGCGGGAACGGCCAGGAGAACGCCGATCAGGCCGAACAGAGCTCCCCCGGCGAGAACCGCAAAAATCACCCATACCGGGTGCAGATGGATGCGGTCGCCGACGAGTTTCGGCGTCAGGATATTGGCTTCGACCGTCTGACCGAACAGGAAGATGCCGCAAACGACGAAGATCTCGGTCCAGGTGCCGTATTGCAGGCCGGCGAGCGCGAGCGACAAGGCGAAGCCGATCGCCACCCCGACCACCGGGATGATCGAGAGAACGCCGATCAGAATCCCGACCGCCAACGCCGAATCGAGCCCGGCGACAGACAAGGCGGCCGTGTAATAGGCGGCGAGAATGAGGGATACGAGCGCCTGCCCGTGGAGGAAGCCGGAGAGGGTCTCGGCGACGATGCGCGCCTGGTCGTGGATGGTGTCGAGCGACTGGCGCGGCAAATGGCTGTCGATCTGCGCCAGCATGATGTGCCAATCGCGCAAAAGGAAATAGGTGACGATCGGCGTCACCACGAAGAGAAAGATGACGTTGAGGATCGCGAAGCTGCGCGTGATCATGCTTTGAAAGAGGCCGGCAACCCAACCGATCATGCCGGCGAGCCTGGTGCCGACGAGTTCGCGCACCCGTTCGACGTCGACCTGCGGAAAGTGGCGTTGCAGAAGGTGAATCGCCTTGCCGAATTCGCTCTGGATGAGGCTGAGGAGGCGCGGCAGGACGCCGATCAGGGCGACGATCTGAGTCTCCAGGAGCGGCACGATCAGGACGAGAACGAGGCCGACGGCCACGAGAAAAAGCGCGAGGACGAAAAGGCTCCCGAGGCCGCGGCGGATACGCCAGGCTTCCAGCCGGTCGACGAGGGGCACGAGCAGATAGGCGAGGACAAAGCTCACCGCAAACGGCATCAGGATGCGGCCGAGGAAAAAGAGCGCCACGATCACGAGGATGGCGATGCCGAGCCATACCAGCGCGCGATAAAGAGGTGGGTTCACAGAGCCTCTTCCGAGCGCGAAAGGATGCGCGCCCAGCGCACGAGATACGACAGGCCCGAGGCGACCGTGGTGGCCGCCGCACCGAAGATGAGGAGCAGGGCAAGAAGGCCGTCATCAAC
>JAKAOO010000168.1 GCA_021812165.1 Pseudomonadota bacterium | reverse complement strand
CAACCCCCTTCCCGAGGCCGTCCATAATCGTGGAATGTGTTCACCATGTCCCCGAACAGCCGTTCACTATCTCCCCGGTCCATACACCTTCGGGGGGGGCGAGGGAGGGAAAGTGAAGGGCTGCGCTCAGGTATTCATGGCTTCGAAGAACTCGTAATTGCTCTTCGATTCCTTGAGCTTGTTGATGAGGAATTCGAGGCCGTCGGCCGTCCCCATCGGCGTCAGGACGCGGCGCAGCACCCACATCTTCGAGAGCACGCTGCGATCGACCAGGAGCTCTTCCTTGCGGGTTCCGGATTTGGTGATGTCGATCGAGGGGAAGGTGCGCTTGTCGGCAACCTTGCGGTCGAGCACGATTTCCGAATTGCCGGTGCCCTTGAACTCTTCGAAGATCACCTCGTCCATGCGCGAGCCGGTATCGATGAGCGCGGTCGCGATGATCGTCAGCGAGCCGCCTTCCTCGATGTTGCGCGCCGCCCCGAAAAACCGCTTCGGACGCTGCAAGGCGTTGGCGTCGACGCCGCCCGTCAACACCTTGCCCGAAGAGGGGACGACGGTGTTGTAGGCGCGTGCGAGCCGAGTGATCGAATCGAGAAGGATGACGACGTCGCGCTTGTGCTCGACGAGGCGCTTTGCCTTCTCGATCACCATCTCGGCGACCTGGACGTGCCGTTGCGCCGGCTCGTCGAAGGTCGAGCTGATGACCTCGCCTTTGACCGAGCGCGCCATGTCGGTGACCTCCTCCGGCCGCTCGTCGATGAGGAGAACGATCAGATAGACCTCGGGATGGTTGGCGGCGATCGCATGGGCGATGTTTTGCAGCATCACCGTCTTGCCCGCGCGCGGCGGCGAGACGATGAGGGCGCGCTGGCCTTTGCCGAGCGGGGTGATGAGTTCGATGACGCGCGTCGTCACATCCCTCTTCGTCGAATCGTCGAATTCGAGTTCGAGCTTCTCCTCGGGATAGAGAGGCGTCAGATTGTCGAAATTGATGCGCTGGCGGAGGCGTTCGGGGTCATCGAAATTGATCCGATTGACCTTCAAAAGCGCGAAGTAGCGCTCGCCGTCGCGCGGCGACCGGATCTGGCCTTCGACGGTGTCGCCGGTTCTGAGCCCGAAACGGCGGACCTGGCTCGGGCTCACATAAATGTCATCCGGACCCGCCAGATAATTCGCTTCCGGCGAGCGCAGAAAGCCGAACCCGTCCGAGAGCACCTCGAGCACGCCGTCGCCCGAGATCGGCACGTCGTTCTCGGCAAGCTGTTTCAGAATCGCAAACAGCATGTCCTGCTTGCGCAGCGAAGAGGCGTTCTCGATTTCGAGCTCCTCGGCGAAAGCAAGCAGTTCCGCGGGAGATTTCCGTTTGAGTTCCTGGAGATTCATCGATTGACGTCTGGGTGAAGGGCAAGGAGGGCCCACTTGCCGGGTTCCTCGAGCCGCTCGAGAGCCGCCGGTCCGGGGGTTTCACACGGGCTTCGTTGGAATGTGGAGGGAGATGCCGTCGCCCGGCGTGGGTATCCCTTTGGGGAAGGAGATATGGAAGAGCGCGCGCGATTGCAAGTCCGCCCCGCGCCGCTGCGAGAGAAACCTCGTCAAAACGGCTTGACGACGACGAAGATCACGATCGCGATGAGCGCCAGCGTCGGCAATTCGTTGACGGCCCGGAAAAAGACGGGCGAGTGGCGATTGCGGTCGCCCGCGAAGGCGCGCCGCCACGAGACGCAAGCGCCGTGAAAGGCGAGAAGCCCCAAAACACAAGCGAGCTTTGCCCAGATCCAGCCTTTCCGCCAATCGACGATGCCCGGGGTGGCCGCGAGGAGCGCGCCCGAAAGCAGGGTCAGAGCGAGCGCCGGCCTCATGATTGCGCGTTCGAGGCGTCGCTCCATGATCTTGAACGTCTCCGAAGATTCCGAGCCGGCGGCCGCCATCGCATGATAGACGAAAAGGCGCGGCAGATAGAGAAGCCCCGCCATCCACGCGACGACGCCGATGATGTGAAGCGACTTCATCCACGGCGCTGCTGCAGCGAGCCATGTGCTCACGCGACTTCTCGCCGGCGAGGAGCGCCCTCTTTGTCCACCGCCTCGGCAACAAGCGCCGCCAGCGCGCGGATGAAAAGCGGGTGGCTGCCGACCGTCGGGACGCGGCGGTAAAACGGCACGCCGCATTCCTCGGCGAGGCGGCGGTAATCGAGATCCAGCTCGACGAGCGTCTCCGAATGCTCCGAGACGAAGGAGATGGGAGCCACCACGAGCCCGACCCGCTCTCTTCCGGCGCGGCGTATCTCTTCCTCGGTCGAGGGTCCAATCCACGCGAGTGGTCCGACCCGGCTCTGATAGGAGATCCGCCAGTCGAGCTGCGGCCGTGAGAGCGCGGCCGCAATCGCCGCAGCCGTCGCCGCGACCTCCTGCGGATAGGGATCGCCCGAGCGAACGGTCCTCTCCGGAAGCCCGTGCGCCGTGAAGAGAAGGCGCAGGCTCTCCGCGCAGTCCCCGACGGCCTCGAAGGCCGCGCCGATCATCTGCGCTTCGGCTTCGATAAACCCTCGCGCGGCGGGATAGGAAGAAACCGCTCGTGTCACTGCGCCGAGGCCCTGCCGCTTCGCCTCGCTGCGCCACGCCGCAAGCGAGGAGCCGGTCGTCGTCTTCGAGAATTGCGGATAAAGAGGCACGCAGACCACCTCCTCCGGCTCGAAACGGAGAACCTCGCGCACCGCTTCCGCCGTCATCGGCGGGGCATGGCGCATGGCGACGAAGACGCGAGTGCCGTCCGCGAGTTCCTCTTCGAGAGCGCGGGCCTGCGCGACAGTGTTGGCATAGAGCGGCGACCCACCGCCGAGACGCGCATAGATCGCCCGCGCGGCAGGTGCCCGGCGCCATGCGGCAAGATGCGCGAGCGGCAGGCGCAACCTCCTCGGCAAAGGAATGATCGCCGGATCGCTGAAGAGGTTGTAGAGAAAGGGCTCGACCGCCGCCAGAGAATCCGGCGCTCCGAGGTTCATCAAAACCACCGCCCTCTTCCCCATCTCATTCCGCTGGAGCGAGATTTCGCAATAATCGCGCAAGAGCGGCGACGGCCTCGGGCGGCGTTTGCGCCAGCACCCCGTGTCCAAGATTGAAGATGTAAGGTCCCTTTCCCAAGATCCGCCACAGCTGCTCCACCGGCTCGGAAAGCGCTTCCTCCCCGGCGAGAAGCATGACGGGGTCGAGATTGCCTTGCACGGGAAGGCGCTGCTGCAGCCTCTCTCGCGCGTAACGAGGAGGAAGGGCGGTGTCGCAGGCAATCGCATCGACGCCCGTCTCCTCGACGTAACACTCGTAAAGAACCCCGCCGCCTCGCGGGTAACCGATGATCGGATGCTGCGGATGACGGCGCTTTACAGCCGCGACGATCTGCGCCGTCGGCTCGATCACCCAGCGCTCAAAGGCATCCGCCGGCAGAACCCCGGCCCAACTGTCGAAAATCTGAACCGCCTCCGCTCCGGCCTCGATCTGCCCAGAGAGAAATGCGATCGCCGCCTCCGTCACAATCCCGATCAGCGCGCCGAATCCTGCCGGATCCCGATAAGCCCAGGCCTTGACGCGGCAAAAATCGCGGCTCGCAGCTCCCTCTACCATATAGGCAGCAAGCGTCCATGGCGCGCCGCTAAAGCCGATCAATGCCGTCTCGGGATCAAGCGCTCTCGCCACTCTTCGCACCGTCTCGAAAACCGGCTCAAGACACTGAAGGACGGCTTGCCGCTCAAGAGAATGAAGCTCCGCCGAACTCTCGATCGGCTCGAGGAGCGGACCCTCGCCCTCGCGATAGACGACGCTGCGCCCAAGCGCGTAAGGCACCAACAGAATGTCGGAGAAAATGATCGCCGCATCCATGCCGAAGCGCCGTACCGGCTGCATCGTCGCTTCCGCCGCAAGCGGCGGCGTCAGGCACAGTTCCAGAAAATCTCCAACGCGGCTCCGCAATTCCCGGTATTCCGGAAGGTAGCGGCCCGCCTGGCGCATCAACCACCACGCCGGCCGCGGAAGAACCTCTCCCGCGAGCGCACGCAACAGCGCCTTCCTCGGAACGCTCGTCACCAAACTCTCTCTCCACTCCCCCTTCTCCTCCTACTCTATCAGTAAGGTCTAAATGGCGGTATGTTGTGGATGGGGTTGAATGACGGTAATGACGCGGTCTTTCGAAAAACGTCCACCGCGGGGTCGAGGAAAGGCAAGGCGCGTGCTCGGGGGGAGAAGTCTGTGCAAAATCGCGGCAATCGCAAGCTGGCGCGGAGTCGCGAAACCCGGGAATAACGGGGATTGCTCGTGGCGCGAGACCGCTTTTCCTCTCTTTTTCGGATGCTGTGAAGAAAGACGGCGCAAGTGGGAAAAATTGTGGGTCGCGAGCCCGAAACGGGGAGCGATGATCCGGCCGCCGGGACACGCGCGGGTTTCTCCCCGCTGCGCAAGAAGGATTCCCAGGCTTTTGCACGAATTGTCCCCGCAGCGGTATCGCGCATGACCCGCTTTCATCTTCACCTCGTTTCGGATGCGACAGGCGAGACCGTGCATGGGGTTGCTCGCGCCTGTCTCGTCCAGTTCGAAGGGATCGAGACCGTCGAGCATGTCTGGAGCATGGTGCGCACCCGCGCGCAGATCGAGAGCGTTATCGCGGGCGTTGCGGCCAATCCCGGGGTGGTTCTCTTCACGCTCCTCAGCGAAGAATTGCGCACGCTTCTGCAGCAAGGCTGTCGCAAAGCCGGCGTGCCGGCGATCCCGGTGCTCGATCCGGTGATCGCGGCTCTCGGCTCTTTTCTCGGTCGCGAGAGCCGCGGCCTTCCGGGCCGGCAGCATCTCCTCGACACAGAGTACTTCGCGCGGATCGATGCGATGACCTTTGCCCTCAACCACGATGACGGCCAGGCGATTTGGGATCTCAACGAAGCCGATGTCTGCCTCGTCGGCGTCTCGCGGACTTCGAAAACGCCAACCTCTCTTTATCTCGCCAATCGCGGCATCAAGGCGGCGAACGTACCGGTCGTTCCAGGAGCGGCGCTGCCGAAGGAACTTCTCTCTGCCGACCATCCTCTGATTGTCGGTCTTGCCAACGACCCGGAGCGGCTCATCCAACTGCGCAGGAACCGCCTCAGCGTGCTGCGCCACGAGGGCGACAGCGACTATACCGACCTTGAATCAGTTCGCCAGGAAGTTCGCGATGCACAGCGCCTTTTCGTCGGGCGGGGCTGGCCGGTTATCGATGTCACCCGGCGCTCGATCGAGGAGACCGCGGCCGCGATCTTGTCTCTTCTCGTGCGAGCCAGAGGCGAAGAGAGCTGAATGCTGATCCTCGCCTCAAGAAGCCCGGCGCGGGCGCGGCTCCTCGCCGAAGCCGGGGTCGCGTTCGTGGCCGAAAACGCGTCTCTCGACGAAGAGCCTTTGAAGCATTCGTGCCGCGCCGCCCGCATGAGCGCAAGGGAGGGTGCGCTCACGCTTGCCCAAGAAAAGGCGAGGATCGTCTCCTCTCGCCATCCACAGGCGCTTGTCCTCGGCGCCGACCAGATCCTCGACGACGGCAATCGTTGGTTCGACAAGCCGAAAGATCTCGACGAGGCGCGCGCGCAGCTTCTCTCTCTCAAGGACAAAACGCACGAACTCGTGAGCGCGGCGTCTTGCCTCAGCGGCGGCGCGCTTCTGTGGCAGGCGGCGAGCGTTTCGAGATTGACCATGCGCGCGTTCAGCGACGCCTTTCTCGACTCCTATTTGGATGCTGAGGGAGCGGCGCTTTTGGGCCTGGTCGGCGCCTATCGCCTGGAAGGCCGGGGGGTGCAGCTCTTCGCGCGCGTCGAGGGTGACTTCTTCGCGATCATGGGCCTGCCTCTCCTCGAGCTTTTGTCGTTTTTGCGCGATCGACGAGTCATCGGCTCCTAGGGTCTTGAACGATGCGAATCACGGGGCAAACCCGCCTGGCCGGGATCATGGGGTGGCCGGTCGCGCACTCGCGCTCGCCCGCTCTTCACGGCTTCTGGCTTGAAGAACACGCGATCGACGGCGTCTATGTGCCGCTGCCCGTGCGCCCGGAACACCTTCTGGCGGCGCTTCGGGCGTTGCCGCTCCTCGGATTTCGCGGCTGCAACCTGACGATCCCGCACAAGGAGGCCGCACTCGCCGCTCTCGATCGGATCGACCCCGCGGCGCGCCGGATCGGGGCAGTCAACACCGTCATCGTCGGCGAAGATCAGAGCCTCGAAGGGCGAAATACCGACGCCTTCGGCTTCAGCCAGAATCTCGCCGCATGCGTTCCGGGGTGGGAGCCGCGGCGCGCGCCGGCGGTCGTCCTCGGAGCCGGCGGCGCCTCGCGGGCCGTCGTCGCGGCGCTCGTCGATCTCGGCGTTCCCGAGATTCGCCTCGTCAACCGCTCGCACGGGCGCGCGCTCGCGCTCTGCCGCGATCTTGCAACCGATGAAAGCGCGATTACGGTCCATCGCTGGGAGGAAGCCGAAGCGCTCCTCGCCGGAGCGGGCCTTCTCGTCAATACGACGAACCTCGGGATGGAAGGCGAGCCGCCCCTCGAAATCGATCTGCGGCTTCTGCCGCGCGCGGCCCCGGTTGCCGACCTCGTCTACGTGCCGCTCGAAACCGCGCTTTTGCGGGCGGCGCGAGAGGAGGGGCACGCGGTTGTCGACGGGCTCGGCACGCTCCTCCACCAGGGGCGCCCCGGCTTCGAGGCCTGGTTCGGCGTCGCCGTCAAGGTCACTCCCGAACAGCGGGCGGCGGTAGAGAAAACGCTTGCGGCGGGTCCGTGATCGTTCTCGGCCTCACCGGCTCGATCGGCATGGGCAAGAGCACCGCCTCGCGCATGCTGCAGCGCCTTCGGGTTCCCGTCTTCGATGCCGATCTCTGCGTGCACCGCCTGCTTTCGCCCGGCGGCGGCGCCGCGGGGGCGGTTGCCGCCGCATTCCCCGGGGTCGAAACCGCTGCGGGCGGGATCGACCGCCGGCGTCTCGGGGAGCGGGTTTTTGCCGATGCGGCGGCCTTGCGCCGTCTCGAAGGGATCTTGCACCCGCTTGTCGAGGCGGCCGAAAAGCGCTTTGTTGCCCGTGCCCGTGCCCGCCGCGCGCCGGTGGTCGTGCTCGACATCCCGCTCCTTTTCGAAGTCGGCGGCGAACGGCGTTGTGATTATGTGGCGGTCGTCTCCGCCTCGCCTTTTCTCCAAAGAGAGCGCGTGTTGGCCCGCCCGCAGATGAGCGAGGCGCGCTTTGCCGCGATTCTCCAGCAGCAGATGCCGGACCCGGAGAAACGCCGGCGCGCCGACTTTGTGATTCCGAGCGGGCTTGGCCGGGCGTTGACCTGGCGCCGTCTGCGCACGATCCTCAGCCTTTTCGGCAGCAGACGGCGAGAGACCGCGTATCCTCGCCGCAAGCACCCGCGGCGGAGGCGCTGATGCGTGAAGTCGTCATCGATACCGAAACGACGGGCCTCGACCCGCGCACCGGCCATCGCATCGTCGAGATCGCCTGTCTCGAACTCTCCCACCACCTCAGAACGGGCCGCAGCTTCCATTCCTATCTCAATCCCGAGCGCGAAATTCCGGAGGATGCGATCGCCATCCACGGGCTCGACGCCGCGTTCCTCTCGCGCCAGCCTCTTTTCGCGCAGATCGCCGACGCGCTTCTTCTTTTCATCGGCACCGATCCGCTCGTCATTCACAATGCCGAATTCGATCTTGCGTTCTTGAATGCCGAGCTCGAACGGCTGGGCCGCAAGCCTTTGGGCTCGGCCCATATCGATACGCTCGCTCTTGCGCGGCGGCGATTTCCGGGCGCCCCGGCGAGCCTCGACGCGCTCTGCCGAAGGTTTCAAATCGATCTTTCGCGCCGCGACAGGCACGGCGCGGAAATCGATTGCGAGCTTCTCGCGACGGTTTATGTCGAACTTCTGGGCGGGAAGCAGCCCGGGCTCGACTTGACGCCGGTGCGCGGTCTCGTTCGGCCTTCCATGGTCGCGGCGCGCGCGCCGCGGCCGCACG
>JAKAOO010000006.1 GCA_021812165.1 Pseudomonadota bacterium | reverse complement strand
GTCACGGCGGTCTCCCGATCGGCTCACGTTCGTGGTTCGTTCTATCACAATCCGACCCCGCCCACCACAACATTTTGCAGCCCCGGACGCAGAGGGATAAGCCTTCTGGGAGAATTGAAGAAGGCTCTCGACAACTGCACGATTTCGCTCAAAAGCTTATCCCTCTGTGTCAGGTATTCCCAGATCTTGCGTCTTACGTCATGCCCGGACTTGTTCCGGGCATCCACGAAATGGTTGAGAAATATTTATATTTTTGCACGTGGATGGCCGGGTCAAGCCCGGCCATGACGGCTAAATGTTGAATTCACCGGAAGCAGAGGAATAAGCGATTTCGCTCAAATACGGGAGCCTTCCGGACGCCTTTCGCAAGGAGCAGGAGCTGATGAGACGCCTCAAGGCCCGGCAGAAGGGTTTATGAGGAGATCTGCCGGCGCGCGCCCGCCTTTCAATCGAACAGAGACAAATCGATCGCCTCGCCCATTTTCTTGTAGCCGAGGTCGCTCGGATGGAGGTGGTCGCCGCAATCATAAAGGGCGAGCATGCGCGAGGGATGCTCGGGGTCGGCAAGCGCCTTCTCGAAATCGATGACGGCGTCGAAGGTGCCCGCTTCGCGGATCCACGCGTTGACCTTTTGCCGAACCGCTTCGCGTTCGGGGGTATAAGCGCCCGGAAGAAAAGTCTCGTTCTCGAAACCGAGAAGAGTGCCGCCGAAGATCTTGACGCCGCGCGCCTGCGCGCGAACCGCAAGCTGCTGCAAACCCGCGATCATCTCTTCCGCCGTCACCTCTTCATCGGGCTTCCTCCAGCGGTTGCGGATATCGTTGGTGCCGAGAAGGATGATCGCGTGGGTGACGCCGGGCTGTGCCAGGACATCGCGATCGAAGCGCTTGAGCCCGCTGTCGCCGCGGATGTCGTGAAGAATGCGGTTGCCGCCGAGCCCCTCATTCATCACTGCGAGCATGCGGCCGCCGCGGGCGACGAGCCGGCGGGCGAGCTCGTCGGGCCAACGCGAGTGAGAGTCGTGGGTGGAGATGTTGGCGTCGGTCAGGGAGTCGCCGAGAGCGACGATGCCGCCCACTTCTCGCGGCGCGACGACATCGACGCCGCAAAGGAAATACCAGTCATCGGTCAATCGGCCGACCGGCATCTCCGCCGCCCGCGTGAAGTCACCCGGTGGCGAAACATAGTGGGTTTGGCGCGCGTAACGTCCGGTGATCCCGAGGCCCGCCGGCACCTCCACCGGCAGATAAAGGCTGACGGCGAGATCGGAGAGCGGCGGCAGATCGAGTTCGACGGGGTCGCTCAGAGCGGGCGCGCCGGCCGCGATCGTCACCTCCTCCTTGCCGCCGAAGGTGAGCCGGCGATCGCTCCCCGGAACGATCGCGGAGCCCTTCTCGCGAAGCCCGATCCGCGCGGCGCCGATCTGAATTTTTCCCGCCCCATGCGCATTCGAGAGACGCACGCGCAGCCTCGCCCCGCCGATGCTGACGCGGGCGTACATCCGCAAGGTCTGGTTCGCAAAGGCGACACCCGGCTGGTTCGCGAATGCGACCCCCTCGGCGGGAGCGGGAGCCGCCGTCCAGGTTCCAACCCAGTGCTCTTCTTGTCGCATGGCGCTTCTCCCCTTCGCGAGCGGCAGGACTTTCTGCACGCCGATCCTAACGGAGAGCGGGCGCGCTTCAAACGGTCATCCGGCGATTCCAGATGGCGGCGGTGACGCGGCGGCAAGCGCGCTCCCGCCTCGGCTTCTCTCTCGGATAAGATGGGCGGATGCGCATCGAGGATTTCGATTACGACCTGCCGCGTGAACGGATCGCGCAGTATCCCAGCGAGCCTCGCGACGCGGCACGGCTCCTTCTGATCCCGGCGGATGGGCTATTCGCCGATAAGCGGATCGCCGAGCTGCCGCTGTTGCTGCGCCGAGGCGACCTCCTCGTCTTCAACGATACGAAGGTGATCCCGGCGCGGCTTTACGGGCGGCGCGGAGAGGCGAAAGTGGAAGCGACGCTCATTCGCGACGAAGGGGGCGGGGTCTGGCGCGCCTTTGTCAAAGGGGCAAAGCGCTTGCGCATGGGCGATCTCGTCTCCTTCGCGCCGGATTTTTCCGCACGCGTTCTCGAAAAGCGTCTCGAAGGCGACGTAAGCCTCGATTTCGGCGTCGAGGGAGAGGCGTTTCGCGAGGCGCTCGCCCACCACGGCGCGATGCCTTTGCCGCCTTACCTTTCGCGTCCCGAAGGCGGCGACCCGCGCGACAAGACCCTTTACCAGACGATCTTCGCCCGCGCCGAAGGGGCGGTGGCCGCGCCGACCGCCGGCCTTCACTTCACCCCGAGGCTCCTTTCGGCGCTCGAAGCGCGCGGCATCCTTTCCGCCACGGTGACCCTTCATGTCGGTCCCGGAACATTCCTCCCGGTCCGGGTGGCCGATCCGCGCGAGCATCCGATGCACGCCGAGGAAGGCTCTATAAGCGCCGCGGCGGCCTCCCGGATCAACCGGGCGCGGCAGGCGGGCGGGCGCATCGTCGCGGTCGGCACGACGAGTCTCCGGCTTCTCGAAAGCGCCGCCGCAGAAGATGGCGAGATCGAACCGTTCGCCGGCGAGACCCGCCTTTTCATCCTTCCCGGATACCGCTTTCGCGCCATCGACATGCTCTTGACCAATTTTCACCTGCCGCGCTCGACCCTTTTGATGCTGGTTTCGGCGCTCGCCGGAATCGACCGCATTCGTGCCGCTTACGCCCATGCCCTCGCCGCCGGTTACCGTTTTTATTCCTATGGCGATGCGTGCCTCATCGAGAGGCCGCGATGAGCGGCGTCGCGTTCGAAGTGCTGGCCAAGGACGGCGCCGCCCGCCGCGGCCGGCTCTCGACGGCGCATGGGTTGGTCGACACTCCGGCCTTTATGCCGGTCGGAACGGGCGGCAGCGTCAAGGCGATGACCTCCGAGGGCGTGGCGGCAACGGGCGCGCGAATGGTTCTCGCCAACACCTATCACCTGATGCTGCGCCCGGGCGCCGAGCGGATTGCCGCGCTCGGAGGGCTTCATCGTCTGATGAACTGGCCTCATGCGATCCTCACCGATTCCGGCGGATTCCAGGTTCTCTCGCTCGCGCCGTTGCGCAAGGTCGAGGAGGAGGGCGTCACCTTCCGCTCCCATCTCGACGGCAGCGAGAACCTCCTCTCGCCCGAGCGCTCGGTCGAAATCCAAAGGCTCCTCGGCGCCGATATTGCGATGGCGTTTGACGAATGCACGCCCTATCCCGCGTCTTTCGAGGCGGCGGAGGCGTCGATGGAGCTGTCGATGCGCTGGGCTTTGCGCTCGCGCGAGAGCTTTCGCGAGGCCGCGGGCTACGGCATTTTCGGGATCGTCCAAGGCGGCGTCTATGAAGATCTCCGCCTGCGCTCCGCCGCGTGTCTCGTCGAGATCGGCTTCGATGGCTACGCGCTCGGCGGGCTTGCGGTCGGTGAAGGGCGGGAACGGATGCTGCGGGTCCTCGATGGGACGGTGCCGGCGCTCCCGCAGAGGGCGCCGCGCTATCTGATGGGCGTCGGCAAGCCCGCGGAGCTTTTGGCGGCGGTCCGGCGCGGCATCGACCTCTTCGACTGCGTTTTGCCGACGCGCTCGGGACGGACGGGCCAGGCTTTCACGCGCGAAGGCCCTCTCAATCTCAAAAACGCGCGCCACGCCGACGACCCGGCCCCGCTCGATTCCTCATGCCCTTGTCCCGCTTGTGCCGGCTACAGCCGCGCCTATCTCCACCATCTGACGAAGAGCGGCGAAATCCTCGCCGCCATGTTGCTGACGGCGCACAATCTTACCTACTACGCCGGGCTAATGGCGGCGATGAGGCGGGCGATCGAGGCGGGGACGCTCGAGAGTCTCGGCGTGCCGCAGGAGGAGACGGGGTGAGCGAAGAATTGCGCCTTCTCGGCAGCACAACGGCCTTGCCGGAAAACCCTGAGGCGGCGCGGCTCGAAACCGTTCCCAATCCGCATCCGGGGCTTCTCTATCTCGTGCGCTTCACCTGCCCCGAATTTACCTCGCTCTGCCCCGTGACCGGCCAGCCCGATTTCGCGCATCTCGTCATCGATTACGTGCCGCAGGCAACGATCCTCGAAAGCAAATCGCTGAAGCTCTATCTCGGTTCGTTCCGCAATCACGCGGCCTTTCACGAGGATTGTACGCTCGCGGTCGCGCGCCGCCTCGTCGCGGCGCTCGCGCCGCTGTGGCTCAGGATCGGCAGCTATTGGCATCCGCGCGGCGGCATCCCGATCGACGTCTTTTACCAGACCGGAGAACCTCCGGCGGGGCTCTGGCTCCCCGATCCCGGCGTCGCGCCCTATCGCGGCCGCGGCTGAGACCCGAGGGTGAGCGAGGCGATCCGCGAAGAAATCCGCGAGCGCGCCCTCGCCCTCGGTTTTGACGGCGTCGGCTTTGCCGAGGCGCGCCTCGGCGCCGCGGCGAAGCGGGGGCTCGCCGAGTTTCTCGCGCGTGGCTACGAGGGCGACATGGGCTGGCTCGCCGAGACCCATCGGCGCCGCAGCGACCCGCGGGAATTGTGGGAAGAGGCGAAGACGGTCGTCGTCGCCGGGATGAATTACGGACCGGCGGAGGATCCGCTCGCGCCTCTCTCTCGACCCGAAGAGGGCGCGATCTCGGTATATGCGCGCGGGCGCGACTACCATAAGGTCATGAAAAGCCGCCTCAAGGCGCTGGCGCGCTGGATCCACGAACGATGGCCGGGCCCGTTGAAGGTTTTTGTCGACACCGCGCCGGTCATGGAAAAGCCGCTGGCCGAGAAGGCCGGAATCGGCTGGCAGGGAAAGCACACCAATCTCGTCTCGCGGCGCTTCGGCTCTTGGCTTTTCCTCGGCGAGATCTACCTCGCGTTCTTGCTTCCGCCCGACCCTCCCGAAACCGACCATTGCGGCTCTTGCCGGAGCTGCCTCGAGGTCTGTCCGACGCGCGCTTTCCCGGCGCCGCACATGCTTGATGCGCGGCGCTGCATCTCGTATCTGACGATCGAGCATCAGGGGATGATCCCCTCGGATCTGCGCGAAGCGATCGGCAACCGCATCTTCGGCTGCGACGATTGCTTGTCGGTCTGCCCATGGAACAAATTTGCCAAAGTCGCGCAAAAGAGCGATTTTCTGTCGCGCGAGGGGCTTTCCGCACCGCAGCTCGCGGAGCTTGCCGGTCTCGACGACGGGGCGTTCCGTGTTCGCTTTCGGGGCTCAGCCATGAAGCGTCTTGGGCGCAACCGCTTTTTGCGCAACGTCTTTATTGCGATCGGCAATGGGCCCGCGGGCGAGGCGGCTCTCCTCTCTGCCGCAAGGCGCGGTCTCGACGACCCTTCGCCTCTGGTGCGCGCGAGCGCCGCCTGGGCCTTTTTGCGTCTTGCCTCCGCGCGCGAGAGGGAAGAAGAAAAGCGAGCGCGGCTTCTGCGCGAGAAGGAAAGAATCGTGCGGGAGGAGTGGGAGCGCTCTTTCGAGACCGTCTCATGATCTTTCGCCTTTTGGCTCTTTTTCTGCTTTGTCTGTTCGTCGGGCTTCTTCTCGATTCCTTCGGCATATCGGCGCTCGGCATCCTTCACAACACCGGGCCCACGATCCTGCTTGTCGGCCGTCTTGCCGGTCGCATGATCGAATGGGCGGTCCCTTACATGCTTTTGGGCGCTGTCGTCGTCCTGCCCCTGGCGCTCATTGTTTGGGCGGTGCGGCGCGGTCTATGGCGCTGAGCCGTGGCGACCCGAAAGCGGATCGGGCTGCCCGGCCTCACACGGCTCCCGCTGAGAGCCGACGCCTGTCATTCGAGGCGAAGATTGACGAGACGAAGGCGCCTTGGCGCAGTTGGGCTCGATCGCTCGATGGCGAGCGCCCGTTCCTCATCGGGTTTCTCGAGAGCGCGGGCGCACGCGACGGCTGAGCGCCGGGGAAAGAGAGTTCGGTTGAAGCGCCTCATCATCACGGCAGACGATTTCGGTCTCGACGAAGCCGTCAACGCGGCCGTCGAGCAAGCCCATCGCGAGGGCGTTCTCTCCGCCGCGAGCCTCATGGTCGGCGCCCCGGCCGCCGCCGATGCGGTGCGCCGGGCGCGGCGCCTGCCGGGGCTCAAGGTCGGCCTTCATCTCGTTCTCGTCGACGGCGTCGCGCTTTCCCCCGCCGCCGAGATCGCGGGGCTCGCAGGGGCCGGCGGCGCGCTCGGCAAGAACCTCTTCCTCGCCGGCCTGCGGTTCTTTTTACTGCCGGAGGTTCGCCGCGCGCTCGCCAAGGAAATCCGGGCGCAGTTCGCGGCCTTCCGCGCCACGGGCCTCGCGCTCGACCACGTCAACGCCCACAAGCACATCCATCTCCACCCGACCGTCGCCCGTCTCGTCATCGCCATCGGAGGCGAATTCGGCCTGCGCGCGATCCGCATTCCCGAGGAGCCGGTGAGCGTTCTCTCCCGCGCCTTTCCCGAAGAGCGTTACCGGCAACCCTTTTATGCTCTCTGGGCGTCGCGGCTGCGGGCGCGCGCGGGGGGTCTCTTGACGAACGACCATCTCTTCGGCCTTGCCTGGAGCGGCGCGATGGTGGAAGAGCGGCTTCTTCGCCTTCTTCCTCATCTGCCGCCCGGAACGAGCGAGATCTATTTCCACCCCGCGGTCGCGCGCAGCCCCGCTTTCGAAAGCGCGATGCCGCTTTACCGCCCGAGAGAAGAGCTCGAGGCTCTGCTCAGTCCTCGTGTCGCGCGCCGCATCGCCGAACTCGGCATTTCTCTCAGCGGCTATGGAGATCTAGCGGCAGATGCTCGGCCCAGCGCTCTTCGGCCGGGCGCGAGTGGCCCGACGGTTGCGGCGCAGGACCAAGCAGCGAAGGGAGGATGACGAGCGTCGAGAAGAGCGTGTAGCCGAGCGAGAGGAGAAGCATCTTGCCGATGTCGGCAAGGCCGGTATCCTGTGAGAGGGCAAGGCTCCCGAACGCGCTCATCGTCGTCAGAGCGCTGAAGACGACGGCGCGTGCAGTGCTCGATTGCAAATGCAGCGTGGTGCCCGCGCGCCAGTTCATGACGAAATAGATGTCGAAGGCGACGCCGATGCCGAGAAGCAGAGGCAGCGCGATGATGTTCGCGTAATTGAGCGACATGCCGAATGCGGCCGCGGTCGCAAGCGTGAGAATACCCGCCACCAGCAACGGCAGAATCGCAAAGAGGACGTCGCGCAGACGACGCAAGACGATGAAGAGAAGGCCGGCAATCCCCGCGATGCCGATCGCTCCGGCCTCCACAAAGGCGCCGGTGACCAGTCCGCCGATTTCCTGGATCGTAACCGCCGGCCCGGTGGCGCTCGGCGCGACTCTTCGCACGGCCGCAACGAACCGGCGCAACTCTGCGCGGGAATCGCCCCGCGGATAAACCTCGACTCGCGCCTCACCATCGGCGGCGACCCAACTGCGGCGGAGATCCTGCGGCAGGGAAGCGACCGTGACCGGTTTCGCGGTCAGGAGCTTTCTCAAAAGAAAGAGCTCATGCGGCAGGCCGGAGACGATCGCCCGATGCAGCGCCGGGAGGAGCGAAGGGCCGCGCGCGAGGACCTTCCCGAGCGTCTCTGAGAAGCGCGCCGCCGGGCTTGCCGGGCCCTCTTTCGCGGCGAGAGAAGCAAGCGCCTTGCGGCTCTTGCCGATCGCGCTCATGACCTCGGCGGCGTCTGGCGCAGCGCGCACCGAAATCGGCGAAAGCGTCGGACCGACGAGCAGCGAGAGGTCGGCCATCGCCGCGAGCTTTTCCTTCTGATGCTTGGGAACAAACGTTGAAACGGTGCGGGACTCCGAGACTTCCGGCAAGCGCGAGAGCCGCGCGGCAAGGCTCTCGGCCGCCGGGATCGAAGGGGCGAGGACCTCCGCCGTATAGGGGTTGGTCGTCGGATCGCGCATCAAGGAGACGAGCGTCTTCACCGCCTCGCTATTCGGGTTTTTGAGACCGAGAGGATTGAAATCGAAACTGAGGCGCGGAAGCGCAGCGGCCGCCAGAGCGGTCAGCAAAACCGTGCCAAAGAGGATCCATCGCCGGCGGACGAAAAGAAAACGGTCGATCGGTTCGGCCCAGAGAAAGCCGAGCGTTTGCGGTTCGCCCGGCGGACGCAGCAAGGTGATGAGCGCCGGCAGAAGCAGAAAATTGAGTGCAAAGCCGATGATCATCCCGGCCCCGGCGATCAAGCCGAGCTGGGCGACCCCGCCGTAATTTGTCGGCAAAAAGGAGAAGAACCCGATCGCCGTTGCGCCGGCCGCGAGCATGAGCGCGCCGCAGGCCCACCGCCCGGTCGCGGCAAGAGCGGGGCCAAGCTCACCGAGGCGATAGCGCTCGCTCCGATAGCGGATGGCGAATTGAATGCCGAAATCGCCGGCAAGGCCGACGAAAAGAACGGCGAAAGCGATCGAGACGGGGTTCAAGGTGCCGATCGCGAGCGCCGCGAAGGCCGCGGTCAGCGACAGGCCGCAAGCAAGAGTGAGCAGCACCGCGGCGACGAGCTTCGGCGACCGCAGAGCGAGAAGGAGAATGACGCACAGGAGCCCGAGCGAAAGCAGAGCCGAAGTGAGCACCCCTCGATGCAGATCGGCGAATTGCGCATCGTTGAGCGCGACCGGCCCCGTCATCCGCACGCGCACGCCTTCGAGATGAAGCGTCTTCGCGAGACGGCGCACCTCGGCGGTGGCGCGCGCTCCGGGTTCGATTGCCGCATAGTCGAGAACCGGCTTCGTGAGGATGAAGCGGCGCAGTTGGCGGCTCTTGGCCGGCTTCCCGGTCATCATCTGCTGCCACGAGAGATACGCCCTCTTCCCCGCGAGAACCTTGCGGGTGACGCCGTCCAAAGTCGTGAGCGCGGGATCGATCTGGCGTGCGCCGAGATTCCCTCGCCCCGCCGCCTTCGCGAACAGCCCAATCGCATCGAACATGCCTCTAAGGCTCGGATCATGGGCAAGCTCTCCCAAGAGAGGCTGCGCCTTGATGAGCTCGGCCGCGGTGTTTTTTACCGCGGCGGGCGATCGGAAAAGGATCCCGTCCCTTTCAAAAAAGTTGCCGCCGTCCGGGCGCCGCACGTTCCGGAACAACTGCGGCTCTTCTCGGAGCTTTTTCGCCAGCGCCGCGGCGGCCTCATCCGCGAGTCCGGACGTTCGGCCGTCGATGACGATCACAAGCAGGTTCTTGTTTTGAGGAAACGCGCGGTCGAGCGCGCGCTCTTCGCGCCGCCAGGGAAGGTTCGCCGGCAGCATGTGCTCGACGTTGGTGTCGATCGCCAGGTGCCGGGCGGCGTAATAGCCAGAGAGCCCTGCCGCCAGCAGAGACAGGACCACCATCGCCGCGGCACGGCGGCGAGCGAGTTCGACGAGGCGGCAGGCGATGGTGGCGAACACGCGCTTTCTTACGCTCTCTTCAGAAAAAGGTTACCCGACGGCCAAATCGATTTTGACCAGTCTCCCTCGGTCAAGACGCTGTGCCGTCGTTGCGGCGCAACGCCTCTTTCCGGCAAGACAGAAGCTGCCCGCGACGATGTTGGCGCCCTTTTATCTCGCGGCGCCGCCTGCGCGAGCGAGGCTCTGCGGCGACAAAGCGTCGCGGCCCCCCGATCCCGACCTCGTGCCTGGCGCCGAGCTTGCTGCGGCAAATGCCGCAAAAATTCCGATCCATGGTCATAAAGCGGACACGCTTTGCAGCCATAATTCCTAGAATGGGTCAAGAGAGGAGGGGGATCATGGACGGACGCCTCGCCTGCCGCCCTTATGAGCCGAGCCTCGACGAGCTGCTCTCGGACGAGATGATGACGCCTGTCTTGAGGCGCGCCGGGTTCGATCCGCAGTCTTTCAAAGACATGATGGCCGAAACCGCGCGGCGCGTCGATGCTCGAGAGCGCCGCAGCGAACGCAAAAACCCGATCTTCTGATCGTTCTCGGCGCGCCGTCAGCCCACGGTGCAGAGAGTGCGGCATATTGACGCGAGCGCATTCGCGCAAAGCTAGGCCCCTGCTCGTGCCGGAATGGCGGAAAAGCCAGCAGAAGGCCGTCCGGGCAATTCCTTTATGAAATCGAGCGCCGGGAAGTCGAGCCGAACGATGAGGCCGGGCACGTTGTCGCAAAGCTCGACGCGGCCTTCGTGCTGCCTGGCAACCGCGCGCACGAGGCTGAGGCCGAGCCCGTTCCCGGGGGTGCTGCGGCTCGGTTCGAGACGGACAAAGCGATCGAAGACGGTTTCCCGATCCCTTTCGGGGATGCCGGGGCCGCGATCGGCGACTTCGAGGAGGGCGCGCCCGCCGCGCTTTTCGACGCGGATCGCGATCTCTCCGCCGCCCGCATATTTGATGGCGTTGTCGATGAGGTTGGCGAGGGCTTGCGACAAGAGATGGCGGTCGCCCCGGATCCTGCTCCCCGCCTCGGCCGCGAGCGAAAGCGCGAACCCTTTTTCCTCGGCTACCGGTTCGTAAAGCTCGGCGGCGGATTTTGCCACCTCGGCGAGATCGAGAGGACCGCGCTCTCCCCGCCGCGCGCCGGATTCGGCTTCGGCGATGCTGAGAAGGGCATTGAAAGTGGCGAGCAGGCGGTCGGCGTCCTCGATCGCCGAACGGATCGCCTCGGCGGCGCTCTCCTCGGCGGGGTCGATGAGCGCCAGCTCGAGCCGCGCACGCAGGCGCGAGAGCGGCGTCTTGAGGTCATGGGCGACGTTGTCGGTGACCTCGCGCATCGCCGTCATCAGACGCTCGATCTGGTCGAGCATGCGGTTGAGGTTTTGGGCGAGCTGGTCGAACTCGTCGCTGGTTCCCCGTTCCGGCACGCGGTCCGAGAGATTGCCGGCCATCACCCGCTCGCTCGTGCGGTTGACCTCTTCGACGCGGCGCAACAGCTTGCGGCTCATCGCGGCGCCTCCCAAGAGGCCGACCACCAGCGCCACCAGACCCGCCCATAGAAGCGTCAGCTTGACGTGTTCGCGAAAGGCCGCCGCGTCGCTGATGTCGCGTCCGACGAGGAGCCGGTAACCGCCGGGAATGATAAAGATCGCCCCGCGCGCCGGGTGGACCTTTACCCGCCCCCCGACTTTTGCCGCGATCGAAAAGGACAACCACCCCTTGCGGGCGGGAACGCCTTTGGGCCAGCCCGCGATGTTCCCAGCCAAAGGCCGGCCGTCGGGAGCGGTTACGAGATAAAGGTTGGCGTCGCCGCGATTGCCGGCGCTGCGCGCGGCGACGATCTGGACGAGGCCGGAAAGCCCACGCTGCGCATATTGCTCGGCAAGCCCGGTGATTTCGGCCTTGAGCGTCGCCTGGATCTCTCTCTCGACAAAGCCGGCGCTCATCCAGTAGACGAAAAAAAGAACCCCCAGAATCGAGGCCGCAAAAACGAGAAAGTAGAGGGCGGCAAGGCGAAAGGCGTGGGTCCGCATCAGCCGCCGCGGCGCGGCGAAAAGGGATCGCCTGGCGAGGGCGTCGGGGAGGAAAGGCGTCGCCCGGCCCATCAAGAAAACGCTCTCTTCATTCGGGCCCGCGCAGGCAATAGCCCGCCCCCCGGACCGTGTGCAAAAGCGGCCGATCGAAGCCTTTGTCGATCTTCTGGCGCAAACGGCTCACATGCACGTCGATGACGTTGGTCTGGGGGTCGAAATGATAATCCCAGACATGTTCCAAGAGCATCGTGCGGGTCACCACATGGCCCGCGTTGCGCATGAGATATTCGAGGATCTGGAACTCGCGCGGCAACAGCTCGATCGCCTTGCTCCCGCGCTTGACGCTTCGCGTCAAAAGATCGAGCTCGAGATCGGCAAGCTTGAGCCGCGTCCTTGCCGGCACCGCGGCGCCGCGGCGCAACAGCGCCTCGAGGCGGGCGAGCAGCTCGCTGAAGGCGAAAGGCTTGACGAGATAGTCGTCGCCTCCGGCGCGCAGCCCCTTCACCCGGTCGTCGACGCTGCCGAGGGCGGAGAGAATGAGCGCCGGGGTGCGAATATCGGCGGCGCGCAGAGCGCCGATGAGCGCAAGGCCGTCCATGCTCGGCAGCATGCGATCGACGACGAGGGCGCCATAGCCGCCCGAGGTCGCGAGATAGAGCCCTTCGCGCCCGTCTGCCGAACGATCGACGGTGTAGCCGCTTTCGGAAAGTCCCTTTGCGAGATAAGCGGCAGTCTCGCGGTCGTCTTCGACGACAAGGATCTTCATTTCGCCGTCACATAGAGCCGTGGCCTCTCCAAAGCCCTCCCCGCCGAGCCGGCGCGGCGCCGAGCGTGCGCAGGGACCCGCCCTCTTTTTGGCCAGCAGCCGCTAATCTCGGGAAGGAATGCGACAAAAAAGTGAACCACTGCGGGGTAGAAGTGGTATCGGGCGGAAAAATCGGCAAGCGGCTCGCCGTCTGCGGGCTGGACTTGCGTCCTTCGCCCGGCGCGCGAAGCGATTGACAGCCGCAGTTCCGGAAACGACGCTCTCTCTCAAACGAGGAGAGGCGCATGGATTTTCCGCCCGGAGAGAGCTTCAGCCATAACCTCGAGGCGATCGGCTATGCCGATCTCGAAGGCCGGCCGGCATTCAAGCTGGCGCTGCATCGGGCCGGGAGCCGCTGGTATCTCTACACCGGCACCTTCTGGCATCCCGGCCTCACCATTCTCGAAGTGAGCGACCCGGCACGGCCGCGTTTCGTGCGCTTCATCGACGGGCCGGCCAACACCTGGACGCTCCAGGTGCAGATCGCCGAAGGCCGCATGGTCACGTCCTTCGAGCGCATTCCGCCCGGTTGGGGCGACAGGCCCGGCGCGCCCTTCGAGGAAGGCTTCCTCGTCTGGGATCTCGCCGATCCGGAAGACCCGAAGCCGCTCGGCCGCTTCCGCACCGGCGGCGCCGGGACACACCGCAATTATTACGACGGCGGCCGCTACGTCTACGCGACATGCCTCCCCGAAGGCTATGAGGGGCACATCTTGGAGATCGTCGACATCGACGATCCGACGCACCCCAGAGAGGTGTCGCGCTGGTGGAAGAAGGGACAGTGGATCGCCGGCGGCGAAAGCGGCGCGTCCGCCGGCACGCTTCTTCATGGCGGCGCCTATATTCGCGGCGAGCGCGCCTACCTGCCCTATGGCGCCGGCGGCTTTGTCATCCTTGATGTTTCCGACAAGAAGAAGCCGGCTCTCGTCAGCGAGCTTCCCTTCGCCCCGCCCTTTCAAGCCCATATCGCCGTCCATACCGCGCAACCGTTGACGGGGCGCGAACTCGTCGTGGTGAATTCCGAAGCGATCGCCGAGAATTGCGACGAGCCCTTGGGCTATGCCGGTCTCGTTGATATCAGCAACGAGGAGAGGCCGCGTCTCGTCGCGCTTTTCCCGCTGCCGCAGCCGCCGGAGGGCGCGCCCTACCGCAATTTCTGCGAAAAGGGCGGACGCTTCGGGCCGCACAACCAGCACCAGTGGCAGTACCAGGACGCTCTGCTGCACGACGAGGACCGCGTCTTCCTCACCTATTTCAATGCGGGCTTGCGCGTCTTCGACATCTCCGACGAACGCCTGCCGCGCGAGATCGCCTGGTTCATCCCGCCCGACCCGCGGGAGCGGCGCGGGCCGCTGCCGAGGACACGGCTCGTCTGTCAGAGCGAAGACGTGCTGGTCGATGCCCGCGGCAACATCTACCTTTCCGACAAGAACCACGGAATTTATGTGCTGCGGCTCAACCGCGCGTGAACGCAAGCGGCCGCGGCCTCGGCGCTTGAGCTGCAGCTGAATGACCGCGCATTTCGACAGAAGAGCCCGGCTATGTTCGGAACCGGTTACGACCGCGAGACCGACGCGATCTTCGTTTGGTTCGGTCCCGAAGACGAGAAGTCCACCCATGCGGAGGAGGTGGCGCCGGGGATCCTGCGTGATTTCGATGCTGGCGGCCGGGTCAGCGGCATCGAGGTCATCGGCATCGACGTCCTCGACGTCGGAGAACGCATGAAAGACCGCCAAGCGGCGGCGTGACGGCCGCGAAACGCCCCTCTCGGGCAGAGGCCGGAAACGCACCTCTCTTGTCTTCGCGAGGGACCGTATCCTTGCCTCCCGGTTGGAAACTGTGGATTATGCGCGCCGCGAGAGGCGCCGTCACGGCGACGTCGGAAACGGGGGGAAAGATCATGAAAATCTGGAAAGCATGGGCGCATCTTGCCGCGATCCTATTGGTGATCCTTTGCGGCCTCGCCCGCACGCCCTCCGCGGATGCCGCTCTCAAGCCCGGCGTCGCCGCGCTCCTCAAAAAGAGGATCGCGGCGGCGATGGAGCTGCCGCGTTTCATGCCGCCCGGTGCGCCGTTCAATCCGGCGCCTCTCAAAGGGAAACTCATCTTCACGATCCCGGTTTCGACCGCCATCCCGTTTTGCGACGTCGTCGACCGGCAGATGGCGGAATTCGCGTCGCGCGCCGGGTTGCGTTTCGAGATCTGGGAGAACAATGCGCAGCTCGCGCAATGGGTGCAGGGCTTCACCGCCGGCCTCGACCACAAGGCCTCGCTCATCAACGTCTTTTGCGGCCTTGACCCGGCGACCGTGGCGCCGCAGATACGAGAGGCGCGCGCCGCGGGCGTCCCGGTCGTCGCCGCGCACACCTATGCGCCGGGCCAGCCGCAGCTCAAAGACCTTTCGGCAATCGTTTACGGCGCCTATCTGCCCGCGGCAAAGCTCGAAGCCGATTGGATCATCAGCGATACGAAGGGCAATGCCGACGTGCTCGTCATCACCTCGCCGAGCACCGCCAACAGCCCTTACATCCAGAAAGAGATCGCGGGTGAGTTCGCCAAATACTGTCCCCGCTGCAAATTGCGCTTTATCGGCGTCAATGCCCCCGACTGGCCGACCAAGATCGGCCCGCAGGTGCAAAGCGCCATCATCGGCGACCCGAAACTCAATTATGTTCTCCCGATCTATGACGGGATGGCGCAATTCGTGGTGCCGGCGATCATCGCCACCGGCGCCTCGGGCCGCGTCAAGGTGGCAAGCTTCAACGCCACCCCGGCGGTCCTCGATATGATCCGCACCGGCAACATCGTCACCTTCGATGTCGGGGAAGACACGACCTGGCTCGCTGGGGCGATCATCGACCAGGACATGCGCCTCTTGCTGCGAAAGAAGCTCGTTCCCGGCTATGAGGCGGGGCTGCGGGCCTTTACCAAGAAGAATGTCGCCGCGGCCGGCGTCCCGGCGAAGTTTGGCGTAGGCTACGGCGCGAGCGCGGAACAGGGTTACGCGAAGTTGTGGGGCCTGCACTGAAGGGTTCGCGAGAGACGGGGAGCGCCGAACCGATCCTGCGCCTCTTCCATGTTACGAAGCGGTTCGGCGGCACGACGGCGCTCGACGACGCCTCGCTTGAAGTCCGCGCCGGCGAGGTGATGGGCCTTCTCGGTCAGAACGGTTCCGGCAAATCGACCCTGATCCGCATCCTCGCCGGCTATCATGCGCCGGAAGAAGGGGGCGAGCTCGAAATCGGCGGCAGGCCGGTGCGTCTGCCTTTGCGGCCCGGCGAGTTCCGCGCCCTCGGGATGGCTTTTGTCCATCAGGACGCGGCATTGCTTCCGGCGCTCACGGTGACCGAGAATTTGCGGGTCGGCGCCCTTTCGGGGCGCACCCTCGGTCCGGTCAATTGGCGGCGCGAGGCGGCGCATGTGGCCCTCCTCCTCGAAGAATTCGGCATCGATTGCGACCCTTTCGAGCGGGTCGAGCGCTTGCGGCCCTGGCAGAGACCTCTGCTCGCAATCCTGCGGGCGGTCGACGAAGTGAGGCGCCTCATGCGCGAAGGAGGCGTCCGCCACGGTCTCCTCATCCTCGACGAGCCGACCTCCGGGGTCGGGGATGTCGGGGTCGGCCGCCTTTTCGACGTCATGCGCCGGGTCAAGGACGGCGGCTTCGGCATTCTCTTCGTCTCGCACGATCTCGACGAAGTCCTCGCCATCACCGACCGCGTGACGGTGTTGCGGGACGGCCGCGTCGCGGGCAGCGGCCCGACTCGGGAAATCGGCAAGGAAGCGCTCATCGAGATGATCGTCGGCCGGCCGCTTTCCGCCGTTTCGCCCGCGCCAAGAGAGAGTGCGGCGGGCTCGGAGGCGGTTAGGGTTACGGCCCTTACGGGGCCGGGGGTCAGGGGTGCGAGCTTTCGCGTCGCGGCTGGCGAGGTCTTGGGGCTCACGGGCCTTACGGGCTCGGGTTTTGCCGAGGTGGGTGCGCTCATCGCCGGCGCCCTTCCCGCTTCGTCGGGGGATTTGCGGCTCGATAGGGAGCCACATGCGCTTGCCGCCATGACCCCGCGGAAAGCCATCGCCGCCGGGCTCGCCTATGTACCTTCGGACCGTTTGCGCGCCGGCTGCGTCGGCGAGCTGACGATTGCCGAAAACCTCGCTCTGCCGGTTCTCGACCGGCTGGTCGAGATGGGGGCGCTCAAACCTTCCGTCCTCGCCGAACATGGGGGCGCACTCTGCCGCCGCTTCGAAGTGCGCCCGGCCGAGCCGGCATTGCGCTTCGAGGCTCTCTCGGGAGGCAATCAGCAAAAGACGGTTCTCGCCAAATGGCTGCAGCTCGCGCCGCGGCTTCTGATCCTCGAAGAGCCGACGCAAGGAGTGGATGTCGGATCGCGCGAGCAGATTTTTGCCGCCATCCGCCACTGGGCCGCAGAGGGCGCCGCCGTGTTGTGCGCGAGCAGCGATCATGGAGAGCTGGCTCGCCTCTGCGGCAGGGTATTGATTTTCCGGCAAGGGAAGATCGCGGCGGAGCTCGGGGGGAGCGATGTGAGCCTGGAGCGCATGGCGTATGAATCTTTCGGAAGCGCCGCAGCGATCGCCGGTTGAGACCGCCCGGCCGAACCGCGGGGCGGCGGCGCGAGCGCCGCTTTGGCGCCGCCTCTTCGATCGCTATGCGCTCCTTCTCGCCTGGGCGGCGACGGTCGCGCTCTTCGCTGCGCTCGAACCGCGCGTCTTTTTGCAGGCGAGCAATTTCACCTCGATGTTCAGCTCGCAGGCGGTCCTCGTCGTTCTCACCTATTCCCTTCTCGTGACCTTGACCGCCGGCGAATACGACCTGTCGGCGGCGCCGGTGCTGACGCTCTCGGCCATGGTCGTCGCCGTTCTCAATGCGAGACATGGGCTTTCGATCTGGCCGGCGCTTCTCGTCGCGCTTTTCTCCGGAGCGGCTGCCGGGGCGCTCAATGGCGCTCTCATCGTCGGCATCGGCATCGACTCGATCATCGCGACGCTCGGCACCGGAACGCTCATCAGCGGGATCGTCTTGTGGATCAGCAACAGCGAACTGATTTCCGGCATTTCCCAATCGCTCGTAAACCTCGTCATCGTGCCGCGGCTTTATGGGCTGTCTTTCGGTTTTCTCTATGTCCTCGCCCTCACATTCGCTCTCTGGTACGTGCTCGAATATACGCCGCTCGGGCTGCGGCTGCTGTTTGTCGGCCGCGGCCGCCGGGTAGCGCGGCTTTCCGGGATCAATGTCTCGCGCCTGCGCTTTTGTGCGTGCGTCGCGGGCTCGACGCTGGCGGCCTTCGCCGGCATCCTTTACGCCGGAACGAGCGGCGCGGCCGACCCGAGCTCGGGCGACAGTTTCATGCTCCCCGCCTTTGCCGCCGCCTTTCTCGGCTCGACCGCGATCCGGCCGGGGCGGTTCAACGCCTGGGGGTCTTTTACCGCGGTCTATTTCCTCGTGACCGGGATCACCGGGCTTTCTCTGATGGGGATCCAGATTTTCATCCAGGATCTCTTTTACGGCGCCGCACTTGTCATTGGCGTCACGTTGTCGCTTCTGGTGCGGCGTCGCGAGCAACGCGAACGCGACGTCGCCGAGAATACCGAGTCGTGAAAGCCGGCGCGCTCAAGAAAGAGCCTTCTGCGCTTCGAGATCGTCTTCGATAAAGGCGGCGATCGCTTCGTCGATGCCGCCATCGGCGGCAAAGCCGAGGGCGGCGGCGCGCGGCGCGGAAAGCTGCTGCGGCCAGCTCGAGACGATGCGCTCGATCGCGGGATCGGGCTGCCAGAGGATGCGGCGATAGGCTTCTTCGCCGCCTGCGCGGCGGACCGCTTCGGCAATCTCGCCGACCGCGACCGAAAACCCCGGAAGTTGCAGCGAGCGGTTTGCGCCAAAGGCGCTTGCCGGGAGATCGTGGGCGCGAAGGAGGGCCGAGACGACGCGGCGGGGCGAAGAAAGCGCCATCACCGTTTCGGGCTTCACCGGACAAATCGCCTCCCGTCCGGCAAGAGGCTCGCGCACGATCGATGAGGCAAAGGTCGAGGCGGCGCGGTTGGGGCGGCCCGGGCGCACGACGACGGTCGGAAGGCGCAAGGCGCGGCCGTCGATATACCCTTTGCGGCTGTAATCGTTTACAAGAAGCTCGCCGATCGCCTTTTGCGTTCCATAAGAGGATTGCGGCGAAAGCGGCACCTCCTCGCCGACGGTTGCGGGCAATTCGCCGCCATAGACGGCAAGCGAGCTCGCAAAGACGACGCGCGGGCGATTTCCCGCCGCCCGGCACGCTTCGAGCAGGAGCCGGGTTCCGTCGAGATTGACCCGGTAGCCGAGATCGGTATCGGCTTCCGCTTCGCCGCTCACCACGGCGGCGAGATGAAAGACCGCGTCGGTCTCGGGCGTGATGAGCCGCGCGAGCGCGGCGCTGTCGGCGATGTCCCCTTCGCGGGTCTCGATCCTCCGATCGGGCGGCGTAGCGGCGAGCGGCCCCTTGTCGAAGAGGAGGAGCGTTTCGACCGCGCGCTCTTTGCCTTCGTGATCGACAAGGCGCCCGCGATCGAGGAGGGAGCGCGCAAGGCGCCGGCCGAGAAAACCCGTGCCGCCGGTGATGACGACGCGCATCGTTGCGCCTACCTGCGCCCGATCCCGTAACGCTTCGCCCAGCCGAGACCGCCCTCCGTGTCGCCTTTCGGCCGGTATTCGCAGCCGACCCAGCCGGCGTAGCCGACCTCGTCGAGGAGATCGAAGAGGAAGGGATAATGAATTTCGCCGATGTCGGGCTCGTTGCGTCCCGGATTTCCGGCGATCTGGACGTGCGCGTATTGCCCGGCGAGATCGCGGATCTTGTGGGCGAGATCGCCTTCCATGACCTGCGCGTGATAGAGATCGAGCTGGAGCTTCAGATTGGAGTGCCCGGCGCGCTCGATCGCCGCCATCCCTTCTCTTGTCGTACTGAGGAAATAGTCCGGGAAATCGCGCGTGTTGATCGGCTCGATGACGAGCGTAATGCCCTCGGCGGCAAGCCGGTCGGCGGCGAAATTGAGGTTCTCGGCATAGACTCTCTCTCCCTCGGCGCGCTCGCGACCCTGCGGCCATATCCCGGCCATCGCATGAAGGGTCCGGCAGCCGGTGACTTCTGCATAGAGGAGCGCCCGCGCGACGCCGTCGCGGAACTCACTCTCTCGCCCCGGCAAGGCCGCAATCCCGCGCTCCCCTTTTCCCCAATCGCCGGGAGGCATGTTGAAGAGAGCCTGGACGAGCCCGTTGCGCGTGAGGCGTTCGGCGATGGTTTCGGCCGGAAAGTCGTAAGGAAAGAGGTATTCGACGGCCTTGAAGCCCGAGCGCCTTGCGGCCTCGAAGCGGTCGAGAAACGGGATGTCCTGATAAAGAAAGCTCAGATTGGCAGCGAAATTCGGCATGGCGCGCCCCTCCTTGATGAGGCGGCCTACTCTTCCGCGGGCGAGCGCCCAAGGCAAGGGTCCATCTCGCCGCCGTTCCCGGTGAATCCTTGCGGTCTTTGCGAATACGCATTATCATCTTTACGTCTACACGGGAGCCGATATTTGCCCCTCAACATCCGCAGTGAAACCGTCAATCGGCTCGCCGAGAAGCTGGCCGACCGCAAGCACACGAACAAGACCGAAGCCGTGAGGATCGCGCTCGAAAACGAATTGCGCCGCCTTGAGGAGGCAATACCTCTGCGCGAGCGGCTGCGTCCGCTCCAGGACCGGGTGCTGAGACGGCCGGCTACCGGTCTCGAGGCCGACAAGGCGTTTTACGACGCTCTCAGCGGGATGAAGTGATGTTTGTGGACGCCTCCGCCATCGTCGCGATCCTGACGCGCGAGCCCGAAGCCGATGCTCTGGTCGACGCCCTCGAGAGCGCGCGCTCGCCCATCATCTCGCCGATCGCGATCTTCGAGGCGGCGCTCGGCATCTGCCGCAAGCGGTACGCGAGCATCGAGGAGGCCGCAGAGGACGTGCGCGAGTTTCTTGGCCTCGCCGGGGTCGGGGTCGCCTCGATCACCGAAAAGGAGGCGGAAACGGCGCTCGCCGCGTTCTCGCGTTACGGGAAAGGGCAGGGGCATCCGGCGCAGCTCAATTTGGGTGATTGCTTTGCCTACGCGATGGCGAAGAACCACGAGAAGGCGCTGCTTTTCAAGGGCGAGGATTTTGACAAAACTGACATCCGCCCTGCGACCCGCTCGGTCTGAATAGCCTTTCCGGGCAGGTTCCTTTGCGCTAGGTGCCAGGAGCCGTTACTTTCCGCTCGGAGGTGTGAGCGGGAGGGTGCGATGAGCGTGCTTTTGGGCGCGATCGCCGACGATTTCACGGGCGCTACCGATCTCTGCAATACGCTTCATCGCCGCGGCATGAAAACGGTGCAGCTGATCGGCGTGCCGAAGGCGGGGACGCGCGCGCCCGATGCCGAGGCGCTCGTCGTCGCCCTCAAATCCCGGACCGTGCCGGCGCGGGAGGCGATCGCAAAGAGCCTCGACGCGCTCGCTTATCTTAAAGAGGCGGGCGCGCGGCAGATTCTCTTCAAATACTGCTCGACCTTCGATTCGGCGGATGAAGGCAATATCGGCCCGGTCGCCGAAGCGCTTCTTTCCGCTCTCGATGCCGATTTCACGCTTTACTGCCCGGCGTTTCCCGAGGCCCAGCGCACGATCTACCAAGGTCATCTTTTTGTCGGCGAGGTTCTGCTTTCGCAGTCCGGGATGCGCGACCATCCTCTGACGCCGATGCGCGATTCGAACCTCGTTCGCGTCCTCGAAAGGCAATGCCGCCATCCGGTCGGGCTTGTGCCTTATGCGACGGTCGCCTGCGGCGCCGAGAGGGTCGCCGCCGCCTTTGCCGATCTCAGAAAGGCCGGAAAGCGCCATGCAATCGTCGACGCCCTCTTCGATCGCGATCTCGAAGCGATCGGCGCGGCGGCCGCGGATTTGCCGCTCATTACCGGAGGCTCGGGGATCGCTCAGGGCCTGCCGGCGAATTTCCGCCGCAAGGGCCTTCTCGGCGCGAGGGAGGGAGCCGATCGCTTGCCTCCGGTCAGAGGGTCCGCGGCGGTTTTGTCGGGCTCCTGCTCGCAGGCGACGCAGGCGCAAGTCGCTTACATGAGGGAGCACACGCCCGCGTTCACCGTCGACCCTCTTGCCGCCGCCGCAGGCCGCGACGTGGCGAGCGAGGCGCTTTCCTGGGCGCGGCCGCGTCTTGGAGAAAGGCCTATCCTTTTCTCGGCGACGGCGCCGCCGGATGAGGTGGCGGCGGTGCAAGAGCGGCTTGGGCGCGAGGCCTCGGGCGCACTCGTCGAGGGGATCCTCGCAGGGATCGCTCGCGGTCTCGTCGCCTCGGGGTTGCGCCGCCTCGTCGTCGCCGGAGGCGAGACCGCCGGCGCCGTCGTCGGGGCCCTCGGCGTCAGCGCTCTTCTGATCGGCGAAGAGATCGATCCCGGCGTTCCATGGACCTTGAGCCTTGGCGAGCCCGCCCTCGCGCTTGCGCTCAAATCCGGCAATTTCGGCAAGCCCGACTTTTTCCTGCGCGCCTTTTCCGTCCTCGAAGGAGGCGAACAATGAGCGAAGCCAAAGAGCGCGAAACGATCTGCGAGATCGGCGCTTCGATCTTTGCGCGCGGGCTGACGGCCGGCTCCTCCGGCAATTTGAGCGTGAGGCTCGAAGAGGGCTTTCTGATGACGCCGACGGGGTCTTCGCTCGGCCGCCTCGATCCGGCGCGGCTTTCCCGGCTCGACCGCGAGGGCCGGCTCGCCTCCGGCGACCCGCCGACCAAGGAAGCCTTCCTCCATCGCGCCATGTATGAAGAGCGCGCCGAGGCCCGAGCCGTCGTTCACCTTCATTCGAGCCATTCGGTTGCGGTTTCCTGCCTTGCCGAAATCGATCCCGAGGATGTCCTGCCGCCGATTACGGCCTATTACGTGATGCGGGTGGGAAGGCTCCCTCTCGTCCCCTATTTCCGTCCCGGCGATCCCGCTCTCGCCGAAGCGGTGCGCGGATTTGCGGGGAAGCATCACGCCCTCCTTCTCGCCAATCACGGTCCGGTCGTCTCAGGGGAGAGCCTGGAAGCCGCGCTCAATGCGGTCGAGGAGCTCGAGGAAACGGCGAAACTCTATCTCATATTGCGCGGCGCCAAAACCCGCTACCTGACGGCGGATGCGGTGCGGGAGCTGCGGCGGTGACAAGGATCGCGCGTTCCGCGGGGATAGGATCGCCGCGAGCCGCGTAGAAGTGCCGTCCGCTTTTGACGGAACGGGTGGTACCCATGAATCGACCTCGGCCTTCGCTCTGTCGTCGCTTGCGCACGCTCGGCGTCGTCGCCCTGCTGGCCGCCTCGCTTTCCGGCTGCGTGGTGGCGCCCGGGCATCCCGGCTGGTGTTATTGGCACCCCTATCGGTGCCGCTGAGGCTGAGAACGACCGCTTTCGGGCGTCTGCGACCACCCTCCTTCTAGGAGGCGGCGGCCTGCGCCTCGAGGCTCTCTTCGCCGAAGAGGAGCTCTTCGTAGACCGCGATCGTCTTCGTGCAGGTCGCCTCTGAGGGGAAATTTTTTGCAACGTGGCTTCTGCCGGCGCCGGCGAATTTCGCGCGCTCTTCCGGACGAAGGGCGAGCGCCCTGCCGATTGCCGCCGCGAGCGAGGGCGGATCGGCGGGCGGCACCAGCCAGCCGGTCACTCCGGGGAGAACCGTTTCGCGCGCTCCGCCGTGATCGGTGGCGACGACCGGGCGTCCCATCGCCTGCGCCTCGACGATCACCCGTCCGAAACCCTCGGGATCGGTCGAAGCCGAGACCACGACATCGGCGAGCATATAGGCAGCGGGCATGTCGCCGCAGCCTTCGACAATGCGGAACCGGGTGCCGAGCCGGTGACGCTCGATCGCGCGTTCGAGTTCGGCGCGGAAGCCGCGGCTCTGCTCGGGGCCGATCAGAAGGCCATAGACATCGTCGCGGCCGAGCGCGGCGATTGCAGCGATAAAGTCGAGCGCGCCTTTCCAGCGCGAAAGGCGCCCCGGCAGCATCGCGATGAGCGCGCCGTCGGGCAAGCGCCACTCCCGCGCGAGGGCGACAATGCGTTCCGCCCCGACGCGGCTTGGAGCGAATTGATCGAGATCGACCCCGCGGGGGATGGTACGCAAGCGTTCGCGACCAACGCCATAAGTCGAAGACGCGTGCTCTGCGAGGAAATGCGAGATCGCAATGACCCGCGCGCCGCGCGCCATGATGGCGTTGTAGTGGCCCTTCAACGGCACGGAAAGATCATAGGCGTTGTGAAAAGTCGTCACGAAGCGACGGCCGGTCGCGCGCGCCGCCCACCAAGCGCTCCAGGCCGGAGCGCGGCTGCGGGCGTGGACGATGTCGATGCCGTGGCGGCGGATGAGCGCGATCAAGGCGTGCGCGTTGGCGCCCATCCGAAGCGGGTTTTTTGAGGCGAGCGGCAGTTTGAGGTGGATCGCGCCGGCGCGCTTGAGATCGCCTTCCAAAGGGCCGCCGGCGGAGGCGACATAGGAAATCCAGCCGGCCGCGACGAGCGCGCGCGCGAGTTCGATCGTGCCCCGCTCGACGCCGCCCGCATTAAGGCTCGGAAGAACCTGCAATACGGCCGGCGGCCGAGGCGCGCCGCGAAGCCCGCGCAAAGGTTCGCTTCGCGGGGAACCTCGTTCGCCGGCCCGGCCTTCTGCCGCAGAGAGGGACGTGCTAGTCTCGCCTCCCATTACACGCGACCCTGATCTCCCGAATGGTTTCCGAGGGCATTCTAACACGCCAGGACGGCGCCACCATTGCCTACCACCGGCTTTCGGGCCGCGCGCCGGGGATCATCTTTTTCTGCGGTTTCCGCTCCGACATGAGCGGCACCAAGGCCCTTTTTCTCGAAGATTATTGCCGGACCCGCGGCCGCGCTTTCGTGCGCTTCGACTATTTCGGTCACGGCGCGTCGAGCGGGGATTTCTTGGCGGGGACGATCGGCCGCTGGTCCGCGGACGCCGTGGCGGTCATCGACACTCTCTCTGAAGGTCCGCAGATCCTCGTCGGATCGAGCATGGGCGGTTGGATCATGCTTCTTGCCGCCCTCGAACGGCCGGAGCGCGTCGAGGCCCTCCTCGGAATCGCCGCCGCTCCGGATTTCACGGAGGACCTCCTCTTTTCGAGGCTCAGCCCGGCCGAACGCCAAGCACTCGACAAAGAGGGCGCCGTCACTTTGCCCTCGGAATACGATCCCGCGGGGTATACCTACAGCCGCGAGCTCATCGAGGAAGGAAGAAATCACCTTCTTCTGCGCCGCACAATCGGGATCCCGGTCCCGGTGCGGCTCTTGCACGGAATGCGCGACGATGCCGTCCCGTGGCAGAGAAGTCTTCTTCTTTGCGAGCGTCTCGAAAGCCGCGATGTCGCGCTGACGCTCCTCAAGGCAGGCGATCATCGTCTCTCGGATCCAATCGGCCTCGCCCGAATCGCTCGAACCCTCGACGAGATCCCCGCGCTTTAGGAGGCTGCGGAAAAATACTGGAATGTCGTCATTCCGGGGCGCGGTCGATCCGCGGGCTATCAGCCTTGCGCGGCCTTCGCGGCGAACCTCCGACGGCCGTGCCCGGCACGTCGCCCGCGGCCGTGATCCCGGAAACCATCAATATATTCCCGAGATATCAATGGTTTGGCCTGTGTTCATGGTTTCCGGGCCCGGCCCTCACGGGCCGTCCCGGAATGACAGGGGGTTTTTCCGCACCCTGTTAGAGCCGCCATAGCTTCGCTCTACGGCTCAAAGCCGGCGGCAAATCTTGCCGAATGCGCGGGAAATACGGCGAGGAGAAGGATTTGCATCCGTTCTTTGGCCGCGATGCAAAAGGCTGCCGCAAATTCTTACGATGATGCCGCACTCCGGCCGGCTTCCGCTCCTATGGATTCCCCGCATTCCGTCGGAGGAATCACCATGCGTTCGCTGTGGCGGCTCATGGCCGCAGAGTGGCTCGGAGGCGAGGGGTCGGCTGCGCTTTCTGGAGAATCTTCGCCGCTCGACTTTCTCGATATCGATCTTTGGGACATCAGGAGGAGGAGCTTTTTCGCCGAGCTTCGCTCCGGAGTTTCGCATTGGGCGATGCTGATCGCGCGCGAAGGCGCCTCGGTGCTTTTTGCCTTTCGTGATCTCGCCCAGGAAGCCTATGGTCTTCAAAAGTTGCCGATGCCGGCCTGAGTTCGGGCGCGTTCGGCACAAGGCTCGCCCCATCTTTGCCACGCGCCGCGGCGGGTCGCTGCGGCTATATTCCCCTCATTCGGGGAGTGTTCATCCATGATTAAGCAAGATCTGCGGACTTCCCGGAGGGCGACGTCGGCGAGCGCGGATTCGGCATGGCTTCTGCGGGAGGCCGAGCGTTGTTTCCGGTTGGCGCACGGCACTGCCGGCGTGCGGCTTTCTGAAGAACTCGAAGCGATCGGCCGGGAATTCCAGTTCGAAGCGCGCGAGCGCGAACGCGCACTTCGCGAGGCTTAGCCCGCCTCACCTGCGCTCGTTGATCTCGATCAAGGCTGATCTCCCTCCTCCTGAGATAACTTGTTACCGAATTGGGCAAGGCCTTTTTCGCGCCCGGGAGGGGTCGAATGGGTTACAAGGATCTGTTGCTCGTTCTTGACGAAAGTGAGGCTTCGCGCCGGAACCTCGAGTTGGCGGCGGCGCTTGGCGCGCGATTCGGCGCGCATCTCGCCGCGCTCTACCCGCTGCCGAGCGTGCGGTTTCCGACCTTTGGCTACTACGATCAGGCGGCGCTCGACCCGCTTTTTCGCGGACTCGAGGAAAAGTTGGCTGAGAGCATGGCGAAGCTGCGCGAGGAATTCGAGCGCGTCGCCTCTCGCCGTGGCATTTCCGCCGAATGGCGATCGCCGCAGTCGTTCGCCGACGCGGATCCCGCGGTCCATGCCCGCTATGCCGATTTGGTTATCCTCGGCCAGCACGACCGCGAGCGCCGCGAAGAAGAATTGCCCCCCTTGCGTCCCGAAGTGATCGCTCTGGCGTCGGGGCGCCCGATCCTCGTCATCCCGTACGCCGGGAGCTTTCCGCAGATCGGAGAGTGCGTTCTCGTCGCCTGGAACGCGAGCCGCGAGGCGGCGCGCGCCGTCAACGACGCTCTGCCGTTTCTGTCTGCCGCCAAGAAGGTGACGGTGCTCGCGATCGATCCGCGCCCGGGCGAGCACGGCGAGGAACCGGGCTTCGACATCTCGGTCCACCTCGCGCGTCACGGGGTGAAGGCCGAAGTCGAGCGCACTGTCGCGGGCGAAGTCGGGGTTGGCGATGTTCTCTTGTCGCGCGCCGCCGATCTCGGGGCCGATCTTCTCGTCATGGGGGTCTACGGCCATGCGCGCGCGCGGGAGCTTTTGCTGGGCGGGGCGAGCAGGACGGTTCTCGAAACGATGACGCTGCCGGTTCTGATGTCGCACTGAGCGCGCGGCGTCGTCGTCCAATAGCTGTTCGGGAATAAGACGCGGTGATGGGAAGTGCGGCGAAGCCGTCTCATGCCCCACGAAGCGGCACGTGAACGCAATGACGAGGCTGCGAAAAGGGCACTGAGAGGCTGCGGGAAAATGCTGGAATGTCGTCATTCCGGGGCGCGGTCGTAGACCGTGATCCCGGAAACCATCGACACAGGCCTGTGAAATCAATGGCTTGGCTGATGTTCATGGGTTCCAGGCCCGGCCCTCAAGGGCCGTCCCGGAACGACAGCAGAGTTTTTCCGCAGCCTCCTAAAGCTCTTTTGCTTCGCGCTCGATCTCTTTGGCGCGGGCGTATGAGGTGGAGGCCTTCGGCAAGAGGTGCTCCGCCCGATTGGCTTCGAGAAGAGCGTCATTCTTCCTGCCGGCCGCCAGCCCCTGTTCGGCGAGCGAGAGAGCCGCCATGCCGATTTTTCCCTCGCGCCCATAAGCGATCGCCAGAAAATGCCAGCCCTCGCCGTTTAGGGGTTCGCTCAAAAGGGCGTCCGTAAGGTCCCCGACGGCACGATTGTTGAGGGCCTTGTTGTGGGTTGCGATGTCGACCTCGGCGCGTTCGATGCGCAGAAGGGGCGACGAGGGGTCGAGCCGCACCGCCGCGTCGTAAGGCGCGACCGCTTCGCCGATATGCCCGTTCTCAAACAGCATCTGGCCTTTCAATTCCTCGAAATAAGGGTCCGCAGGATGGTCGCGGATCAGCGAGTCGATCTCCGAAAGCGCCTTCTTGAGCCTCGGGATGCGGTAATAGGCGATGGCTCTCGCATAGCGCGCGAGGAGCGAGTGGTCGCTTTCGGGATAAGCGCCGAGGACTTCCGAAGGCGAGGAGAGAAACGCCCGCAGCTTGACCTTGATGCGCTTCAGCATGGCGATGTAACGGGGAGGGTCGGGCGCGTTCGAATAGGGCGAGTGGAGGACGTGCTGGCGCACCCGCTCGATGCGCGTCTCGGTCAGAGGATGGTCGCGCAAATAGGGGATCTCGCTGTCACCCGACAGCATCTCGTCGCTTTGCAGCTTTTCGAAAAACTGCAAAAGCCCGCGCGCCGACTGGTGGGTCTGGTCGAGATAGCTGAGCGCCGCCGCGTCGGCCGAGGCTTCCTGCGAAACCCGATAATGGGCAAAGGTGCGTTCGGCGACGAGCGGCCCCGGCAAGAGGGCTCCGCCGGCCTCGTCGCTGTGGCTCATCACGGCCGCTGCGGCGCCGAGCGCCGTCGCGATCATCCCCTCGATGCTCGCTTTCGTCATCGCGCCTTCGGCGCGGATGATATGCCCTTCGGCGATGTGGCCGGTTTCGTGCGCGAGCACCCCGATCAGTTGGTTGGGAGTGTCGGCTTTGAGGAGGAGGCCCGTATTGATGAAGATGTTCTGCCCGCCGGCGACAAACGCGTTTATCTGCGGGTCTTCGATGAGATAAACGTGGACAGAAGCGGGATCGAGCCCCGCCGCCCTCCAGATCGGGGTCATCATGGTGTGGATGTCGGTCTCGATCTCGGCGTCGCGGATGATCTTTAGCTGCGGGCCTCCCGAATCCGCGCCGGCGGGCGCTGCAAATCCGAAGAACAGAAGAAGGGCGAGCGCCGGCGGCGCGAAGCGCGCCCAAGCGCACGGAGAAACGATGCCTCCTCTCCACGCTGTTTGCATCGAATGCCTCCGCCTCGCAGTGACACTGACTCTATGCCGGACTCACGTTTCTCCCGAAGTCTCTTCCGCAGACGATATCAGCCTTTGCCACCAGCCTTTGCGGGGTTTAGCGGGCTTCTGCGTTACCGTCAGCACCGGATAGGGGGGTTCGGGTTTTTCTTCGCGGGCCTCCGTGCGAGCGGCTTCCGGCGCTTCTTCCCTCGGCGCGGCACTTGCCGCTTCCGCCGCGGTCTCAGATCCGCTTTCTGCGGCGGCGCGTCCGTCGCCGGCCGCGGGCGATGGCGTCTCGCCGCCGCTCTCAGCGACAAGCGGCTTCTCGGGCGGGCTTTCGCGCTCTTCTTCGCTCGGCACGATCTCCACCCCATCGGCTAGAGGACGCGCGCTTTCCAATCCGCCTCCGGCGCGGGCTCGGTGCCGGCTCCGCCCGCGTCCGGCCGGTCCTCGGGTCTCTTCTCGGGCGGGCTTCGGCATGGCGCGGCGGGGCTGTTCCAAGGCCACTTCCCGGCGGCTGCGGCGCCTGCCGCCGCGTCGGCCACGGCGGCGAGGCCGCCGTTCGTCATCCGGGCTCTCGCCCTCGACGCTTTCGGCCGCTGCTCCCTCCTCCTCCTCGGTTTCGTCGCCTGCCTCGAACCGTGCGCGCGGCACCGCCGCCCGGACTTCGGCAGGCTCGCCGGGGAACTCCCTCGCAGGCGGCTGCGGGGCAGCCTCCTCTTCAGTGCGGCGCCGCCTGCGACGGCGGCGTCGGTGCGGGCGCTCTTCGAGTTCTTCCTTTGCCTCACTCTCCACCGCCTCTTCCGCGAGTTCCGCTTCCTCCGCCTCTTCGATCTCGGGCACGAGGCTCAGGGTCGCGGGCACAGGCGCCTCGCTTGGACCGGCAGGACGCATGCGCTCGAGTCGGAAATTGGGCGGGATCAGAGCGTCATCGCGGGCGAGGGTCACGTGGATGCCGTAGCGAGCCTCGATCTGCACGAGCGAGGCGCGCTTTTGATTGAGGACGTAAAGCGCCACCGCGGTCGGAACATAGACCAATATCTCCGCGGAGCGCCGGCGGATGCCTTCCTCCTCGATCGAGCGCAGAACGTGGAGAGCGGCCGATTCGGTGGATCGGATGTTGCCGGTTCCGGCGCAATAGGGACAGGGCTGCGTCGAGGTTTCGGCGAGCGAGGGCCGCAGCCTCTGACGCGACAATTCCAAGAGACCAAAGGGGCTGATCCGCCCGACCTGGATGCGCGCACGGTCGCTCTTGAGCGCCTCTTTGAGGCGGCGCTCGACCGCAATCTGGTTCTTGTGCTCCTCCATGTCGATAAAATCGATGACGATGAGCCCCGCGAGGTCGCGCAGGCGAAGCTGCCGCGCGATCTCTTCCGCCGCTTCGAGGTTGGTCTTGAGCGCCGTCTCCTCGATGTTGCGCTCGCGCGTCGCCCGCCCCGAGTTGACGTCGATCGCGACCAGCGCCTCGGTCTGATTGATGACGACGGTGCCGCCCGAACGGAGCTGGACGACCGGAGAATGAATCGCATCGATCTGGCTTTCGACCTGGTAGCGATGGAAAAGGCCGATCTGCGGGTCGCGATACGGTTGGACCCGCTTCGCGTGGCTCGGCATCAGCATTTTCATGAATGCCTTTGCCGTCTTGTAGCCTTCTTCGCCTTCGACCCAAACCTCGCCGATGTCGCGGGTGTAGAGATCGCGGATCGAGCGCTTGATCAGATTCCCTTCTTCGTAAATGAGCGCGGGCGCGGTCGAGTGCAGAGTGAGATCGCGGATCTCGTTCCACAGACGCAACAGGTATTCGTAGTCGCGCTTGATCTCCGCCTTCGAGCGCTCGTTGCCGGCGGTGCGGACAATCACCCCCATTCCTTCAGGAAGATCGAGTTCCTCGAGGATTTCCTTTAACCGGCGGCGATCCGTGAGGCTCGTGATCTTGCGCGAGATGCCGCCGCCGCGGGCGGTATTGGGCATCAGCACGCAATATCGCCCGGCGAGCGAAAGATAGCTCGTCAGCGCCGCACCTTTGTTGCCGCGCTCCTCCTTGGTGACCTGGACCAGCATGACCTGCCGCCGCTTGATCACCTCCTGGATCTTGTATTGACGAAAAGGACGCGGCCGTCCGAGCTCTTCGATCTCGTCGCCGCCGATCGTCTCGATGCTTTCGGATTCCGCCGCTTCGGCCACGCCGTTGCCGTGTTCTTGCGGGCTCGAAGCGAGCGTTTCGCCCGCGCCTTCGGCACCCAACCCCTCGCTCCGAAAAAGCGCGCTCTCGGGCTCGCTCTCCGCGTCCTCGGCGGAAATTTCCTTCTCTTCGTAAGAAGGCGCAGTTTCCTCGGCGGGCGAGGCGAGCGCGCCGCCTTCTCTCTCCGCCGGCACCGCCACTAAAGCCTCGGCTTCTTGCTCTCCGGCGCCCCCTTCCTCCTCGCCTGCCGGCGCCGAGGGGGCGACCTCGACCGCTTCGGGGAGCGCCGCCTCGAGCGGGACCAGAGCGTCCTCGCCATCCTCTTCCACCGCGGGGGCGGCTTCCTGACCGGCGGCGGCTGCGCCACGATCACCTACCGGGATCCTGTAATAATCGGGATGGATCTCGACAAAAGGCAGAAAGCCATGACGGTTGCCGCCATAATCCACGAATGCCGCCTGCAGCGACGGCTCTACTCGCGTTACCTTCGCGAGATAGATGTTCCCCTTTATCTGTTTTTTTGTTGACGATTCAAAGTCGAACTCGTCGAGACGGTTCCCGTCGAGCACCACCACCCGGGTCTCTTCCGGGTGGTTGGCGTCGATGAGCATTCTCTTTGCCATTCGGGCATAACTCCAAGGTGCGCTGCCGCAACCCGGAAGCCTGGGGTCAAGCGAGGCAATCCCGCATTCCTTTCAACTTTTCCTCGCTCCAGCGATCGGCAATCGGCGAAAGGCGATTTCATCAAGAAAGGCCTCGGTCTCCGCGTCGCCCGGCGCTGCGATCGGCGCAACGGCGGGTCGCCCGCCGATGATGCGCCCATTTCTCGCAGCTGCCGAAACCGTTTCCGGCTTCCGTCCGGCGGCCAGCAGTTTTTAACGATATAAACCCTACAGGGAGAAAGCGCTGACGGCAATCATTTCGTCCGCTCATGTTTTCCTCCGCTCAAATGCGCGTTCCTCGCGCGGAACGCGCCATGGGGAGCAAGAGAAGACCGGCGATTTGGAACTATTGTCACCCCTGTGCCGAGCCGACCACACAACTCAGCCTCAGGCGGCTTCGGCGCAGGCCGCGAGGGAGGCGTAAGCGCGCGCGGCGCGCTTGCGCAACAGCCTTCTCTGCGCGAGGCTTTCTGCCGAAGCAAGAGGGAGAGAGGTCATGACGAAAGGTTCGGCCGGGAGAGTGGCGCTCATCACCGGGGGTGCGAGAGGGATCGGCGCGGCGACCGCGGAACGCTTGGCGGAAGATGGCGCGGCAGTGGCGATCGGCGACCTCGACGGCGCCGGCGCCGAAAGGGTGGCAGCCGCGATCGCGAGCCGGCACGGGGTCCCGACCCTGGGAATCGAGGCGAATGTGGGGAACGCCGAGGAGGTCGAACGGCTTGTCGCGACCGTCGCCGCGCGGCTCGGCTCGCTCGACATCCTCGTCAACAATGCCGGCGTCACGCGCGACAATCTGATCCACAAGATGAGCGAAACGGATTGGGACGACGTCATTCTCGTCCATCTGAAAGGCGCGTTCTTGTGCTCGCGCGCCGCGCAGCGCGAAATGGTCAAACGCAATTGGGGACGGATTATCAACCTTTCCTCGGGATCCGCCCTCGGCAATCGCGGGCAAACCAATTACTCGGCGGCAAAGGCGGGATTGCAGGGGATGGCGCGCACCCTCGCGATCGAGCTGGGGCGCTTCGGCATCACCGTCAACGCCGTGGCTCCCGGCTTTATCGACACCGAGATGACGCGGGCGACGGCATTGCGCCTCGGTCGCGATCCCGAAGAGTACAAGGCCGAGCGCGCGAAGGCGATCCCGGTCGGGCGGGTCGGAGTGCCGCGCGACGTCGCCAACGTCATCGCCTTTCTCGCGAGCGAGGAGGCCTCGTTCGTCTCGGGCCAGATCATCTACGTCGCCGGCGGACCGCGCGGATGACGGAGAAGGCCTTTCGCTACGACCTTCTGACGCTCGGCGAGACGCTGCTTCGCCTGTCGCCTCCGGGCGCGCAAAGGATCGAGCAGGCGCGCGCTTTCGAGATCGGAGTGGGAGGAACGGAACTCAATGTCGCGGCGCTTCTCGCCCGTCTCGGACGCCGCACCGCTTGGGTGTCGCGCCTTCCCGAAAGCCCACTCGGACGAATCATCGCCGGCGAAGCGCGCCGTCACGGCGTCGATACGCGCTGGGTCAAATGGGTTGCGGGCGCCCGGCAGGGGCTCATGTTTTACGAGCCGGGACCGGAGCCGCGGACGAGCCGCGTTTTTTATGACCGCAAGGCCTCTGCGGCGTCCGCGCTCGCCTTTGAAGACGCGCCTTGGGAGAGGCTGATCGCGGCGAGCGCCCGGCTGCATCTTTCCGGCATCACGCCGGCGCTCGGCGAAAGCTGCCGCGCCCTCGTCCTCAAACTCGCAGCCCTCGCCGCCGCGGCCAAGAAGCCCGTTTCCTACGATCTCAACTACCGCTCGACCCTCACGACCCCGTCCGCGGCGCGAGCGGCGCTCGAAGCGGTCGCGCCTTATCTCGATCTCCTCGTTCTCGCCGAGCGCGATGCCCGATCCGTACTCGATTTCGGCGAGAGCGGGGAACGGCTCGCGGAGGCGCTCGCCGCGCGCTACGGGGTGCCGATCATCGCCCTCACGCGACCGCCCGATGCGGACTTGCTGCTCGCGCGCGGCGCGGCCTTTTTCGCCCCGCGCTATCCGGTCGAGCTCGTCGACCGCATCGGCGCCGGCGACTCGCTCGTCGCCGGTCTCATCCATGGCCTTCTCGAAGGCGACATCCAATTGGGGCTGAGCCTCGGCGCTTTCGCCGCGGCGATGGCTCTCGCGACGCCGGGCGACATCAATTTCCTCGGACCCGAAGACCTCGCCCGCTTCCATGCCGGCCTGACGGGCGGCCTCGAACGATAAGGATCTTGTTGCCGATCGCGGCGAAGTTCTCCGCGCCGGGGTTCTCTCGCGAGAGCCCGCTCTGCTATGCTCTCCACTCTTTTCTCGGCGCTTGCGGCAAGGGTGCGGAATGCTTCTCGAACGATCGAGTTGGCCGGAAGTCGCGGCGTATCTCGAAAAAAGCCGCGGCATCATCCTGCCCATCGGCTCGACCGAGCAGCACGGTCCGACGGGGCTCATCGGCACCGACGCGATCTGCGCCGAGGTCGTCGCCCGCGGAGCGGGCGATGTAACGGGAGCTCTCGTCGCGCCGACGATCGCATTCGGGATGGCGCAGCATCACCTCGCTTTCCCCGGGTCGGTGGCGCTGCGCCCGACGACGCTCATTGCGGTGCTCTGCGACATCGTCCTGTCGCTCGCGCGGCACGGCTTCACGCACTTTTATTTCGTGAATGGCCACGGCGGCAATATCGCAACGCTCAGCGCCGCCTTTTCCGAGATCTATGCGAGACGGAGCCTGCGGCTTTCGGGGGAGGATCAAGCGCTCCGATGCCGCTTGCGCAACTGGTGGCAGGGCCGCGAGCTGAGAGAGGTAGTGCAGGAACTTTACGGCGAGGCCGAGGGCAGCCATGCGACCCCGAGCGAGGTCGCCCTCGCCGCCTTCGCCTATCCGGATGCGATCAAAAAGGCGCCGCTCGATCCCCCGGTCGCGCCCAAAAAAGGCGGATTCACCGACGCCGAGGACTACCGCCGCAATTTTCCGGACGGACGGATCGGCTCCAACCCGGCGCTCGCCAACGCCGAAGACGGAAGGCGTCTTTATGAGCTGGCGGTCAAGGCCGTCGCGCAGGATTATCTCGAATGGCTTGCGAAATAGGCCCCCTCGCGTTCCAAGTGCGACGCCGGGAAGTGGCCTACCTTCAATACCGAGTGGCCGAATTAGGCCAGCACGCAGCCTCACGCGCGGTGGCGATCGGCGCCCCATCGTTGTATAATCCGCACGCCGAGGAGGGGCGGTTTATGGCATTCGCTGAACGGATCTCCTTGATTGAACGCATCGAAGCGTTGCGGCAGTCCAACGTCATCTGCTACCTCACGTCCGTCCGGCCTAACCTCAACGCGCAAATGAGCGACGACGCGGTGAGGGTTATGTTCGACCAAATGTTGCTCTTACCCGAGAAGCCGGTAAAAAAGCTTGATGTATTTCTCTGCAGCAACGGGGGCTCGGGCACAGTTCCTTGGCGTCTCGTTTCTCTCCTACGCGAGTTCGCAAAAACCGTAGGAGTTTTGATTCCGTATAGGGCATATAGCGCCGCTACGTTGCTTGCTTTGGGGGCGGACGAAATCGTCATGCACCCGTTTGCAGAAATGGGGCCAATCGACCCCACAGTTACGAACGAATACAACCCCGTCAATCCTGATACTCGGCGCCTGATAGGTATCAGTGTCGAAGACGTGAAAGCTTACGTAAGCTTTATCAAAACAACCGTCGGAATACAGCATGAAGATGAACTTGTCAGAGCAATTGAAATACTTGCACAAAAAGTGCATCCTCTAGCTCTTGGAAATGTAGAGCGATTTATCTCTCAATCACGTATGAACGCTTATTCCTCTGCTTCCGGTGAAATCAACAGTTAGTCGTCATGGCCGGGCGTGACCCGGCCATCCACGCGCAAAAATATGAATATCTCTCAATCACTTCGTGGATGCCCGGAACAAGTCCGGGCATGACGTAAGACGCAAGATCTGGGAACACCTGACGCAGAGGGATAAGCCTTCACGTATGATAGCAGGGAAGATACTACAGACGCATATGAACGATGAGCACAAGATTGACGAGATAGTAGAGACGCTAGCATCCAAGCTATACTTCCACGGTCACGCAATCAATCGCAAAGAGGCGCGGGAGCTTGGCTTACAAGTATTGGAGAACCCTACGCCGGACCTAGAAACGAGATC
>JAKAOO010000167.1 GCA_021812165.1 Pseudomonadota bacterium | reverse complement strand
CGCTGGAACGTCGTCATTCCGGGGCGCGGTCGCAGGCCGCGAGCCCGGAATCCATAAACGCAGGCCCGCGAGATCAATGGCTTGGCTTGTGTTCATGGTTTCCGGTCCCGGCCCTCACGGGCCGTCCCGGAATGACAGGGGGTTTTTCCGCAGCCTGCTAAAGCCCGCTTCGCGCAACCGTTTGGCAAGGCTCAAAGTGTCGATCGCCATGCCCCTTCTCGCAGTGATCGCGCGATCGAACGCTACCATTCTTCAAATCGGGAGAAAACGATGGCATACGAGCTTTATTATTGGCCGGGAATCCAAGGTCGCGGCGAGTTCGTCCGGCTCGCGCTCGAGGAAGCGGGGGCAGAATACGCCGATGTCGCTCGCGGCCGCGGGGGCGAATCGGAAATGCTGCGCCTCATGAATGGCGAGAGCGTTCCGCGACCGCCATTCGCCCCGCCTTTTCTGCGTTCGGGCGATCTTCTCATCGGCCAAACCGCCAACATTCTTCTCTATCTCGGCCAAGCTTTGAGGCTTGCCCCGGCGGCCGAGGATGGGCGTCTCTGGGCGCACCAGCTTCAGCTGACGACAGCCGATCTCGTCGACGAGGCACACGACACCCACCACCCGATCGCGTCGAGCCTTTACTACGAGGACCAGAAGAGGGAAGCGCGGCGGCGTTCCCGCCACTTCCGGGAAGAGCGGATCGCCAAATATCTCGGCTATTTCGAGCGCATTCTCGAACGCGGCGGAACGGGCCATCTCGTGGGAGAGGCCCTCACCTACCCCGATCTTTCGCTCTTTCAGGTCATCGAAGGATTGCGCTACGCCTTCCCGCGCGCGATGGCGCGCCTTTCTTCCGCCATGCCGCGCCTGCTTGCGCTTCACGACCGCGTCGCCGAGCGCCCGCGAATCGCCGCCTATCTTTCGAGCCCGCGGCGCCTCCCCTTCAATCAACAAGGCATCTTCCGCTACTATGAGGAGCTCGACGCCCCGGCGCCGAAGACGTCTTCAGGCGCGGCCGCGCCATGCGGCTGACCCATACGCGGCCTCCCTACGCCGCTTTGCCCGCGTTTACGAGTTCCGGTGCGAGAGAGGTCACCCGATAGATCCGGATCTGCCCGTCCCACTCGATGATCGGGATCCCCTCGCCGAGCGCGAAAGAGCCCTCGGATTCCGCGAAGAATGCTTCCTCGCCCGCCTCGCCATGTCCGAAAGCGAGAAACCAGCCGGTGCGATCGTGCCTCAGTTCGCCCCACGCCTCGCCGAGATCCATGGAAAAACGACGGGCGCGATTGCCGGAGCGGCGGCGGCTCCAGGCTCCGAGATCGAGGCGGCGATGCTCGTCGAGAGGCAGCAAGAGCTCATAAGAACATCGGGAATTGCCGAGAGGAAACTCGCGGGAGCGCGCAAGAACGAGCCTCACGTCATAGCGCATCACCTTCTCCTTGACCGACCCGCGGATCCTTGCAGGAAGCGCCCGCCGTCGTTGATTGCAGTCAACGACTGAGGGCAAGGCGAACCTACGCAAGTTTCATGCCGCGAGTTCGAGTGAGCGCTCCTCTCCGATCTCCAGCCGCTTGCGCAGCTTTTCGCGGGCGCGCGCAAGGCGCGAGCGCACCGTGCCGACCGGCACAGCGAGAACTGCTGCGGCTTCTTCGTAAGACAGGTCCTTCAATCCGGTCAAAAGCACAACGCGACGCTGCTCGGCGGGCAATTCCGCCATCGCGCGATCGAAGTCGACCACGCAGAAAGAAACGGCCGGCGGCGCCACGGCCAAGCTGTAGTCGAGAACCGCCATGCGGTCGCGGTCGCGCGCGAGGCGGCGAAGCTCGCTGATATGCTGATTATGCAGGATCGTGAACAGCCAGCTGCGCAGATTGGTGCCGGGTTGCCATAAATGCTCCTTGGCAAGGGCGCGCAAGAGGCAACTCTGAACGAGATCGGCGGCGCGTTCCGGATCCCGCACCAGCGAGCGCGCATAGCGCCGCAGATGCGGAATCTCCTGCTCCAAGCGCCAGCCGAATTCGCTCATCCCGCCTCTCCGTCGGCGAACCGAAGGCATTAAAGCGGGCCGATTTTCGCGGCGCTCTGATATAGGTCAATCCACCGAGGTTCTCTACAGATGGTTTAAGAAATCAGGGAGCGGCGTCCTCAGGCAGACTGTCCGGCGGACGCCCCTGCCGCGCTTCGAGGAGCGCCACCACCTCCTCGTCGCTCACCTGCGCAAAATCCCGGTAATGGGCGCCGACGGCGAAAAACGGCTCCGGCGAAGAGAGGCAGAGGAGAACGTCGACCTCGGGGCGCAGCTTATCGAGGGCATCCTGCGGCGCCACCGGAACGGCGAGAACGATCTTTCCCGCCCCGACCTTGCGCAGAGAGCGCAATGCCGCAAAGAGGGTGCTTCCGGTGGCGATGCCGTCATCGACGAGGACGACCGTGCGCCCGGCGACGGCGAGCGCCGGCCGGTCGCCGCGGTAGAGGCGCCGCCGCCGGTCGATCTCGGCGAGCTGGCGCTTTGTCTCCTCTTCGATATAGCGCTCGTCGATAGCGAGCTCGGCGCGAAGATTTTCGTCGATCACGATCTCCGGATCGGCGCCGTCGGCGACGGCGCCGAGGGCGAGTTCCCGTTGCCAGGGCACACCGATCTTGCCGACGAGGACGATGTCGAGTGGCGCATCGAGCCCTTGAGCAATCTCAAAGCCAATGGCGACACCGCCGCGCGGCAGCGCCAGGACGAGCGGCTTTTCCGGCTCCAGATGCCGCAATCGTTCCAAAAGCTGACGGCCCGCTTCACGACGATCGGCAAACACGGCGCGACCTCCCGGGTCTGAGGCGTCATCGGGTAGCGCAATTTCAATTTTACCGCGCCTCGCAGCGCGACGCTCACAATATATCGCGACATGAACGACTCGCGCTTCGACGGCGAAAAAACGAGGCGTCGCCTTAACCGCGCCCGCGGGCACACCTTTCTGCTGCTCGCGGCGATGGCGCTTCTTCTTGCCTATTGCGGCTGGCTCCTCGCGCGGTGGGAAGGGATCGCGGCAGGCATCCTCGCGGGCGCGGCGATGCTTCTTCTTGCTCGGAACACCCCGCCGGACTTTTTCCTTCGCGCCATCCGCGCGCGCCCTCTCGCGCCCGAGGAGGCGCCCGCTCTTTACGACGTGCTTTTGGAGATCAGCCGACGTGCGGATCTCGCAGAAGCGCCGCTCCTCTATACCGTCGCCGCCCGCTTTCCCGCCGCATTCACGCTCGGACGCGAGGACAAGGCGGCAATCGTCCTTTCCGAAGGCCTCGCTCGCGAGCTCTCTCGGCGCGAACTTGCGGGCGTCCTCGCCCACGAGGTCGTCCATCTGAAAAATCACGATCTCGCCCTGATGCGGCTCGCCATGGTCGCCCGCAAGTTGACCGGCCTTCTCTCCCGTTTCGCGTTTCTCCTCCTGTTTTTCGATCTCCTCCTGAGCGCGGTTTCCGCCCCGGCGCTGCCGATCCTTCCATTCCTTCTGCTGGCCGCGGCGCCGCTGGCGGTCGGTCTTTTGCAGCTGGCACTTTCGAGGGAGCGAGAGGCCGAGGCCGACTTTGAAGCGGCGCTCTTGACCCGGGACCCCGCGGGTCTCGCCTCGGCTCTCGCCAAGATCCGCCGCCGCGAACAACGGCTCGCGGGTTCCGCCTTGCGCGTCCCTGCTCTCTTTCGCGACCACCCGGCGACGGAAGAGCGCATCCGGCGCCTTCTCGCGATGCAAGAGCCGGACGACGCATCCTTCGGCGACCCGGATCCACGCTATCGCGGGGAATGCGACGGTCATTTTCGCAAAGATTTTCCGATCACCCGCCGCTGAATTCCGGTTGTCCTCGGCAGCAAAGGCGTGGAGAAGCCGGCCGCTTGATTGCAATCAGGCGGCGGGATAGAAGGGTTCAGGATATCTGCGCGCAATCCTCACCTATTGCAGCATCGGCGGGCCATGGACGACATCGAGCGGAATCGGACGGAGAGCGCGGAGGCGAGCCTTTTCGCCACGCTGCTCGAAGCCTCGGAAGACGCGATCGTCGGGAAGACGCTCAACGGCGTCGTGACCCTGTGGAACAAGGGGGCCGAGCGCGTTTTCGGCTATAAAGCCGCAGAGATGGTGGGCCGTCCCATCGCGATTTTGAGCCCGCCCTGGCGCTCCGAAGAGGTTCCGCTCACTCTCGGGAAGATCGCTCAGGGCGAGGACGTGGCGCTCCACGAGACGGAGAGATGCCGAAAGGACGGCGCCGTCATCTGGATCGCTCTCACGGTGCGGCCGATTCGCGACGCTTGCGGCCGCATCATCGGCGCCCTCAAGATCGCACGCGACATCACGACGAGAAAAGCGGCAGAGAACACGCTTCTCGAACGGGAAGCGCATTTGCGCTCGATCCTCGACACCGTCCCGGACGGCATGATCGTGATCGACGAGCGCGGGTTCGTCCAATCCTTCAGCCCCACCGCCGAGCGCATGTTCGGTTATGCCGCCGGCGAGGTCATCGGGCGTAGCGTCACCATGCTGATGCCCTCCCCGCACCGCGAAAATCACGACCGTTACATCGCCCGCTATCTTGCGACCGGGGAGCGCCGCATCATCGGAATCGGTCGCGTCGTGGCGGGACAGCGCAAGGACGGAACGACCTTTCCGATGGAGCTTGCGGTCGGCGAAGTGAAGTCGGAACGGCAACGCCTTTTCACCGGCTTTATACGCGACCTCAGCGAGCGGCAGCGCACCGAACAGCGGGTTCAGGAATTGCAGGCCGAGCTTACGCATGTTACGCGCCTCACCGAAATGGGGCAGATGGCGTCGGCCTTGGCGCATGAAGTCAGCCAGCCTCTGACCGCCGCGACCAGCTATTGCCAGGTCGTGCGACGCCTTCTGGCGGACGAAGGGAGCGCGAATGCGAAGAGGGCGAACCAGATCGCCGAAAATGCCGCGGCGCAAATCGCCCGCGCGATCGAAATCCTGCGCCGGCTTCGCGAGTTTTTGCGAAAGGGCGACCGGGAGCAGGAGGCGCAGAGCATCGGCAAGCTGCTCGAAGAAGCGAGCGCGCTCGCTTTGATCGGCGCCCGCGAGAGCGGCGTCAAGGTGCAGCTTCGCGTCGAGCCCGATCTTCCGCCGGTGCGGGTCGACAAGGTCCAGATCCAGCAGGTCGTCGTCAACCTGACGCGCAATGCGATCGAGGCGATGGAAAGCTCAGAGCGTCGCAATCTGACGATCGCAGCCGGGCGCGGCGAGAACGGGATGGTCCGGGTCCGCGTGGTCGATACCGGCCCCGGGATCGCCCAGGAAATCGCCCACCGCCTGTTCGAGCCCTTTGTCACGACAAAGCCTCAGGGGATGGGGGTCGGGCTGTCGATCTGCCGCTCGATTGTCGAGGCGCATGGCGGCCGGCTCATCGCCGAAGCCAATCCCGAAGGCGGCACGATCTTCATATTTACCGTGCCCGTGCTGACCTGAAGGCCCGCGCTATTCCGCCTCAAAGAGCATAGGCGAGCCGCATGCCCTCCTCGATGGCGCCGAGCGCATCGAGTTCAGCGGTGTTGCGGGCGCCGCCGATGAGGTGACACGCGATTCCCGCCGCCTCGAGCGGTAGGGCGAGGGAAGAAAGCGGCTCCTGGCCCGCGCAGACGACGATCGTCTCCGCCCGTAAGACGTGCTCTTCCTCGCCGATCGCGAAATGAAGCCCGTCGCCATCGATCACGCGGTAGGTGCAGCCGCCGATCACCCTCACCCCTCGCCGTTCGAGAAGGAGGCGCAGCGCCCACGCCGTCGATCGGCCAAGCTTGGCGCCGGGGCGCCCGCGGCCGCGGTGAAGCATCGTGATCCGCCGGCTCGCGGGCCTCTCTTCGGCAGCGCAGAGCCCGCCCCTCTCGGCGATTTCGCGATCGATCCCCCAAAACGCGTAAAAACCCGCCGCCGCCGGCTCTTCCGGCTCGGACAAAAGGAGCGCGACATCGACGCCGATGCCGCCCGCGCCGATGATCGCGACGCTGCGCCCCACTTCGATGCGCCCTTTGACGATGTCCGAATAGGAGGCGACGCTTTTGTGGTCGAGACCCGGGATCTCCGGCCGGCGCGGCAGGACGCCCGTGGCAATGACGACCCGATCGAACCCGCCCTCTTTCAGCATCGGCGCCGTCGCCCGCGTTCCGAGCAAAAGCGCGACGCCCAAGCCTTCGAGCTCGGCGCGGAAATAGCGGACGAGCTCGCCGTATTCCTCTTTCCCGGGGATGCGCCGGGCAAGGTCGAGCTGGCCGCCGAGCTCGTTTTCCGCCTCGAACACCGTCACCGCGTGTCCGCGAAGGGCGGCCGTTCGCGCGGCCGAAAGCCCGGCGGGTCCGGCGCCGACGACCGCGATCCTCTGCGGGCGGGAGGTGCGGCCCGCAGGAAACTCTCCCTCCCGGCAGGCGCGCGGGTTGACAAGGCAGGTCGCCACTTTGCCGGAAAAGATGAAATCGAGGCAGGCCTCGTTGCAGGCGATGCAAGGAGCAATTGTTGCCGCTCGGCAGGCTTTCGCCTTCCGGACAAATTCGGGCTCGGCGAGAAGCGGCCGCGCGAGCGAGATGAGGTCGGCCTCACTCGCGGCAAGGATCTCTTCGCCGATTTCGGGGCTGTTGATGCGGTTGGCGGCGGCGACTGGGACCCTGACCGCCCGTTTGAGCCGCGCCGTCGCAAAGCGCCAGGCGCCGCGCGGCGCCATATAGGCGATCGTCGGCACGCGCGCCTCGTGCCAGCCGATCCCGGTCGAGAGGATGTCGGCGCCCGCCGCCTCGATCGCGCGCGCGAGCGTGTCGATCTCTTCCCCGTCGGCGCCTTCCTCGACGAGATCGAGCGCCGAGATCCGATACATCAGGAGGAAATCGGCGCCGAGACGGGCGCGGATGCGGCGCAGGATGGCAACCGGAAAGCGGATCCGATTCTCGATGCCGCCGCCCCATTCGTCCTCGCGCCGATTGGTGCGCGGCGCCGTGAATTCGTTGATGAGGTAGCCTTCGGAACCCATGACCTCGACGCCGTCGAAGCCGGCGGCGCGAGCGAGTTCGGCGGCGCGTACGAAATTCTCGATCGTCTCTTCGACCTCGGGCGAGGAAAGAGCGCGCGGCGTGCGCGGGTTGATCGGCGAGGCGAGCGGCGACGGCGCGACGAGCCGGTCGTGCTTTGCGTAGCGTCCGGCGTGGAGGATCTGCAAAAGAATTTTCGATCCGGCCGCGTGCACCGCCGCGGCGATCGGCGCGAGCGAGGCCGCCTCTTCGGGGCGCGCAAGGATCGGCCCGCCCTCTTCGAGACGCCCCGCCTCGTCAGGCGCGAAGCCGCCCGTCACGATCATCGCCACCCCGCCCAGGGCGCGCTCCCGATAAAATGCCGCCTGCCGCTGGGCGCTCTCCTCTTGATGCTCGAGGCGGGTGTGCATCGAGCCCATGATGACGCGATTCTTGAGGGTGTGCCGGCCGATGGCAATCGGCGACAGCAGGTTCGGATAAAGCGGATGCGGCTTACCGCTGCTCATCCGAAGAGGCCGCGCGCCCGCAATGCCGCGATCTCGCCCGCATCGAGCCAGGCGGCAAGCGCCTCTTCGGCGGAAGCGGGATCGGGATCCCGCGGCGGGCTCGGGGTGGCGGGAGGGGTGCGGCTGAAGCGCGGCGCCGCAGCCGGCTGCAGGACGCCGTCGATTTCGACAAAGGTGCCGCGCGCCTTGTTGTGCGGGTGCCGCGCCGCCTCATCGAAGGTGAGGACCGGAGCGAAGCAGGAATCCGTTCCCTCGAGAAGCGCGCACCATTCCTCCCGCGTCTTTGTCTTGAAAAGCGCCTCCAGCCGTTCTTTTGCTTGCGGCCAATGCTCGCGTTCGAGCTGCGGCGGCAGCGACGAGGGATCGACGTCGAGGCGGCGCAACAGCTCGGCGTAGAATTTCCCTTCGATCGCCGCGACCGTGATAAAGCGGCCATCGGCGCATTCGTAGACTTCATAGAAATGGGCGCCGGTGTCGTTGAAATTGGTGCCGCGCTCGGAGCGCGCGATGCCCGAGGCGAGCATGCCGA
>JAKAOO010000005.1 GCA_021812165.1 Pseudomonadota bacterium | reverse complement strand
GCCGCCGATATCTCCCATCGGCATCACTTCGATAAAGACGAGATCGAATCCTTCCGCGCCCGCCCAGGCAACGAGATCGTCGAACTCATCCTCGTTGACCCCCCGCAGCGCGACCGTGTTGATCTTGATCGCAAGCCCGGCCCGCTTTGCCGCCGCGATCCCGGCGAGAACGGCGTCGAGCCGCCCGCGGCGGGTGATCTCGGTGAATTTCGCCGGGTCGAGCGTGTCGAGCGAGACGTTCACCCGCCGCACGCCGCAGGCGTAAAGCTCACCCGCATAGCGCGCGAGCTGGCTGCCGTTCGTCGTCAGGGTCAGTTCGCCGAGCGCGCCCCCATCGAGGTGCCGCCCGAGGGAGCGGAAAAGCGTCATGATGCCGCGCCGCACCAGAGGTTCGCCGCCGGTGATGCGCAGCTTCTTGACGCCGAGGCCGATAAACGCACTGCACACGCGGTCGAGCTCTTCGAGCGACAAGAGCTCGGACTTCGGCAGAAACGTCATCTCTTCCGCCATGCAGTAGACGCAGCGGAAGTCGCAGCGATCGGTGACCGACACGCGCAGATAGGTGATGGTGCGTCCGTAGGGGTCGATCATGGCTCTCGCATCTGACCTCGTTCCGCCAAGCGAGGCATCCGTTCGAATATAGTGGTCGCCGGCGCCCTTGTCGCCCCCGTTGTCGAGGCTGCGCTCACCGCGCCTCCGGTTCCTTCGGGAACCAGTCGCCGGTGATCTGGTCTTCGGTAAAGCGTGCCCGCTCGATCGCCCGACGCATACCGGGTTGCAGCTCGTTTCTCCTTTCAAGGTCGCGAATTGCAGCCCTTTTCGCCCGCCCCATCTCAGCGTCGGCCAGCAAGGAAACTTCCGCCCTGAGACTCGGACTATCCTCCAAGATCCGCTCGATCTGTTCCCGCGCTTCGTCGATCGTGCGGTACCAGCCGCCGCGAGGATCGCTGACGGGCGAATATTGAAGCTTCACCAAGTGGTGGATGATCCGCGAGATCTCGCTTTTCAGGGCGCGTTTATCAGACTTCCCCAAGCTTTCGATCTCCTCGGCAAGGTTCTCGAAGTCGAGCGGCTCGTTGGACCCACCATGGGCGGCTTTCCGCAGCACTTCCGCCTGCTCGCTCGTCCAGGCATAAAAATCAACGTCGTAAAGGCTGCTCATCTCGTACCACCTCGTACCACCAAGCCCATCGCGCAGGGAGCGTCGCCGCCTTGCGATGTGGCAGGGCCGTCACTTCTCGGGCTCTTCCCGAAACCAGTCGCCGAGCACCTCTTCGACGCTGTAGGGGGGCGGCGAAAGCTCCGCTCCCGCTTCGCCTCGACTGCCGAGGCTGCGCGCGGCCAAGCGCGCCGCTCGCGAGCGCGCCTTGTCGATCATGGAGGGGAGATCGCCCCGGAGGCTCGGGCTCTCTTCCAGCAAATCCTCGATATTCGAACGCTCGCGCTCGATCGTTTCCTCCCAACCGGCGCGCGGCTCCGTCGCGGTCGAATGCTCAAGCTTCAGAAGGTGCTCCAAGACGACGAGAAGGCGGCTCATGAGCTCGCGTCGGGTTGACTTGCCCAAATCCTCGATCTCCTCGGCCAGGTTCTCGAAGTCGAGCGGCTCGTTCGACCCGCCGCGCGCCGCCGCCCGCAGCGCTTCCGCCTGCTCCTTGGACCAGAGAACAAAATCCTCGTCGTAAAGGCTGCTTGCGCCCGCCATCAGAGATCCCGCCAACGACGCCCATCGCTCGGACCCTTCATCCTAGAGGCCGACGCCCGAAAAAGATATGGCGCAAGGCCCGTGCCGCGCCTTGCCGGCGGCGGGCGCGCACCCCATCATGGGCGCCATGCGAGAACTCACCGTCGCCCCGCAACCCGAGGATCCGCGCCTCACCCGGAAAGTCGTCGGCCTCGATCACGAAGGCCGCAGGGTCGAGACCGCGGTCGTCATGGAACGCGCGCTCACCCTCTTTTTGAACGGGCGCGAGATCGTCACGATGATGACGATCGGCGATTATCCGGACTATCTCGCGGTCGGCTATCTCCTCAATCAGAACATGTTGCGTGCCGACGACCGCATCCTCTCGATCGATTACGACGAGGAGATCGAGACGATCGTCGTCCGCACCGAGCGCGAGACCGATTTCGAGGAGACGCTCAAAAAGAAGACGCTCACCTCGGGTTGCGCCCAAGGCACCCAATTCGGCGACCTCATGGAAAAGTTCGAGGAGGCTCGCCTCGACCCCGCGGCGGTCGTGAAGACCTCCTGGCTTTATGCCCTGACGCGCAAGATCAACACGCTCCCGAGCCTTTATTTGGCCGCGGGCGCGATCCACGGCTGCGTTCTCTGCGAGGAAGACACCCCGCTCCTTTACATGGAGGATGTCGGCCGCCACAACGCGGTCGACAAGATCGCCGGCTACATGCACCTCCACGGCGTCTCGCCCCAAGCCAAGATCTTTTATACGACGGGCCGCCTCACCTCCGAGATGGTGATCAAAACGGTAGGGATGCGGATCCCGATCCTCATCTCCCGCTCCGGCTTTACCGCCTTGGGCGTCGATCTTGCCCGCCGCGCCGGGCTCACTCTCATCGGCCGCGCCAAAGGAAAGCGCTTCCTCGCGCTCGCGGGCGAGGAGCGCATGGTCTTCGACGGCGACCCGAGGCTCGTTTCCGAGGAACCGCGGCATCTTTCGAGGAAAGCGAGCCGGAAGGACGACCCGGAGTGAAAGCCGTCGGCGTCATCCTCGCGGGCGGCTTGTCGCGGCGCATGGGCGGAGGCGACAAGGCGCTCCAGCTCGTCGGCGGGCGTACCCTCCTCGACCGGGTGATCGAGCGCCTGAAGCCGCAGGTCGAAACCCTCCTCCTCAATGCCAATGGCGACGCCGCGCGCTTCGCCCCCTTTGGCCTTCCCATCGTGGCGGACAGCGTCGCCGGCTATGCGGGCCCTCTTGCGGGCGTCCTCGCGGGGCTCGATTGGACGGCCGACCATCGGCCGGACTGCGCGCATGTGGTGAGCGTCGCGAGCGACGCGCCGTTTCTGCCGAAGGATCTCGTCGCGCGGCTCGAAGCGGGTCTCGCCGGTTCGCCGGGCGCCGTCGCCTGCGCCGCCTCCGGCGGGCGCGCGCATCCGGTTTTCGCCCTCTGGCCGGTTGCGCTTCGAGCGGATCTGCGGCAGGCGATCGCGCGCGAAGGGGTCCGCAAGGTCGATCTATTCACGGCGCGGCACGAACTCCGGCTCGTGCCGTTCGCGACCGCGCCTCTCGACCCGTTCTTCAACGCCAACGAGCCGCAGGACCTTCTCGCCGCCGAGAAGCTGCTCGCGCTTTTTCCCTCCTGACGCGCCCTCGGCGGCGACGCCGCAGGCGATGGCCTGCCCGATCCCGCTGCCCGAGCCGGTGACGAGGGCGGTCCGGCCTCTTGGCTTCAGGTCCATTTCGGTAACTCCCAGAGGATGGCGCGGATCTCGTCCAGCGCGCCGGCGCCGCGGCCGAAGTCGCGCTCGAGTTCGAAGAGCGCCGCCGCCTGCGAGCCGAGGCAGGGCGTCACCAGCGCGGTGAACTTGCGCTCCATGTCCGGCCACGACATCGGATTGCCCGGATGGCCCTTCGAGGTCGGCACCATGACGGTGAGCGGGGTCGCGGCGTCGGTGCGGATTTCGAGCGCGGCGGAGGCGTAGCCTTTGGCCGGATCGGCCGCGACGGTCACTTTCTCGGCGAGCGCCGTGACGGCGGGCTCGCGCGCCCAGGGCTCGCGGAAGTCGGCCGCGCTCGCCTCCGCACCGCTGAGCGCGAGCGCGATGCAGTAGCGCAAGTCGAATTTCGCCTTCAGAGAAGTGTCGGGATGGGCGTTGGTGCGGCCGGTGACCTGCTCGGCGAGCGCGGCGACGTCGGCGCGGATATGTCGGATCGAGGCCGGATCGACCCCGGCCTCGCGCGCCTTCCTCGCGGCGTCGATCGCGGGATGGGTCAGATGGCAGGCGGCGTAGGGCTTGAAGCTGTTGTTGAGGATGCGCCAGACCGAGAAGTCGGGAGCGGCGATCTCTAGGCTGCGGTCCTGCACCACCGCGTTGTCGAGCCCGCCGCCGGGATCGAGCAGGGAGGGCGCGCCGATCATGCCGTTCCTCGCAAGCTCCGCCGACAGCACGCCATCTGAGCCTGCCTTGCCGGCGTGGAACGGTTTCGCCATGGTCCCGAACGAAGCGGTGAGGCCGCTCGTCTGCGTCGCCGCCAGGGCGAGCGCGTGCGCCGCCTGGCCGGCGTCAAGGCCGAGCAGCGCGGCGCTGGCGGCGGCGGCGGCGAGGCGGCCGAATACGCCGGTGCCGTGCCATCCGCGCGCGGTCACCGCGTGGCCGAGGCCGCGGCCGAGGCAGGCAGCGACCTCGAATCCGGTCACGAACGCCGCCAGCATGCGGGTCTCGTCGGCGCCGGTCGTCTCGCCAAGAGCGAGGGTCGCCGCCCAGACCGGCGCGCTCGTGTGCGTGATCGCCTCGATGTAGGTGTCGTCGAAGTCGAGACAATGCGCGAGCGTCCCGTTCGCGAGCGCCGCCGATACCGCGTCGGCGGTGCCGCCGAACAGCACCGTGGCGGGGCCGCCGTCGGTGTGGCGGGCGATCGTGCGGCGCAGGATGCGCCCCGCCGCTTCGGTGCCGGCGCCGATGGCAACCCCGAGCCAGTCGGCGAGGCAGAGCCGCGCCGCATCCAGCACCTCGGGCGGGAACGACCGCGCGCTTGCGCCGGCGACATATTCGGCGATCAGACGGCTGCTTTCCGTGGACATCATCCGTTCTCCCTAAACGACGCCGCCGGCGCGATCACGATCCGTTCGCCGCGGCCCAACCGCAGCCCGGCGCCGACGATGTTGAGGCCGTCGGAAACGTTCCTCGTGAACGCCACCTCCTCCGGCGCCGCTCCGATCAGGGCCGCCGCCTGTGCGCGCACCGTCTCGACCAAGGCGAGCCATTCGGCCTTCGGGACCGCGCGCTCCGCCTGGGCGCGCAGCACCGCTTCGGCGGCGCGCAGCGCCGAGGCCGCCAGCGGGCGGCGCGCCGCCACGTCCAGATAGAGGCCGCGCAGATGCGCGAATTCGGTCGCGATCAGCGCGTCGGCGGCGGGCTCCGGCAGCGGGGTGGGGTTGCGTCGCGGGGCGGGAGCGGCAGTCTGCATCCTCGATAGGGGACCCGGATCGCCAACGCATGTCAACTCCGCCCACGCCCGCAGGACTGATGCACGGGCATCTGCTCGCGACCGCCCGCGAGCGACGAGCGCACGGCGGTCCGGAGCGCTCATCTTCCGGACCTCCTGGCTAAAAAATCCCGCTCCACGATCAGTTCGCCGATCTTCGCGCGCAGCCGCTCGATCTCACGCTCGTGCGCCGGCGCGGCCTCGCGATTGCCGCTCTCGAATGCACGTGCCGCCTGCTCCAGAAGCTGCTTCTTCCACGCGTAAATCTGCCCCGGATTAAATCCGGGGCTCGCAGCGCTGCGCAAGGTCCAGCACAGTCGCCTGCTCCCGCAACGCCTCCAAGGCGATCTCAGCCTTCAGCGGCGCGTCCAATTTGCGTCTTGCTCTCTGCGTCATGATCCGCTCCGTCCAGCATGATGGAACGGCCTATGCTCCAATTAAGCTGCCGGTCCCAAAACCGGGGTCCACTTCAACCGGCGCCGGCGAGATCCGCTGGCGACGGTCTGGGACAGCGAGGTGGTGCCGCTGCTGAAGAGCGCTGCTGCTCGCCGAGCTGCGCCCGCCTGCCGTCAAACAGGTCTGGCCTCCTCTCGCCGCCCAGGCCGACAAGGAGGGCTGGCCGGCGGCACGCTTTCTCGCCGCCCTCCTCGAACACGAGATCGCCGAGTGCAGCCGACGCCGGCTCGAACGCCATCTCGCCGAAGCCGGCTGGCGCGTGCTCTTCACTCGGACGACCGATCTCGTCCAGCGGTTGCAGATCGCGCGCCGCGAACTCGCCCTCGAAGCCGCCATCGCCAAGCTCGACAAGTACCACCTGCTGATCCTTGCCCCCCGCCGCCTTCGCTTTTGCTTGACAATCAACGCGCGGCAGGGGTCAAATTTTTTCCACGTGCGGGCGACCCCGAAAAAAAGGCGCCTGCGCCAAGCCGTTGCTTTGGCGCCTTGGGCAAAGCCGGCCGGATCGACGGATGAGCGTATCGAGCGCGGCAACCGGTGGCTTCCGGCTTGGCGGCGGCGTTCGAGGCTGCTCATTGTGGAGGGGCCAAATGACGCCGGTTTGAGTTGGGGCCGCCGGCATGAGCCGCCGGCCGGGCTCGGGTATCGGGCAACGACGCTCAGGAGGAAGATCATGCGATACCGGAAATCTGAAGCGAAGGAGGCCGCCCGCGCCCAGTTCCGCGGATTGTGGGCGGCGATACCGACGCCCTTCACGGCAGGCGGCCAAGTCGATGAGGCGGGCTTGCGGCGGAATATGCGACGGCTCACCGACGAGCTTGCGATCGAGGGCGTGTTTTGCACCGGGGTGATGGGAGAATTCTGGTCGCTCACCAAGGAGGAGCGCAAACGCTGCGTCGAGATCGTCGTCGAAGAGGCGAGGGGCAAGTGCCTCGTCATTGCCCACACCTGTCATCATTCGGCCGATGAGACCGTCGATCTCTCCCATCACGCTGAGGCGGTTGGGGCCGATTTCATCATCCTCATGAACCCCTACTACCCTCCGGCCAACGAGGCGATGGTCTATGAGTGGTTTTCATTCGTGGCTTCCCGGGTCGATATCGGCATCTGGATGTTTGATCCGCCCTTTGCGGGCTACGGCCTCTCGCCCGAGCTGACGGCGCGCATCGCGGGCATCGAGAACGTCTGCGGGATCAAACTGCCGCGGCCGCGGGAGCATTATCTCGCCGTCAAGAAGCTCGTCGGCGACACGATCGTCGTCAGCGATCCCTCCGAGCCCGACTGGCTCACGCTGATGCGGGATCATGGCCAGAAGGTCCATCAGTCCTCGCCGAGCCCTTACCTGTTCCAGACGGCCTCCTCGCAGCCTCTGCGCGAATATACCGAGCTCGGGCTTGCCGGACGCTTTGCCGAGGCGCAGGCGATTTCGGACCGGTTGCCGCCTTTGCGCGCGGTTTACGACCGCTGGATGAACGCTCCCTGGACGCAGAGGAAGACCATGCCGATCGCTTACCTCAAGGCATGGTGCGAGATGCTGGGGATGGCCGGCGGTCCGGTCCGCCCTCCGCTGTTGCAGATGACGGCGGCGGAACGCGCCGACCTCAGGACCGATCTCGAGCGGGTCGGTCTTTTGACGCCGGCGCCGCGCGCGGCGGCCGCGGAGTAGCGAGCGATCCATCCGCAGTCCCCCAATCGCCTTCTCGACCCCTCGCGCAGGAAACGATGGAAGAGCGCAATCTAGGCCGGTCAGGCCTGCGGGTTTCCGCCGTCGGGCTCGGCGGCAACAATTTCGGCGTTCGTCTCGATTTCGCGGCGACGCGCCGGGTCGTGCATAAAGCGCTCGATCTCGGCATCATCTTTTTCGACACGGCCGATTGGTACCCGTCCGGCAGGCATTTTGCCTCGGAAGAATATTTGGGCTCGATCCTCGGCGATCGGCGCAAGGACATCGTGCTTGCAACGAAGTTCGGAAGCCCGCTCGACGATTCGGGCCGATCGCAGGGGGCGTCGCGCCGCCACATCCTGTCGGCGGTCGAGGGCAGCCTCAAACGACTGAAAACGGATTGGATCGACCTTTACCAGTTGCACCAGGTCGATCCGCTGACGCCGATGGACGAGACGCTCTCCGCGCTCGACGATCTCGTCCGGCAAGGCAAGGTCCGCTACATCGGCTCTTCCAACCTGCCGGCCTGGCAGGTGGTCGAAGCGCAATGGTTGGCGCGCCGCGATCGCCTCAGCGCCTTCATCTCCTGCCAGGAGGAGTACAGCATCCTGGTGCGTCGCATCGAGCCCGAGCTCATCCCCGCGATCGAGGCTTACGGCCTCGGACTTCTGACCTACTTCCCGCTCGCAGCAGGCTTCCTCACCGGCAAATACAAACGCGGGGCTCCGCCTCCCGAAGGGGCACGGCTCAACCCCCATTACCACCATAGCGAGCGCTTTCTCAGCGAGCGGAACTGGCAGGTGATGGAAGAACTTAGCGCTTTTTGCGAGGAGCGCGGCCGTAGGCTGCTCGAGCTGGCGCTCAACTGGCTGCTATTGAAGCCGGTCGTCTCGAGCGTCATCATGGGCGCCAGCACGCCGCAGCAGCTCGAAGAGAATATCCGCGCGATCGGCTGGAACTTATCGCCCGAGGAACTCGCCGCGATCGACCGCCGCGCGCTCTGACGTGAGCCGTGGCCGAGGGGCGACTCGACGAGCCGAAGCCGGTAATCGGTGGCGCCGAGCTGCGCCGCGTGTTCGGCGAACGTGTCGCGATAGTCTTCGGCCTCGCCCGCGATCGTATCGAAGAGCTCGCGAATGGCGATGAAGGCTGGGCCGCGGAGGTTCCAGTGGGCGATGGGGATCGAGCTCGAAAAAACCGAAAAGGCGCGGCGAGAGCGCGCCGGAAAGGGCGTCACGCCTTGAGGGCGGATCGCAGGCGGCAATCGCATTGCGGGGCCGAGAAATGGAGTCGAGAGGAGGAGCGGAAAATGGCAAAGGGGTTGTTGATCGCCGCGTTCGATTTTTCCCGAGTGGCCGAAGACGAGTTCAACGATTGGTACGACACCGAGCACATTCCCGAACGGCGGCGGGTGTCCGGGTTTCTCTCCTGCGAGCGCTGGCTCGGCGCGGAGAATCCGAGGCTTTCGGTCGCGACTTACGATCTCTCGAGCCTCGCGGTGCTCAAGAGCCCGGAATATCTCAAAATCGCCTACCAGAACCTGTCGCCGTGGTCGAAGCGGGTGACCCAGCGCTCGACCCGCATTTTGCGCTTCGAGGGCGAACAAATCCTGCCTGGGGAAGAGAGGGCGCCGCAAGACGCGGGAGGGCTCCTCCTCGTCGCCTTCAATGTCGGGCGGGAGGCCCTGAGCGAATTCAACGACTGGTACGACAAGGCGCATATTCCCGCTCTTTCGCGCGTGCCGGGGGTGCTCTCGGCGCGCCGTTTCCGCGCCGGCGACAGCAGCCACACCTACCTCGCCCTCTACCATCTGGAAGCGCCCGAGGTCGTGACCGGCGGCGCCTGGCAACGCGCGGCCGCGGCCACCCCTTCGCCCGAAAGGATTCGCCCGCAGATGAAGGATCGCCTGCGCCTTCTTTGCCGCAACTACCGCCGCGCCGGCTGAACCGGCCGCCGGACCGCGAAATGCCGCAGGAAGATGCCTCAGGCGGCGGAGCTTGCGCGTGCGCTTCTCCGGCGACGCCGCCCGGCGCCCTTCATCCGAGGACGCGTTGGCGAGGGCGCAAGCGCAGGTCCTGATCGATTGCCTCTCGCGCCGCATCGAGCACGGCGGCGCGCCACTCTTCCTTCACGGGCAAGATCGGCGGCATTGGCACGATCTCGGGGTCCGGCGTCGGCGGGGCGACAATGTTGTCCCCGAACCGCGAGCCTTTTCGCATCAGAAGGTTGTAAAGCAGCCATTGAGCGCGGTGCCGCCGAGCGCGCAGAGGGAAGCGACCGAGGATCGAAGAGGACGAATAGAAGCGCCGGTACGCATCATTGCCGCCGCGGCACAGCTCATCCGCCGACATTTGCGCCGGTCGATAGACGACGTGGCCCTGGTCGTACCTCGTCCAGTCGAAGGAGACGATCCGGTCGGCTCGCTTCATCTCGTACCAGGTGAGCGTGCCGGGGTAGGGCGTCAGCGTCGAATAGGCGCAGGCGTCGTATCCGGCGCCGATATTGAAATCGACCGTTTCCTCGAAAACCGAGGCGTCGTCGCCGTCGAAGCCGAACATGAAAAGGCCGAAAACCATGATCCCGTAAGAGTGCACCTTCTGAACGAGAGCCGCGAACTGCTCCGGCCGATTGACATGCTTATGTACGCTCTTGAGGGTGGCGCGCGAGATCGATTCGAAGCCGATGCTCAGCAGGGTGCAGCCGCTTTCGGCGGCGAGTTCGAGCATCCGGTCATCCTGCGCGAGCTTCGAGGTGACGCCGGCCTGCCAGTGGATCTTGAGCGGCTTCAGAGCGCGCATCACTTCCTTCGGGCGTTCGGGCGTGCCGAAAAAATCGGCGTCGTTGATGGAAATGTTGCGGGATCCGCAATTCTCGATCTCCCGGACCACTTCGCCTACCGGCCGATAACGGAATTTGAGGCCATTCATCAGCGGTTCCGCGCAGAAGGTGCAGCCTTGATGACAGCCGCGCGAGGTCTGGACGAAGGTGCTGTTGAAATAGCGGTTTTTCTTGACCAGGTCGTAGCGCGGCATCGGCAGGCCGACCATCGGATGCAGGAGCTCGGACTTGTAGGCTCCGCGCATGACGCCATGATCGAGATCATCGAGTAACTTGTCGATCACGAGCTCGACCTCGCCGATCACAACGGCGTCGCAATGCCGCAGGGCTTCCCCCGGCATAAAGCTCGGATGAACGCCCCCCATGACGACAGGCACACCCTTGGCCCGGAACGCATCGGCGATCGCGTATCCGCGATTGACGTAACTCGTCATCGCCGAGATCCCGACGAGGTCCGCCTCGAGATCGAAATCGATCGGCTCGATATTCTCGTCCGTCAGCACGATCTCGTAGCGGTCTCGTGGGATCGCCGCGGCCACCGCAAGCAAACCGGCGAGCGGCGAATAGAGCGCTCGCTTCGCATAGATCGGGCGGGTCGTCAGCGAATCGGTTTTGGGATTTACGAGATGAATGACATGGGTGCGCATCGGGTTTGCCTCCCTCACCGCTCTGCCGGGCTACGACGCGGACCATCATGAATCGAAGGGTGGGCAGGTCAAGACATTCGCTCGGCCTGCCGACCCGCGGGCCCGCGGGCTCCATCAAGCCACAGTCGGCGGTCGGCCGGCACGCAACAGCGGCGTCTCGGGCGGACGAATTCGAATTCCGGTGACAGTCCGCTTAATTTCCCTTGTCCGGGGTCAAGCTGCAATTGGCTAAAGCGTCGCCGCGACCCCCACCGCGAAACCATGCCGATTAAATGCACTGTCACCGTAATCCCTGGTAATCCCTGGACCGCAGCGCCCGCAGGCCACCTCCCGGACGCTTCGCGGCCCGCATCCGTGATTTAGGGATTGCGATACTCGCTAACATGTGTTAACATCAACATGTGATGGTAGCAACGAATGGCCCGCCCGCGGTGGGCCAACGAAACTCCTGGAGGTGCCGATGGCTGCAGATTTGCTGCAGATAGAGCCAAACTTGCCCGAGGCCGGGCTGCCGCTGGCGCCGCGCAAGAGGCGCGGTCCGGGGCGCCCTTTTGCAAAGGGACAATCCGGCAATCCGGCGGGGCGGCCGAAGGGCTCGCGCAACCACGCGACCGAGGCCGCCCTGCTTCTGCTCGAAGGCGAAGGCGAAAGGCTCACCCGCAAAGCGGTCGAACTCGCTCTCGAAGGCGATCCGACGGCGCTGAAGCTCTGCCTCGACCGCATCCTCGCGCCCCGCCGCGAGCGCAGCGTGCGGATCCCGCTGCCGCCGCTCAAAAGCGCGGCCGACCTCACCTCCGTCACGGCGGCGATCCTCGGGGCGGCCGCCGAAGGCCGGTTGAGCCCGGGCGAAGCCTTCGAACTCTCCCGTGTCATGGATACCGCCATGCGCGCCATCAGCACGAGCGATTTCGAAAGGCGCATCAAAGCTCTCGAAGAAGACGGTGTCGCGTGCGCGGGATAAGCGCCTCGCCCGCATCGAGGCGTCTCACGAGAGGGCGAAAAAGAGCGGGAGCGAGCGGCGCGGGGCGCTCGTCGCGCGCACGGCCTTCGCCGCCCTCATCCGCGACGGGCTCAAGGAGCGCGGTCTCGATCCGGAACGCGCCGCCGCGCTCTCCCGCGCCGAGCCAGCCTATCCCGACCCCGACGCTCCGCCTCCGGCGCGGGCGCCCGACCTCGACCCCGCGGCCGCTCTCTTCTGGGCGCGGCTCGGCACGGTCGTCGAGCGGCTGCGCGAACGCGAGCCGCCCGATCTCGCCCGCGCCTCGCTCGCCGAGCTTCTCGCCTGGCTTCTCGCGCGGCCCTCATGACGGGCGAGGATTGTCGTCAGTCCGGGGCGCCGGTGACGGCCGCTTAGTTTGTCATTGCGACCCCCGGACGGCCGCGGGCGGGCGTTCCGGGGAGAAGCCGTCTCGATGCCCGCGCTCCGGCATTCTCACCCTACGAACGCTGGACGAGTTCGATGCGGTAGCCGTCCGGGTCTTCGATGAAAGCGATGACCGAGCCGCCATGCGCCATCGGCCCCGCCGGGCGCGGGATCTTGACGCCGGCTGCGGCGAGCCTCTCGCAAGCCTTGGAGACGTCGGGCACGGCGACCGCGAGATGGCCGAAGGCGCTGCCGAGCGTATAGGGCTCTTTCTGGTCCCAATTGTGGGTGAGCTCGATCACTGTCGACTCTTCTTCGCCCCCGTAGCCGACAAAGGCGAGGGTGAAGCGCCCGGTCGGGTAGTCGCGCTTCCGGAGAAGCTTCATGCCGAGCTGCTTCGTGTAAAAATCGAGGGAGGCATCGAGATCGCGCACCCGGATCATCGTGTGGAGAAACCGGTACTTCTCTCTTTCGCCTCGCTCGGCATCGCTCGTGGTCATGGGTGACCTCCTTTTCAAGAATTGGAGCCTTTTTCGCGTAGGTCCAGCGAACGTCATTGGCCGTCATGCCCGGACCTGTTCCGGGCATCCACGTCCACATTCGGTGGCGGTTTTAAAGGCGTGGGTGGCCGGGTCAAGCCCGGCCATGACAAATGCGAGGGCGGCTCGGCCCAAACGGAACTTGCTCTAGAGCGCGAATGCGCCGCGACAATTTCGAGGATCTCTTCGGCGGCCTTGAGGCAGGGCGACCCGTCCCCGGCCTTGAGGGGCGCGATCGCCTCATCATAGCCGGCGCGATGGCGGGCGCGAACCTCCTCGTCGAGAAGGATCTCTCTGAGCGCCGCGGCGAGCCGCTCGGGCGTGCATTCGCCGCCGAGATATTCGCCGACAAGCCGCCGCCCGAGGATGAGGTTGACGAGATTGACCTCGCGCACCCTGACGAGGCGCCGCAGGAAGGCGTCGGTCAGCGGGTTGAGGCGGTAGGCGACGACCATCGGCACTCGCGCCATCGCGAGTTCGAGCGCGACCGAGCCGGAGGCGGCAAGCGCGGCGCGGCTCGCGGCAAAAGCGTCGTATTTGGCGCCGGTCTCGGAGACGAGGATCGGCCGGCCGGGCCAGCGGCTTATCCCGCTCTGGACCCTCTCGGCGACCGTCGCGACCGTCGGGACGACGACGCGAAAACCGCCGAGGAGAGGCGTGAGGCGCGCGAGCGCCGCGCCGAAGATCGGCAACAGCCGCCCGACTTCCAAGCTGCGGCTTCCGGGCAGGACGGCGATCACGCTCTCCTCGGCGCCAAGCCCGTGCCGGGCGCGAAACCGCGCGCCGTCGCCGCGATCGGCCCCGCTCTCGGTCACCGGATGGCCGAAATAGCTGCAGGAAAGCCCCTCCTTCTCGAAAAAAGGCGGCTCGAAGGGGAGGAGCGTGATGAGATGGTCATAAAGGCGGGCGATCCGCCGGGCGCGTCCGGGGCGCCACGCCCAGACCATCGGCGCGACGTAATGGATGAGCGGGATCTTGAGGCCGCGCCGTCGCAGCGCCGCGGCGACCCGCCAGCAAAAGCCCGAACTGTCGATCGTCACCACCCCGTCCGGGCGCGATTCGAGGATCGCCGCCGTCACCTCCTTCACCCGGCGCAGGAGAAGCGGCGCGCGCGGCAGAACTTCGGCGAGCCCCATGACGGCGAGATCGGAAAGAGGGACGAGGCTTTTGAGGCCCGCCCTCGCCATCTCTTCGCCGCCGACCCCGGCAACGCGCACATCCCCGCCCAAGCGCCGGCGCAAGGCGCAGATGAGCATGGCGCCGAGCCGGTCTCCGGAGGGCTCGCCGGCGATGAAAAAGAGAAAGGGCGGTTCTGCGCGGGCTATCTTCACTTCGAGCCCTCGCCGCCCGACCGAGGACCGCCGCGGCGAGAGGTCGCCCGCGGACATGAAGGCCGGCGCCGTCCTGAGCCCGGCGAAGGAATGCCGACCACGAAGAGGCCGGCGCGGTCGGCGGTTTTGCGGACCTCTTCGCGGGAAAGAACAAGCGTCCTCCCGGCCTCGACCGCGATGCCGCGAAGTCCGGCCTCGGCGGCGAGAAGAACGGTCCGGGGCCCGATGGTCGGGCGGTCGGCGCGAGCTTCCTGGCCCGGCTTTTCGACCTTGACGAGCACCCCGCCCGGCCCTTCGCGTTTGAGCGCGCCGCAACGGCGCAGGAGCGCGTCGGTGCCCTCGATCGCTTCGACCCCCAAGAGGAGGCCCTGCTGGACGACGACCGCCTGGCCGATGTCGAGCGCGCCGAGGGCGCGGGCGAGCGAGAGCCCGCGGGCGATGTCCGCCTCGGCTTCCTGGTCTGGGAGGAGCGCGCCGAGCGGGCCTTGCGGCATCTCCGCCGCCTCCAGAAGTTCCTGCGCGCCGACGACCCGAAAGCCCTCGCCTTCGAGTTCCCCGACGACCGCCGATAAGAGGCCGTTGTCGCCGAGCGCGGCAAAGCCGATGCGGGCGAAAAGCCGGGCGGCGCGCCAATCCGGACGCAGCGCCGCGAGCGAGGGCCGGCGCACGGTCCCGGCGAGGACGATCTCCGTCACCTCGTTCCGGCGCAGCAGGGAAAGAGCGGTGGCGGCGGCGCCGATGCGACACCAGGCGTGCGGGACGCCCGCCAGCGCCTGCGGGTCGGCGGCCCCTTCGAGGGCAAGAACAAACACCTCGCGCCCGCGGCGGCGGCAGGCTTCGACGAGGAGCCGCGGCAACTCCCCGCCGCCGGCGACGATGCCGAGCTTATCCGCCATCGATCCCCTTCGGCTGGCAGAGGGCGCGGCTCGAATCGGCGCGGATGAAGGCGATGATGTCGGCGACGGGCGAATTGTCCTTGAAGCGAAGCGCCGCCTCCTCGACCCGCTCGAGAAAGGTCCCATCCGCCGAAAAGAGGAGCTGGTAGGCGTTGCGCAGCCCCTGAATCTCGTCCCGGCTGAAACCGCGGCGCTGCATGCCGATGATGTTGAGCCCGGTGAGGCGGGCGCGGTCCCCCATCACCTGGCCGTAGGGAATGACGTCGCGCTCGATCCCCGACATGCCGCCGACCATCGCGTGCCTGCCGATCCGCACGAATTGATGCACCGCCGAAAGGCCGCCCAGAATCGCGTGATCCTCGACGATGACGTGGCCCGCGAGCGTCGCATTGTTCGCCATCACCACGTGGTTGCCGATCTGGCAGTCGTGGGCGATGTGGACGCCGACCATGAAAAGACACGCGTCGCCGACGCGCGTGACCATGCCGCCCCCGGCCGTTCCCGGGTTCATCGTCACATATTCGCGGATCGTATTGTTGCGGCCGATGAGGAGCCGCGACTCCTCGCCGCGATATTTGAGATCCTGGGGTTCGAGCCCGATCGCGGCAAAGGGGAAGATGCGCGTCCCTGCACCGATCGTGGTGCGCCCGCCGACGACGACATGGGCCTCGAGCCTCACCCCGGACGAAAGGACGACATCCTCGCCGACGATCGAGTAGGGACCGATCGTAACATCCTCGGCGATCCGGGCGCCGGGCGCGATGACCGCGGTGGGATGGATCGGAGGCATCAGGAGCCCCTCCTACTCGTCGAGGATCATCGCCGCGATGACGGCTTCGGCCATCAGAGTGTCGTCGACCCTCGCTTCGCCCTTGAACCTCCAGACATTGCCGTGGTGGCGCTCTTTGACGACGGAAACACAGAGGCGATCTCCCGGGAAGACGGGGCGGCGAAAGCGGGCGATGTCGACGCTCATGAAATAGACGAGCTTGCCTTCGGCCTTCGGCCCCAGCGTGTGCACGACGAGCACCGCGGCGGTCTGCGCCATCGCCTCGATGATGAGGACGCCCGGCATCACCGGGCGGGAGGGGAAATGGCCTTGAAAATACTGCTCGTTGATCGAAACGTTTTTGATCCCGGTGGCGCGCACATCGGCCACCACATCGACGACCTTGTCGATCATCAGGAACGGGTGGCGATGCGGGATCATCTCCATGATCCTTTGCACGCTGAACTCCTTCGGCGGAGCCTCGGCGCGGGCGGGATCGCTCATCGCGCGTCCTTCGTTCCGGCGAGGCGTTGCAGCAACGCCGTCTGTCTCATGAACTCCTTGATCGGAAAGGCGGGGCTGCCGGCGACCGTCGCGCCGGCGGGCACGTCCCGCATGACGCCGGCGTTGGCGGCGATCCGCGCGCCGCTGCCGATCGAAAGATGGTCGGCAAGACCGCCTTTGCCGCCGATCATGACAAAGTCGCCGAGGATCGTGCTGCCGGAAATCCCGACTTGGCCGCAAAGCACGCAACAACGCCCGAGAACGACGTTGTGCCCGATCTGAACGAGATTGTCGATCATCGAACCCGAGCCGATCACGGTATCGCCGCCGGCGCCGCGATCGATCGTGGTGTTGGCACCGATTTCGACGTCATCGCCGATAATGACGCGTCCAAGCTGCGGCAGCTTCGAAGGGAGCGAGCGATCGGGGGCAAATCCGAACCCGGCCTGACCGATGCGCGCTCCCGGGTGGATGACGACGCGCGCGCCGAGGATCGCGTGGGAGAGTGTGACATTGGCGCCGATCCGGCAGTCGTCGCCGATTTCGACGCCCGCGCCGACCACGGTGTTCGCGCCGAGAGAGGAGCGATGTCCGATCCTCGCCTCGCGCTCGATGACGGCTCCCTCGGCGACCGCGCAATCTTCGGGAACGCTCGCGCTCGGGTCGAGCGATGCCGAAGCGGCCCGCCGCGGTGCAACCGGCGGCTCTGGATAAAAGGCCTGCGCGATCAACGCGTAAGCCCGGTACGGCGCGTCATGGAGGAGGAGCGCCATGCCGGGCGGAGCGGATTCGGCAAGCTCGGGGGCGACCACCACCGCGCCGGCGCGAGAGCGGGCAAAGGCGCCGAGATATTTGCGCTTGTCGAGAAAAGAGAGCGCTTCCGGCTCCGCCAATTCGAGCGGCGCGACATCGTGGCAGAGGCGCCCCTCCTCTTGCGGTCGAAGGAGACGCGCACCAGAGAGCCGGGCAAGTTCTCCGAGCGAGAACGGCCCGGCGCGTTTGAAAAAGCGCTTATCCGCCATCTCCGGCCGAACGCGAAAGGCGCTTCATTTCTTGCGCCGCGGCGCCGCGGCATGGCCGGTCGGGGGGGCGGCATGGCCGGTCGGGGGGCCGGCCGGCTTGGCAAAGCTCACGGTCAGAGCCGGCATCTCCTTATTGAGATCGTTCAAGACCTCGTCCGTGACGTCAAAAGATTTGTCAAAAAGCAGGAGCTCGCTGCGCGGAAAGACGATATTCGCTTTTCGATTTTTGGCATACTTGGCGATGATCCGCAACATCGCCTGCTGAATCTTCCTGAATGCCTGGCTACTCGATTCCTGGAGCGCTTGCACTTTGCCCTTATAATTCGCTTTGAATGCACTGAGTTCCTTTTGGAATTTGGTCTCTCTCTCGTTCAACGCGGCTGGGCTCAGCCTGGCCTGTTCCCGTTGCAAAGTTTCTTTTTCCTTGTTGAGCCTCTGCTCTGTCGCGGCAATTTCCTTCGTATATTGGGTACGCTTCTCTTCGATCTGCTGGCGTACCATCTGCGCCGCCTTCGATTTCTGAAGCAGCGTCTGGATGTCGACGACCATGATGTTCAAGGGTTTGGGCGGCGGGGTTTGCTGCGCTGCCTCGGCCGGGACCGCGAAGCCCGAACCGAGGAGCGCGAGAGAGAGGAGGGCGGCGCCGATGTGATGCGACTTTTTCATTAGAATCTCGTCCCAAAGCTGACTCGGAAAAACTGCGTTTTGTCGATGCTTTCGCGCTTGACCGGAAGGGCGAAGTCGAGGCGGATCGGGCCAAGCGGCGATTTCCACGCGAGCCCGACCCCGGCGCTGACGCGGAGTGCGGACAAATCGATGATCTGCGGTTCGATGCCGCCGGTGGTGACGAGCTGCGCCGGCGTCAGCACGACGTTTTTCTGATCGATCCCGGAGAGGCTGCCGAAATAGGAGAAGATCCGGCCGCTCAAACCAAGTTCCGGAGGCAGGCCAAGCGGCACGTGCAGCGAAACGTGCCCGATATAATATTGATTGCCGCCGAGAGCATCCTGCGTGACGCTGTCGCGCGGCCCGATGCCGGCGGTCTGGAAACCGGGAAAGTCGTCGCCTCCGACAAAGTAGCGGTCCTGGATCAGCACCGGCTCGCCGCCCCATCCGAAGATATCCCCCGCCTCGCCCTGAAAGCTCAAAATCCAGTCGCGGGTGATCGGGTAATAGTAGCCGAAGTTGATCTTATTGCGGATGAATTTGACGCCGAAGCCGGTGCCTGCGAAATCGTCGCCGAGGGCGGCAAAATACCCGCTCGTCGGGTTCAAGCGATCATTGCGGCGATCGTAGAGGAGGACTTGGCCGACCGACGAGGTCAGGTGGGTGCCGCTTTGCAATGCGATAAAGAGAGAGGCGTCCGGTTGCACGTCGGTGATCTCATCGGAGCGCAGCGTGTATTTCAGCGTTTGACGCAGGTGCCGGGTAATCTGGTAGCCGCCGCGCACATCGCCACCATAGGAGAATTGCTGGAACGGCGGGATAACGCCCGAAAAGAACGATGCCGTGGGGCTGGTCTTGACCTCGAAGAGATCGAAACCGGCAGCGAGAGGCATATTGAGAAAATAAGGCTCGGTGTAGTCGAGTTCGACCTGCTGCGAACGGAACGAAACGATCGTGCCGATGCGAACATCCTGACCGCGACCGAGAAAGTTCTTTTCGTGCAGGGTGATGTCCGCCAGCGGCCCATCGCTGGTCGAGAAACCGGCGCCCAGCGACAGCGACCCCGTCGACTGTTCTTCGACCGAGACCGTGATGATGGTCTTGTCGGGAGCCGAACCGCGGCGGTGGGTGATTTCCACTTTCTTGAAGAAGCCGAGAGCCTTGATCCGCTCCTTGGAGTGCTGCAGCTTCGTGGCGTTGAAGGCGTCGCCTTCGACGAGCGAAATCTCGCGCCGGATCACCCGATCGACGGTGCGCACATTGCCGACGATGTCGATGCGTTGGACATAGACCCGAGGCCCTTCCTTGACCTCGAGAGTCACGTCGACCGTACGAGGCTTACGACGCAAATGGATTTGCGGTTTGATATCGACGAAAGCATAACCGAGGTTGCCAAGTCTATTCGTCAATATGGTCATCGAATTCTGGATCTTCTGCGAGTTGTACCATTCCCCGCTATGAAACGTCAAAAGCGGCAATACCTTGCTCTCCGGCAGATTCCTTAGCGAGATCTTGACGCCAACCTTGCCGAAGCGATAGCGCTGACCCTCGCGGAGCGTGAAGGTGATGACAAAGCCGGTTCGGTTGGGGGTCAGTTCTGCGACCGCGGACTCCACGCGGAAATCCGCATAGCCATGCGAGAGGTAGAATTTGCGCAGCAATTCCTTGTCATAGGCGAGCCGGTCCGGGTCGTAGGTGTCGTTGGTCGACAAGAAGCGGTACCAGCGATATTCCTTGGTCGCGATCACGCCGCGCAGGCGGCCGGCGCTGAAATGGTGATTGCCGACAAAATTGATGCGGTCGACGGCCGTAAATCTTCCTTCGTTGATTTCGAAGACAAGATCGACCCGGTTCTCGCTGTGCAGGATCACCTTGGGGCTTACCGTCGCGCCGAAGTAACCGTGCCGGCGATAGAGGGTAAGGATCCGGTTCACATCGCTTCCGACCCGGCTGCGGGTGTAGACGACGCGCGGGCGCAGCGAAATCTCGGATCTCAAGTCCTTGTCGGTGAGCTCGTGGTTCCCCTCGAAGGCGATCCGGTTGATGATCGGGTTCTCGACCACCTTCACGACGAGACTGTTGCCGACTCGGGAAAGCCGGACATCGGCAAAAAGCCCCGTCGCGAACAGCGCTTTCAGCGAATCATCGACCTTTTCGCGGCTCCAGGGCTCGCCCTCGTGGATCAGAAGGTAGGAACGGATCGTTTCCGCCGAGATCCGCCGGTTGCCGACGACCTCGATCTTCTTGACGATGCCTTGCGCGGTCCGCGCGGGCGCGGGCCGCGCGGGCGCGGGCTTCTGCGGGCCCGCCGCGGCGGCCTCCCGAGCAAACAGAGCCAGCCCCGCGACGAGCGCCGCGAAGAGCGGCCAAAGCAACGCCTTCCTCAATCTGTGCAGCAAACCGCCCCCGCCCCTTTGGAGCCCCGCTCTTTCGCTCTGCGATCGCGTCAGACCGAGAGGCTCTTCAAAAACGCCACGTCAGATGATGAACGAGATCGTTCCAGGTGACAAAGATCATCAAGCTGAGGACCAGGGCCAAGCCGATGCGGAACCCATATTCCTGGGTCCGCTGTCCCAACGGTCTTCCGCGGATCCCCTCCGCCGCATAGTAGAGGAGGTGGCCTCCGTCGAGAACGGGAACCGGAAACAGATTGATGAGCCCGAGATTGATCGACAGCACGGCCAACAACCATAGCACGGCCACGAACCCCCCTCGAGCCGCCTCTCCCGAGAGCTGCGCAATCCTCACGGGTCCTCCGAGATCCTCGGTGCTGCGCCTTCCGGTTACCATCTGCCAGAACGCCGCAAGGGTCTGGGCCGACAGGTTCCAGGTCTCGCCGGCCGCCCGAGCGAGCGCAGAGGCCGGTTTCACTTTGACGTAGACGACGCCCGAATGGGCGATGCCGAGGAGGCCGACCTTGAGGTGATGGCCAAAACGGTCTGTGATCTCCGTGGATCGCGGGGTCGCATGAAGGGTCAGGGTGCGCGCGCCGCGTTTGACGAGGATCGTCAGAGGCACCCCGGCGCTGGGGCGCACCGCTTTCTGGATGTCCTGAAAGCGGGTGATCGGCTGGCCGTCGATGCTGAGGATCATGTCCCCGGGGCGGATCCCGGCCGCCGCGGCTGCGCTGTGTGGCGCGACCTGTCCGATCTCGGGCGGGGTCACGGGCCGGCCATAAACCGCAAACAGGAGAAAAAGGGCGAGAATCGCAAAAACAAAATTGCCCGCCGGCCCGCCCGTGACGATTACCGCCCGCCGGCCGAGGCTCTTCGACTGAAAGGATTGCGCCTCTTCGGGAGGCGAAAGCGTGCTCGCGCTCTCCTGCGGCAAACGTGCAGCAAGGGGGCCCTCCCCGAACATCCGGATATACCCGCCCAAAGGGACGAGGCTGAACTTCCAGCGCGTTCCGGCGCGGTCGTTCCAGCCAAAAAGTTCCGGTCCAAAGCCGATGGAAAAAACCTCGACCTTCACCCCGAAGAGGCGGGCGAAGAAATAGTGCCCAAACTCGTGAACGAAGACGAGTACCGTCAGGATCGCGAGAAATGGCCCAATGTCAAGAAGCCCGTGGCGGAAATATTCGATCATCGAGGACCCATGGCTTCGGCTCTGCGCGCGTTGGCGCGCACGCCGGAAAGTCGAATTGCAATTTCCCGCGCCGTTTTGTCAAAATTGTGGACGTCCTCGAGCGATTGGATGTCGCCGGCGGGAACCATGGCGATCGTTCGCTCGACCACTTCGGCAATGTCGAGGAAGCCGATGCGTCCGTCGAGGAACGCGTAGACGGCGGTTTCGTTTGCGGCATTGAGGACCGTCGGGGTGCCGCCGCCGGCTTCGAGCGCCGAGCGCGCGATCCGCAAGGCCGGAAATCGGCGCTCATCGGGCGGCTCGAAGGAGAGCCGTCCAATCGCCGCAAGATCGAGGCTTTTCGTCGGCGCCGCCAGACGCTCCGGCCAGCCGAGCGCATAGGCGATCGGCGTGCGCATGTCCGGGGTGCCAAGCTGGGCGAGTACCGAGCCGTCGTGGTAGGTGACGAGGCCGTGCACGATCGACTGGGGATGCACGACGATATCGATGCGATCGGATTCGAGGTCGAAAAGATGGTGCGCCTCGATCAGCTCCAGCCCCTTGTTCATCATCGTCGCCGAATCGACCGAAATCTTCGCTCCCATGCGCCAATTCGGGTGCGCCACAGCCTCGGCCGGCGTCGCCTCGCGCATCTCGTCGAGGCTTCTCTCGCGGAACGGCCCGCCGCTCGCCGTCAGGATAATCCGATCGATCGCCTCGATGCGAGAAGAATCAAAACATTGCCAGATCGCGTTGTGCTCGCTGTCGACCGGGAGCAAGGTCGCGCCGCAGCGCTTTACTTCCCGCATCACGAATTCGCCGGCGCAGACGAGAACCTCCTTGTTGGCAAGCGCGACGATCGCGCCGCGCCGCACCGCGGCGAGGGTGGGAGCAAGCCCCGCCGCGCCGACGATCGCCGCCATCACCCAATCGGCGGGGTAGAGCGCCGCTTCGACCAGCGCTTCCGGGCCGCAGCCGACGGAAATCGGGTGTCCGGCGAGCGCTTCCTTGAGGCGCGGGTAGGCATCCGGATCGGCGACCGCCGCAAAGCGGGCGCCGAGCGCCACCGCCTGCTCGGCCAAGAGTTCGGCGTGATCCTTTGCCGTTACCGCCTCGACCGCAAAACGCTCGGGATTGCGCCGCAACAGATCGACCGTGTTCTTGCCGACCGAGCCCGTTGCGCCGAGGATCGAAACGCGCCGGACCCCGTCGCCGCACCGAGGCTTCCGCTTCGGCATGCTTATCGCCATGACAGCACGCTCCGACCGCCAATGAAGGTCAGCAAAGCCACCGCCGGGATCACCGCGAGAAGACCATCGAGCCGATCCAAGAGACCGCCATGCCCTGGGATGAGCCCGCTCGTATCCTTCGCGCCAAACCGCCGCTTGGCCGCAGACTCTGCAAGATCGCCGAACTGTTCAACAATCGCAAGTGTCGCGCTCGTCGCCACAAGAGGAAAAACAGGCGAGATGCCGAGAACGGCCGCCGTCCCCCAGCCGGCACAGGCGGCCGAAAGCACGCCGCCCAAAAGACCCGCCCAGGTTTTCTGCGGGCTCCAGCGCGGCGCCAGGCGCGGCCCGCCGATCGAACGTCCGAGGGTGTAAGCACCGATATCGGTCGCCCAGACGACGGCGAGGATCCAGAAAAGCGTCGCTCTCCCCGACTCCGCAAGCCACAACAGCGATATCGACGGCAACGCCACCCACAGCACCCCGGCGGCGGCCCATCTCGCCTCGCCCGCAGGCGCGCCGCGGGCCGCCCAGAAGACGAGCCCGGCGCCCGCCGCCGCAAGGGCGATGGCGAACGGCGTGGCGACGAGCGCCGCGGCCGCGACGGAAGCGAGGACCACGGCGATGAGGATGCCGGCCGAGGCGCCGCGGCGCGTGAGGCGCCCCCATTCCCAGGCCATCATCCCCGCGGCCGTTGCCGTCAGCAGCGGCAGCCAAGGCCGGCCGAACCAGATCGCGGCGATCGGCAAAGGCGCGAGGAGGAGCCCCGAGAAGATCCGGGGGGCGAGCGAGCCTTTAGACGCGCGCTTCGGCAAAGGTGCCATAGCGGCGCTCACGCCGAGTGTACTCTTCGACGGCCGCCAAGAGATCGGCTTTCGAGAAATCCGGCCACAGCGTCTTCGTAAATACGAACTCGGCGTATGCGCACTGCCACAAAAGGAAGTTGCTGATGCGCTGCTCGCCGCTCGTGCGAACCAAGAGATCGGGGTCGGGGATTCCTGCCGTAAAGAGATGCTCTGCGACGGCGGTTTCGGTGATCTCGGCGGGAAGAAGCCTTCCGTCCGCCGCTTTTTTTGTGATCGCGCGCACCGCCGCGACGATCTCGGCGCGAGCGCCATAAGAGAGCGCCACCGTGAGGTTGATGCCGCCATTCTCCCGGGTCAGCGCCTCCGCCTGTTCAATGAGGCCAACGATGTCGGGAGCAAAGCGGTTCCTGTCGCCAATGACTCTGAGACGAATGCCGTTTTTGTTGAGCGAGTCGATTTCGCGTTGGAGGTAATGGCGCAGGAGCGACATCAGATCCGTGATTTCGCGCGCCGGACGGTTCCAGTTCTCCGAAGAGAAACCGTAAAGCGTCAGATACGCGATCCCGATTTCCGAGGCGGCGGCGACCGTGCGCCTCACCGCTTCGCCCCCCCGGCGATGTCCGGCAATGCGCGGCAAGCCACGCGCCCGCGCCCACCGGCCGTTCCCATCCATGATGATGGCGACGTGCCGCGGCACTCGCCCAGGGGGGGCGGAAAGGGTGGTCAAACCTGCAAGATCTCCTTGTCCTTCTGAGCGAGAGCCTCCTCGATGTGGCGGATAAACTCGTCGGTCAGGTGCTGCACTTCCGCATGCAAATGATGCTGCTCGTCCTCAGAGATCTCGCTGTCTTTTTCTCGTCTGCGAAGCGCCTCGATCCCGTCGCGCCGCACGTTGCGCACCGCGACCCGCGCCCCTTCGGCATAGCGCGCGGCGACCCGCGTCAACTCGCGCCGCCTTTCCTCGTTGAGATCGGGGATGGGGACGCGAACCAGCTGGCCTTCCGTCTGCGGGTTGAGGCCGAGCCCCGACTCCCGGATCGCCTTGTCCACGGCCTTGACGAGCGTGCGGTCCCAGACCTGAACGGTGATCATTCGCGGCTCGGGAACATTGATGCTCGCCACCTCTTTGAGAGCCATCGTTCCGCCGTAGGCGGAAACCGTCACGGGCTCCAAGAGGCTCGCCGACGCCCGCCCGGTGCGCAAGCCACCGAAATCCTTACGCAGCGCTTCGAGCGCGCCCTCCATGCGGCGGCGCAGGTCTTTGATGAGCGGATCCTCCTGCATGGCCTAACCTTCTTCCTCAACGATCGTAAACCGCCCGCGGCCGCGCACGACCTGCGCAAACCCGCCGCTTTCAAAAATCGAAAACACGAGAATAGGGATGTGGTTCTCGCGCGCCAAAGAAATTGCCGCCGCGTCCATCACCTGGAGGTCGCGGGAGAGAACTTCAAGATAGCCGAGACGCTCGAAGCGCCGAGCCCCCGGCACGCGGGCCGGATCGGCATCGTAGACGCCGTCCACCTTGGTCGCCTTCAAGAGCGCCTCGCAGCCCATCTCCGAAGCCCTCAAGGCGGCGGCCGTGTCGGTCGTGAAAAACGGGTTGCCGGTTCCGGCGGCGAAGATGACGACGCGCTTTTTTTCGAGATGGCGCAGCGCGCGCCGCCGGATGAAAGGCTCGCACACCTGCTGCATGGCGATCGCGGATTGCACGCGGGTCTCGACCCCCCGCCGCTCGAGCTCGTTCTGGAGCGCGAGCGAATTGATGACCGTCGCCAGCATGCCCATGGTGTCGGCCGAAGCGCGCTCCATGCCGACGGCGGCGGCGCCACGGAAGATGTTGCCGCCGCCAACAACGACGCACAATTCGACGCCGAGCCCGTGGACCGAGCCGATCTCATCCGCGATGCGCCGGACCATTTCCGGGTCGAGACCTGCGTCGCGCGCTCCCAAGAGCGCTTCTCCGGAGATCTTGAGAAGAACGCGGCGGTATTCGAGATCGGCCGACATAAAGCCTTTCCTCGCCCGCGAGCGCAGCTCTGCGCGGACCCGCCGAGAATACACCAAATTCGCGGCTGCGCACCGCCTTTCGCCCCGAGGCGGGCGGAGCGCGGCGCCGCTCAGCCCTGGAGCTGCGCCTCGGCCTCGGCCGCGACGTCGCCTTGGGGGCGCGGGCTGCCGCTGCCCTCGCCGAGGACAAAGCGCGCAAAGCCGGCAACGCGGATCGGCGCGCCGACCTCGCCTGCGCTCTTCTCGACGAGACGGGAGATTCTGGTTTCCCCGTCGACGACGTAGATCTGATCGAGAAGAACCATCTCCTCATAGAACTTTTTGAGACGACCCTCGACCATTTTCCCGAGAATCGCCTCGGACTTGCCGCTCGCCCGCGCCTGCTCGGAAAGAACGCCGCGTTCGCGTTCGAGCGCCGCCGCCGGCACCGAGGCGATATCAAGATAGAGGGGAGCGGCGGCCGCGATATGCATCGCGAGACCCTTGCCGAGCGAGGCAAGCGCGCTCTCCGGCGCCCCCGACTCGAGCGCGACGACAACGCCGATCCGGCCGACGCCGGTGCCGAGCGCCGCGTGCACATAAGAAAAAACGGCGCCCTCTTCGACCGCAAGGCGGGTCGTCCGGCGCAGAACCAGGTTTTCGCCGATCCTCGCAATGAGCCGAATGAGCTCCTCTTCGACACTGTGGCCGGCGCCGGGATAGGGAGCTTTCTTCAAAGCTTCGAGCGTCTCTGCGCCTTCGAGCGCGAGCGCGCTCACAGTTTGCACGAAGCGCTGGAACGCCTCGTTGCGCGCGACAAAATCGGTCTCGCAATTGACTTCGACGAGAGCCCCGGCGGCCGCACGGGTCGCGGCCCCGACGAGCCCTTCGGCGGCGATCCGGCCCGCCTTCTTGACCGCAGCCGAGAGGCCCTTCTTGCGCAGCCAATCGACGGCCGACTCGAGGTCTCCCTGGCTCTCGGTGAGCGCCCTTTTGCAATCCATCATGGGGGCGCCCGTCTTTTCGCGCAATTCTCTGACGAGCGCCGCCGTCACCTCTGCCATCCCGAATCCCTTCTCTTCCGAAGCCGCTCTTCCGCGAGAAAAGGCGCTTACGATGCGGCCGCTTCCGCCTCGCCCTCTCCGGCCGCGGGTTCTTCGCTTTCGCTCACGGCCGCTGCTTCTTCGCCCTCGCTCGCCGCCGCCGCTTCTTCGCCCTCGTTCGCCGCCGCTTCCTCGTGCTCGGGAGGCGCCTCTTCGGCAGCCGCGACCTCGGCGGCGGCGCCGATGTCGACGCCGGCAGCCACGGCCTCGGCCCGCAAACCGTCGAGGACCGCGCGAACGACGAGATCGCAATAAAGATGGATCGCCCGCGTGGCGTCGTCATTGCCGGGGATCGGATAATCGATGCCGTCGGGCGAAGAATTCGAATCGAGGATCCCCACTACCGGGATCTTGAGCTTGTTCGCCTCCCTGACCGCGATTTCCTCCTTGTTGGTGTCGATGACGAAGAGGATGTCCGGGAGGCCGCCCATTTCCTTGATGCCGCCGAGCGAGCGTTCGAGCTTGTCGCGGTTGCGCGTCAGCTCCAAAAGCTCGCGCTTGGTGAGGCCGCTTTCCTGCTCCTTGATCCTCTCGTCGAATTCGCGCAAGCGCCTGATCGATTGCGAGATGGTCTTGAAATTGGTGAGCATGCCGCCGAGCCAGCGGTAGTTGACCCAATATTGGCCGCAGCGTTTCGCTGCGTCGGCGATCGGCTCCTGCGCCTGGCGCTTGGTGCCGACGAGCATCACCCGGCCGCCGCCGGCGACGACGTCGCGGATCGCCTGCAGGCCTTGGTGCAGCAAAGGCACCGTCTGCTCGAGGTCGATGACGTGGATGCCGTTGCGCGCCCCGAAGATAAAGGGCGCCATTTTCGGGTTCCATCGCCGGGTGTGGTGACCGAAATGAACGCCGGCTTCGAGAAGCTGGCGCATCGTATAGCTTGGAATCGCCATAATCGTTCCTTTTCCGGTTGTGCCGCCGCAGGAAGAATCGACACCAAGTCGACACCGGAACGATCCCCCGCAAAGGGAGGACCGGGGCCTGCGTGAGGTTTTCGAGGCCCTAATTACGTCGATCGTGCTCCCTTGGCAAGGGCGGCGCCGAGCTTCCTCTTTCAGATTGACCTGGATCATGGCCGGCCCTGCCTTCGCGCGGCGATCGTGATCGCCGGGTTGCGAACCCGCGAGTGCCCATTCATGAGCGAAGGCGCAAGCGCGACATTGGGCGGCAACGGCGGCGAACCAGCCTCGTCGACGGCGCGGCTCGATCGCTTTCTCGAAGATGAGCACCCGCCGACCCCTTGCCTCGTTGTCGATCTCGAGATCGTGCGCTGCCGCTACAAGGCGTTGCGCGAGGCTTTCCCGGAAGCGGAAATCTACTACGCCGTCAAGGCCAACCCGGCCCAGGAGATCATTGCGGCGCTCGCGGAACTCGGCGCCAAATTCGATCTCGCAAGCTCCGGCGAGATCGAAATCTGCCGCGGTCTCGGCATCGCGCCAGAACGGCTCTCCTTCGGCAACACGGTGAAGCGCGAAAGCGCGATTGCCGAAGCCTTTGGCGAGGGTCTCACGCTCTTCGCCCTCGACAGCGCCGCGGAACTCGAAAAGCTCGCAAGGCGAGCCAAGGGTGCGCGTGTCTTTTGCCGCCTGCTGACGCCGAGCAAAGGCGCGGAGTGGCCGCTCACGCGCAAATTCGGGTGCGAGGCGCACATGGCGGCCGATCTCCTTGTGGCGGCGCGGGAGCAGGGGTTGAAGCCCGTCGGCGTCTCTTTCCATGTCGGGTCGCAACAGACCGACCCCGAGGCTTGGACGAGCGCGATCGCGCACGCCGCCTGGATCTTTCGCAGCTGCGCGCGCCGCGGGCTCGCGCTCGATCTTTTGAACCTCGGCGGCGGACTGCCGGCCCATTACCGGTCGAACGTGCCGCCGCTCGCCGCCTACACCGAAACGATCGAAGAGGCGCTCGGCCGGGAATTCGGCGGCAACCGGCCGAAGATCCTCATCGAGCCCGGCCGTTATCTCGTCGCCGATGCCGGCCTGTTGCGCGCCGAGATCCTCCTCATTTCAAGGAAATCGCGCGGCGAACGCGAACGCTGGGTCTACCTCGACGCGGGGCTTTACAACGGCCTCGAAGAGACGCTCGACGAACGCATCCATTATCCCATCCGCACCCGCCGCGACGGCGGCGAGACAGGCCCCGTGATCCTTGCCGGACCGACCTGCGACAGCGCCGACATCCTCTACCGCCGCCACCCCTACGAATTGCCTCTTGCCCTCGAGATCGGCGACTGGATCGACTTCCTGACGGCGGGCGCCTACACGGCGAGCGTCGCCTCCGTCGCCTTCAACGGCTTTCCCCCGATCCAGAGTTATTTTGTCTGAAGGATGCCCCGCGCCCCACGAATCTCAACCGCAGAATCCTATGCGAGCCGAGAGCCTTCTTTCGCTTCCTGTCGCCAAAGATCCGCGTCGTCAGACGATCGGCAAGCGCCGTCTGCGCACGCGTCCGCGCTCGACGACGAGAATGCTCTGCGCCACTTCCCCTTCTTCGAGGCTATTTAGGATTTCGTGCATCCGAGTAATCACGTCGGCCTCGCTCCAATCGCCCCCGCGGAACAGGATGAGGCTCGGTCCCGACGCTGTGGCAAGCGCGAGCAGTCGCGGATAGTCGAGATCAGCGGTAATCACCGTGCGGGCTTCGTCGGCGGCCCGAGTCAGGATTTCCACATCCGGAGCCTGGTACAAGCCAAGTTCGGAGGCGTGGACTGCGTCGTGCCCCTCGCTCTGAAGCCAGCGAGCGAGCCCGGGCGCCAAGGGCATATCGACCAGAAACTTCACCGCGCGAGTTCGACCGTCTCCTCATCCGCCAGGAACGAGGCGTATCGCAGGGCCTCGTCGATATCTTCCGGTTCGAGATAAGGATAGTCCTTCAGGATCTTTTCGCGGGTTTCCCCTGCCGCAAGCAGCCCCAGGAGCCGCGCTACCGGGAACCGCAGCCCGCGAATGCATGGCTTGCCGGTGCAGACCTCAGGATCGATCGTAATTCGCGCGAACACCATAACGCTACCATAACCCTTTCCCGCCCATTTGCCTATGTCGGGCGAGGACGTGCCAGAGTTCACGGACGCGCGGAAAGCCGAGTGCGCCACAGATCTCCTGCGCGTCGAGGATGCCCGAGATCGAAGCATTCCGCCTTCCTGTGGTAGAATTTATTTTTTCTTTCACCGATGGCACAGGTGCTCGGGCCAGAATGCCGCACGAAACGCTGAACTCCGACCAACTCGGCGAGAAAGGGCAAGCTCGGTTTCGGGAGATTTGCGCTGATGCCAAGCTCGTCTGCAACGAGTCGGGCCGTGACCGGACCGGGTGGGATTTTATCGTCGAGTTCCCATTTGCCTCGCTCCGGGCAGGAGAATCCCTCGACAACAGGCCTACACCGATCTCGTCGCATTTCCAGGTGAAGACTCTGCGCGCGCACAGGGACACGTTCAAGATGCGATTATCTTCTGCCGAGAGGCTCGCAAGGGAGGTCAAGCCAGCTTTTATCTACGTTCTCAGGGCGAGAGGGTCCAAATTTGTGGAGTCGAGCCTGCTACACGTCATTGACGAAGTTCTGGCGAAAATTTTGGAGCGACTGCGCCGCGAGCATGCTGCCGGCAGCGCATCACTCATCAACAGAAAGTTTATCTCTTTTTCTGTCAGTCAATACGGTGTCAGACTGGCTCCGACCGGCGATGCGCTTCGGGCGGCTATCGAAGAGGCCTGCGGTAACAGTCTCTGGGGTTACACGAGCCGCAAGTCTGCCCAACTCCGGCAGCTCGGGTTTGACGTGAGGCCATATAAGGGAAGGGTCCGGTTTGCAGGGCTCGAAAACCTCGACCAGCTCGCAGACGTTTTTTTTGGGCCTGAAGAGAAACGTCCCTGTCGAGCTGTTCGAATTGGACGAAATCAGATTCGGCATCTCGCGTCCTTTGCACAGATTCCTAGGCGAAACGGGCTCGGTTTCGATTGATCCAAACCCCATAGACGCGTGCGTGATCGTTGCCAGGCCTAATCGGACCGGAGTTCCGATTATGTTTGAAGGAGATCTATTTGTACCTGCAATTCCGAACTTGCCACGAGGAACACTGAAATTTCTAGTGAAATCGAGGCTATTTTCAGTCCTTATTTCCGATGCCGGCACTGTAGAAATTCTACAGGCGGAGGACATTCTCATTCAGGAGCATCCGCCGGAGCGCTGGGCAAGTCACGCCCGGCTCATGCTCGCTTTGGCGCTTGGAAAGCTGGAGATCGAGATCCGACCCAGAGCACGCCCGAATCGCATAGAATTCAAAATTGAGAGGATAGGCCAAAAGCTCGATCACAGGGCATGGAAAGGTTGGTTGGCGGTTTGTGAATCTGTCTCCGATCTCTTCAGGCTCGCGGCCGTGCCGCGTGATGCGAGTCTTCGGATCGAGGACATAGAGGAGGAAGCGGCGGCGGTTCGTGAAGCTCACGCTCTGGTCACTGGCAGGGTGAAGCGCATCTCGTTCAAGACCGGCTTGGTAAAGATTGGGATATTTAATCCTGTAAGAGCTGCGTTTGTTACCTATGCTAAGGCGGGAGGCGTGAAGATCGCTTGCAGTGCAGTAGTAGATTTTCGGCTCGACGACATCGGAGATTCTACGATGTGGACGTCCGTCTCTATTACTCGAGGGCGTGCCCGGGTTCTGGGCGGATCGCCGACGGATTTCGGGGCATTTGCGGAAGACGCGAAAGCGGTGGTAGGCACGGAGATATGGCTGGTGCACCGCTCACCTGACGAGGTACCGGCGAAATAGGGCGCTCTCGCTCAAATCTCCTGCGCGTCGAGGATGCCGGGGAGCGATTTGACCGTAAGGAGGAGCCTCGGATCGACGCGAAAGCCGCCGGGAAGCTCCATTTCGACTTCGCGATTGCCGAGGTCGAGGACGAGAGAGACGCGGCCCTTGCCCGGGGCTTCGCGGCCGAAGAGGCTTTTCAAATGCGAGAGCGCCTCGGCCTCGCGCAGAAAAACCTTGAGGCCCGCAGCCGAGGAGGCGATGACCGCGTCCAAAGGCTCGATCTTTTGCGCGGAGAGTTTGAGGGCGTCCTCCTCGCGCCGGACCTCGACCGTGACGACAAGCGCCGTCCCCGTTTCGACGAGAGCGCGCGCCTCGCGAAGCACATCGGAAAAGACGGTCACTTCGAAGAGGCCGCTCTCGTCGGCGAGCTGAAGAAAGGCGAAGCGATTGCCGCGCGCGCTCGTGCGCTCTTTTCTCCCGACCACGATCCCGGCAAGGCGAAAGCGCCGCTCCCCGTTCGCCAGGAGCGCCTCCGGCAACTCCGAATACCGCAAGATGCCCGCGCGCCCGAGACCCGTCGCGTAGGGTTGGAGGGGATGGCTCGAAAGATAGAAGCCGATCGCCGCGAATTCCTGTTGCAGCCTCTCGGCCTGCGGCCAATCGGGCAGGGCCGGCAGCGAGGGCCGTGCCGCAAACTCGCCGTCGATTTGCGCAAAAAGGCTTTCCTGACGGCTCGTCCGTTCTTCGGCGGCAAGGCTCGCCTGCCTGAGCAGCACCTCGGCCGCGGCGAAAGACTGCGCGCGGTTGGGGTTCAAGCTGTCGAAGGCGCCGGCCCGCGCGAGGCTTTCGTACTGCCGCCGGTTGAAGCTTTTGGCGTCGAGCCGGCGGGCGAAGTCGAAGAGGTCCCGGAAGGGCCCGTGAACCTTGCGCTCGGCGACGATCGCCGTCATCGCCTGCTCGCCCACCCCCTTTAGTGCGGAGAGCGCATAGCGGATCGCAGGCTTTGCGGTTTCGGGGTCCGTCTCGACCGCGAAAGCGGCGTCGGATCGGTTGATGTCGGGGGGCAGAAGCGCGATCCCGAGCCTTTCGAGCTCTCCGCGGTAGGTGTTGAGCTTCTCGGTGTTGCCGAGGTCGAGGCTCATCAGAGCGGCGAGGAATTCGACCGGGTAATTGGCTTTGAGATACGCGGTCTGATAGGTGATGAGGGCATAGGCCGCAGCGTGCGGCTTATTGAAGCCGTAGCCCGCAAATTTCGCCATCGAATCAAAGATGTGATCGGCAACGGCCGGCGCGACCCCGCGCGCCGCCGCCCCTTCGATAAAACGCTGCCTTTGCGCCTCCATTTCAGAAGGAATTTTCTTTCCCATCGCGCGGCGCAAGAGATCGGCGCGGCCGAGACTGTAGCCCGCCAATGTCTGGGCGATTTTCATGACCTGTTCCTGATAGGTCATGATGCCGTAGGTTTCTTTGAGGATCGGCTCGAGGGCCGGATGCAGGTAGTCGGGTCTTTCCTCGCCGTGCTTGACCGCAATGTAGCGCGGGATGTTCTCCATCGGGCCGGGGCGGTAGAGGGCGTTGGCCGCGACGATGTCTTCAAAGCGGTCGGGGCGCAGCTTTTTGAGCATGTCGCGGGTGCCCGCGCCTTCCACCTGGAACACACCGACCGTTTCGCCTTCGCCGAGAAGCGCGAAGGTCGCCGGATCGTCGAGAGGCAGGCGCGAAAGATCGAGTCGGATCCCCCGCTGCGCGAGAAGGTCTCGAGCCCGCGCCAGAACGGTCAGGGTCTTGAGACCCAGAAAGTCGAATTTTACGAGCCCCGCCGCTTCGACCCACTTCATGCTGAACTGGGTGACCGGCACCTCGGAGCGCGGATCGCGGTAGAGCGGAACGAGTTCGACGAGCGGGCGATCGCCAATCACCACCCCTGCGGCATGGGTCGAGGCGTGGCGATGGAGGCCTTCGAGCTTTCTCGCGATCGCGAAGAGGCGTCTGACGCTTTCGTCTTTGCTGATCTGATCCTGGAGTTGGGGCTCGCCGGCAATCGCCTCTTCGAGCGAGGGCGGGTGCGCCGGATTGTGCGGAACGAGCTTGCAGAGGCGATCGACCTGTCCGTAAGCGAGGCCCAGAACCCGGCCGACATCCCTCAATGCCGCGCGCGCCTGCAACGTGCCGAAGGTGATGATCTGCGCGACCCGGTCTTCGCCGTATTTCCCGCGCACATAGCGGATCACCTCATCGCGGCGGTCCTGGCAAAAATCGATGTCGAAATCCGGCATCGTGACGCGTTCGGGGTTCAAAAACCGCTCGAAGAGAAGGCCGAAGCGGAGAGGGTCGAGATCGGTGATATCGAGCGCCCAGGCGACGACCGAACCCGCGCCCGAGCCGCGTCCCGGTCCGACCGGGATCCCCGCCGTTTTTGCCCAGCCGATAAAGTCGGCGACGATGAGGAAATAGCCGGCAAAGCCCATCTCAATAATGGTGTGAAGCTCGAATTCGAGACGCTCGAAATAGGGTTTCGCAGAGGAAGGGCGTTCGGCTTCGCTCAGCCCTTCGAGCGAAAGCCGGCGCCCGAGACCCTCGAGTGCCGCGTTCCTCAAGGTTTCCGCCTCGCCCTTGCCGGGAGGGCAGGGAAAGGCCGGAAGGATCGGCTCGCGCGCGCGGGGGATAAAGGCGCAGCGGCGGGCGATCTGAAGCGTGTTGTCGAGGGCTTCCGGAAGATCGGCGAAAGCCTCCCGCATTTCCGCCGCGGAGCGGAAATAATGAAGCGGGGAGAGCCGCCGGCGGTCGGGATCCGCAATCGCCTTGCCTGCGGCGATCGCGAGCAGCGCGTCGTGCGCCTCGTAGAAGTCGGGATCGGGGAAATAAGCGTCATTGGTGGCGACGAGAGGAAGCCCCAGGCGGTAGGCGAGATCGACGAGGCTTGCCTCGACCCGCTCCTCTTCGGGCAGCCCGTGCCTTTCCAGCTCGATATAGAACCGGTCCCGAAAAGCCTCGACGAGCGGGGAGAGGATAAGCGCGGCCGGGTCCTGGCCTTCGCCGATGAGGCGCCCGATGGGCCCGGACGCACCGCCCGAAAGGCAAATGAGCCCTTCGCTGGCGTTCGCAAGATCGGCAAGAGAGACCGCGGGCTCGCTCGCCGCCTCGCCTTCGAGGTAAGAGCGGCTGACAAGGCGCATGAGGTTCCGGTAGCCCCGCTCGCTTTGGGCGAGAAGGACGAGCGGGTCGGCGGGGTCGCCGCGAAGCGGCACGTCGCGGGACGCCGCGGCGCGCGCGAGGCGGAGTTCGCAACCGATGATCGGCTGTATTCCGGATTCGGCGCAGGCGGTCGCGAATTCGAGCGCGCCGAAGAGATTGCCGCTGTCGGTGATGACGACGGCGGGCATGCGTTCTCTGCGGCAAAGCGCCACCAGTTCCTTGATGCGGATCGCGCCCGAAGCGAGCGAATAGGGCGTGTGCACGCGCAGATGAACAAAAGAAGCGAGAGGCATGGTGCCGGGAACCTCAATGAGACCCGCGAGCATCGCATGAAGGCGCGCCGAAATCAGCGCGGCCTATCGGAGTCGAAGATTGCCGCCGCGCTCGGCCTTGCGGCGGGGCAATTCGAAGCCCGGAAGGGAGCGGCAGATTCGCCGCGAAGCCCGCGCCGGCGCTGCGGCGAAAGCCTTCTCTCCACGCGTTCAGAGGTCGAAAAACGCCGTCTCTTCCGGTCCTTGCAGGACAATATCGAACCGATAGACCGGGATCTCGGTCTCTTCTCGGCGCACCGCCAACAACGTCTTGCGCTGGCTCATGTCTTCGATCGAGCCGAGCACCGGGTCGCTCTCGTTCGCCGGCTCGTCGGCGAAATAGATACGGGTGTAGAGCTGTTTCAAGAGCCCTCGGGCAAAGACGGCGACGGCGATATGCGGGGCCTGCAGGCTGTTGCCGAGGCCCGCCACGGGACCCGGGCGGATCGTCAGAAAGCGGAAAGCCCCGTCGCCATCCGTGAAGACGCGGCCGAAACCGAGAAAGCCCGAGCCTTGCGTCTCATCAAAGCGCGGGTCGTCGGGATGAGAGTAACGGCCGG
>JAKAOO010000166.1 GCA_021812165.1 Pseudomonadota bacterium | reverse complement strand
CCGCTCGGTCTTCCCTGCGGCCAACCAAGACCGCAAGCTCGCTCGCTGCTCGTCCGTCAGCGTCACTTCCGCCGCTCTCATGCAAACAGCCTAACATATCCGCTAATTTATGCAACAAGGTACTAGCTTGCATCTGCATCTAGGCTCGATTCTTGGCTCGTTCCTGTCGGTTCATGGAGTCATCGATTGGTTTCGGACAACCGCCGCCGCGCCGGATTGGGAGTTCGCGATCGAACTCTCAGTTGATGGCCTACAAGTTGTGCCAGCACCCGCGGAAGAAATTCCTGGCGGGATGATGCACTTGCCCAATCAGCAAACGCCTCTGCCCGCTCTGGTAATCGGTACCTGGGGCACGCAGAAGATCTGTGTGCCCGACTTGCCCGTGCGGTTTCCGCGCCTTCCATCCCGATCGCGTGCAGACGAAGAGACAATTCTAAACGTCATCGCGCGCGATCTCCTCGACGCCGCCGGAGATGCGTCTCCGTGGCCGCATGCGACAGTCGTAGGTTGAGCGGGACAAGGCATTATGGCCGAAATCAAATCCGCCCTCGTCGTCGGCGCCTCCCGTGGTCTCGGACTGGGGCTTGCGGCCGAGCTCAAAGGCCGCGGCTGGACGTCGTTGCGACCGCGCGCGATGACAACGGCGAGAGACGCCTCGCGGCTCATCGGTCGCTGCCGGGCGGGTCGCTCGAAATCGAGCGGGTCGACATCTACGATGACGAGGCGGTTGCTGCGCTCTACCGGCGGCTCGACGGGCGCCTCTTCGACCCCCTCTTTTTGAATGCGGGGATCGCGTCGCACCCTGGCGCAAGCCCCAGCGCGACCGCACCCGTTAAGCCTCCCTCAATGGTAGCGGGAGAGTCTCCTCCGGAGATGACGGAACTCCCGGCCCCCGTTCCGCAACAAGGTTGGGCGCTGCGGGCAAGACGCCGGAGTCATGTTCGGGCAATCCTGGTCCGGGAGATTGTGGCGTAGATGGCAAGTGTCATGCTGCGGCATCCGGTCACGGGCCGGATGAAAGTGCTGCAAAGCGGATGGAGCTGGAGTTGCTTTTTTGGAAGCAACTTCCTTGGTCTTCCCCTCTTCATGCGCGGACTGGCGGGCTGGGGCGCGGCGATGGTTGTGCTCAACGCCTTGACGTTAGAATTGACGCTTGCTCCGCCAACCGGTGCCTCGACCCTCGACAGTTGGCTTTCGATCACCTCTCTCGCGCTAAGCTTCTTCTTTGGGATGAGAGCCAATGCCATGGCTGCTGATCGCTACCTGAAAAACGGCTGGATTGTTGTGGGTCCGGAGCGGCGTTTCTGACGATTGCAAGAGGGGGCAGCTTACTCGACCCCGGTAGAAGCTAACCCGGTGCCGCCACCGTGCGGTAACTACCTTCCCCGAAAGTAATGAAACCGGCAGGCCAAAATCTCCACTCTCTGATCCTCGCCCCTCGCGATGACGCGGTAGACCAGGCGATGCTCGCCGGTGATCCGCCGCGACCACCAGCCTCGAAGCTCGCCGACCAGCGGTTCGGGTTTGCCGATGCCAATGAAGGGCACCCGCCGGATTTCCCTAATCAACGTATTGATCCGGCTGACGACGTCTTGGTCCCTTTCCTGCCAAAAGAGGTAGTCGGTCCAACCTCTCTCGGTGAAATGGACCTTCATTCTTCGAGTTCGAATTCAACGAACTCGCCGGCTTCTGCCTCGGCTATCGACTTCAACAGGTGTTCCGCATTGGCCGGATCACGCAAAAGGTGCAGCGTCTCTTCGAGGCTCTCATATTCCGAGAGCGACAGCATGACGACCGGTTCGCCGCCCTGGCGCGTCACGAGGAGCGGCGCCCGGTTCGCGCAGACGCGATCCATGTGAGCTTTGAGGCGTTGGCGTAGATCGGAGTATGAAACGGTTTCCATGGTCACCTCTCTTGTACGGAAATATGTACAGGGGGCAACGCTGTCAATAAGGTTCGATGATGCCGAACAAGGAGGAGCGGAGGGCTCTCGTCGTCGGCGCCTCGCGGGGGCTCGGATTGGGGCTCGCGACCGAGCTGAAGAGCCGCGGCTGGGTCAGGATCGACATGGGCGGGCCCGGCGCGCCCCTCTGCGTCGAAGAAAGCGTCTCCGGCATCGCCGACCTGATCGAGGCGCGGCGCGGCACGCTTCGCCACGGCTTTGTCGATTACCGTGGCCGCAGGCTGGCGTGGCAGGCGAGCTTTCCGTCGAGATTGCTTCCCCCCGGAACGCCCGCGAGGGCGGCCGTCCGGGGGTCGCAATGACATTTTTGGGGGTCATTGCGAGGAGCCCACGGGTCCGCGCTTCGCGCGGCCCGAGGATAAACTCCGCGACGAAGCAATCTAAGCCGAGCTATTCGGCGGCTGCGGCGATCTCGGCCCTTTCGGGAAGCGGCTCGCATCCGGCCCAAGGATGCTCAGCGATATCGAAGAGGACGCCTTCCGGCCCGTAAAACTTCATCTCGAAATAGCCGGTGTGGCCGGCCGCGGCGTCGCGGTCGATATAGTGTTCCGCGCCCAACGACTCGAGTTTTTTCGAGAATTTCTCGACGTCCTCGACGAGGACGCCGAAATGATGGACCCCGGTATAGTCGAGCCCTTTCCCGAGCTGGTCGCTCTTGAATTTGAGGATGGCGAGGTTGAGGGTTCCATCGGAGAGGAAAACGCCATCGGCAAGCGCCCCTCCGGCGCGTCCGACTTCCTCGAAACCGAAGGCTTTCTTGTAGAATTCGGCCATCGCCTCGGGATCCTTTGCGGCGATCGCAATGTGACGAAGCTTCGCCATTTCCGCCTCCTCGCTTCTGAGCTCTCCCCGCGCGCCGCGGCGCGCGGTGCAATCATTAGCATGGAAAGCGATCACGCCGAAGCGGCCGATGAAAATAGGCGCCCAATCTCGAAAAGCCTTTGTGCGAGGTTCTTGCCAATCTTCGCCTGCGCCTCTTCCCAGGAAAAGAACCCGAAGCGATCGAATTCGGGAAGAATCTCGCCCTTTTTCGTGACGAAAGTAGAGCGGCAGGAGAGCGATTTCGGTTCGGGAAGCCTCGCCGCTCGGAAGGCGAAGAGCGCAAGATCCTTGTCCCGCAGATAGGGATTGACGCCGAGCGAGACGAGGTGGCCCGGATCGACCTCGAGCCCCGTTTCCTCACGAAGCTCGCGCGAGGCGGCTTCGGCGAAACTCTCGCCAGGCAACGCCTCGCCTTTGGGGATGTCCCAGCGCGGCGAGCGGGTGGCGTGGCCGAGGAGGATCCGTTCGCCATCGGTCACGATCACGCCGCAGCTCGTCCGCCGCGCTCTCTCGGCCATCAGATCCCGAGGCTATAGCGGCTCAGACCATCCTCGGGACGGTAATAGGCGTCGAAAAGGGCGGCGACGGCGCGCAGGAACGGTCGTCCCTTCTCCGCGACCTTGAGGCGCCGGCCGTCCCACGCGATGAGCCCGTCTTCGGCAAAGGCGGCGAGCCTTGGGGTGAGAAGCGACTCGAGCGAGGCTCCGTGCTTCTCGGCGGTTGCCGCGAGATCGACTTCGAGGCGGCACATGACCCCTTCGATCACTTCCCGCCGCAGCTGATCCTCGGCGGAAAGGACAATGCCGCGCTCAGCCGGCAGGCGACGGGCGCGCACGGCTTCGCTCCACTCCGGGATGCGCGGGGCGTTCTGCACGTAGGCGTGCGGCAAGGCGCCGATCGCTGACGTGCCGAGGCCGAGCAAGACGGGCGCCATGTCGGTGGTGTAGCCCTGGAAGTTGCGGCGCAGGCTTCCCGAAGCGGCGGCCGCCGCCAGAGCATCGCCCGGCCGTGCGAAATGATCGAGCCCGACCGGGATGTAGCCGCTCTCGGTCAATGCCCGGGCCGCCGCCTCTCTCTGGCGATAACGCGCGGAAAGATCGGGAAGAGCGGCTTCGGGAAGGAGCCTCTGGTGGCGCTTGACCCACGGCACGTGCGCATAACCGAAAACGGCAATGCGGTCGGGATCGAGTTCGAGGGCGCGCCTCGCGGTCCGCGCGACGCTCTCTTCGCTCTGATAGGGCAGACCGTACATGAGGTCGAAGTTGATGCCCGCAATGCCGGCGCCGCGCAAAGAGAGAACTGCCTCCGCGACCTCTTCGAAGGGTTGCGGGCGATGGACGGTATCCATCACCAGGGGGTCGAAGTCCTGGACGCCGAGACTGGCGCGCGTCGCGCCCATTTCTCTGAGAGCCTCAACCATCTCACGGGAGAGAGTGCGCGGATCGATCTCGATCGCAATCTCGGCATCCTCGGCAAGGATGAAATGCCGTGCGAGGGTATCCATGGTGAGGATAAGCTCGGATGGGCCGAGCATGGTCGGCGTCCCTCCGCCCCAATGCAGGTGGCGAACCACGAGCGGCCGCCCGATCGCTTGCGCGAGCAAGGCGATCTCGGCGCGCAGGGTTGCGGCATAGGCGGCGATCGGCCGAGGCTTGTTGACGACCGTCGTATGACAACCGCAGAAGAGGCAAAGCGCGCTGCAGAACGGCACGTGGAGGTAGAGCGAAGTCTCCTCCGCTCCCGCCGGAAGGGCCTTCAGCCACTCGCCGTAACGGGCGTCGTTCGCAAGGCGCGAAAAATAGGGCGCGGTCGGATAGCTCGTATAGCGCGGTACGGGCCGCGCGTAGCGGGCAAGAAGAGGATCGAGAGACATCGGTTCAAAAAGACCCTTCCTCGATAAGAGGGTCGCTGTCTTTGATATGGATCATGTGCACCCCCTCGCCGGTTCGCGCACAACTTCCCCGCAGAGACGATTCGCGCGCGATGGCAGCAAAACCCGTTCCGCGCGCCCTCCTTGGGGCCTTTCCGAGCGAGCTCTGGAAAAGTGCATTGATATAGATCAATGTCGGCCCGATTTTTCGGTCATAGGTTCCGGCCGGGGTGGAAAGAAGGGGATTCGCGTCTGTGTCTCTGCGGGCGGCGGTTGCAAGCAAAAGCTTTTGCACGGAGCGGGGTGGGGCGGAACACATTATCATCGTGCAGCCTGAGGAAGCGGGCGATTTCGCGACGGAGCAGGCGGCGGTTGTCGAAGGCTATCGTCGCGCGTTGAAGGAGCTTGGCCTGCTGCCCGAGAGCGCCATTTTCCGCCGGATCTACTTGAGCGACGCCCTCGCCCAAGCGAGAAAATTGAATGGGGGCGGCCTCTTGCCTCGACCGGAGGAAGATCCGGTGGCGGTCTCGCGGATCGAGCAGCCGCCTCTTCCCGGCGCAAAGGTCGCGCTTTTTGCCTATCACGTCACCGACCCGCTCGGGCTCTCGAAGCGCCGGATCGGCCGCAAGCAGGTGCTGGTCGAGAAAAACGGGGCGCGTCATCTCTGGTCGACGGGTCTCTGCGCCGGCGTCGATTCGAGCAGGCCCTCGGCCGAAGCGCAGACTCGCGATGTCTTTAGCGAGCTCATCGGCGTTCTCGAGGAGAACGCGGCCTCGCTGCGCGAAAACTGCGTGCGCACCTGGGTCTACGTCAAGGATATCGATGTCTTTTATTCTCGCATGGTCAAAAGCCGCCGGGCCCTTTTCGTCGAGCAGGGCTTGACCGACGAGACGCACTATATCGCCTCGACCGGCATCGAGGGCGCCTGCGCGCACCCCTCGGACCTCGTCGCGCTCGACGCGTATTCGCAGCTCGACCTCGTTCCGGGGCAGCTTTCCTACCTCAACGCGTTCGACCGGATGTGCGCGACGCACCGCTACGGGGTGACATTCGAAAGGGGAGCCTCTGTCTCCTATCGGGATCGCACCCACTACTTCATCTCGGGGACGGCGAGCATCGATGAGAATGGCGAGGTGCTGCATCGGGGCGATGTCGAGAGCCAGTTCGATCGCGCGCTCGGCAATGTCGGGGCGCTGCTCGACACCGGTTCCGCTCGCCTCGAAGACCTCATGTACCTGATCGTGTATCTGCGCGAGCCCAAGGATTTTCCGAGAGTGCGCGCGCGGCTCGGCCAATACATGCCGGAGCTTCCGGCGCTTTATGTCGAAGGACCCGTATGTCGGCCGGATTGGCTTGTGGAGGTCGAAGGCATCGCCATCGCGCGCCAGGACAAGCCTCACTTGCCGCAATTTTAATTGAGAGGAGGAAAAGAGGATGGCGACGAGCGAACCTCCGTTCAAATACCTGGATGAAGCGGCGATCGCCGAGGCGATGCTCAACCGCGATCCCTACGATTTTGCCTTTGTCGAAAAGGCGATCCGAGGAGAGTTCCGCGACCAGATTCTGGCCGACGTGCCAAAGATCCCCGACCGCGGCAGCTATTCGATGAACAGCCTCGATTACGGCCCCTCTTTCGGTGCCGTGCTCCAAGAGCTGATGAGCGAGCGCTTTCGGCATGTGGTCGAAAAAAAGTTCGACCTCGATCTCTCCCGCTGTCCTCCCGTCGCGGTGATGATGGGCAATACCAGCGGGCGCTACAACGAAGGCTATGCGCACCCGGATTCGAAGCACAAGATCATCACGATTCTCGTCGGCTTCACCCCCTACTTTCCCTATGAGCGCGGCCGCTTGAGGGTTCTGCGCAGCTCCGACCGCGAAGACATGGCCTTCGAGTTCACCCCGGAATTCGGGCACATGCTCCTCTTCCGCGTCTGCGATCACTCCTGGCACGGCTTTCTTCCGCAAAAGGCGCAGCGGATGAGCCTGCAGCTCTGCTACGTCGATTCGGAGTGGTATGTGTGGCGCGAGAATTGGCGCCATCAGGTGAGCGCGGTCGCCAAATCGATCCCCTTCGTCAAGAAGATCATCGATCTCGCGCCGCGGCGCATCGGCAGAGCGTGAGCCGGCCCCACAAAGGATCGCTCTCATGGAGTTTCCCCGTCTGCCCTCGCCTTCGAGCGTCGCCGAGCATTTTGCGCGGGCGCTTGCCGCCTCGGAGCGCGCGGAATGGCCTTACCGGCACTGGCGGCTCTCCGACGTTCTGCCGGAGAGCATGTGCGTCGGCATCTTGAGCCTCCCCATTCCTCCGCCCCTCGTCGCCCTTACCGACGGAACCCGCGCCTCGTTCAACGCGAAGCGGATCTTTTTCAGTGCGGAGCGGATTGCCCGATACGCCCCTTGCGCCGTGCTCGCGGCCGCGCTGCAGCGCCCGCAGGTCGCCCGCGGCCTCGCGAGCACGCTGGGAATCCCGGCCGAAGGCAGCTTTCTGCGCATGGAATACATCCAGGACACCGACGGAATGTGGCTGGAGCCGCATTGCGACATTCCGGAAAAGCTGTTTTCGATGGTGATCTACCTCTGCACCGGGCCTGACGCCAAAGATTGGGGCACGGACATTTACGATTCGGAACGGCGCTGGGTTGGACGTTCCGCGACCGAATTCGACAGCGCGGTCATCTTTACCCCCGGCGCCAATACCTGGCATGGGTTCGAGCCGCGGCCCGTCGTCGGCATCCGGCGGTTGATGGAAATCAACTACGTCCGCCCGAGCTGGCGCGACCGCGACCAGCTTTGCTTCCCGGAACGCCCGATTCAGTTGAGCGCGGAGGCTCTTTGAAAGAGAGCCTTTAGACTTTCGCTCGCAGCCGCCCGGCTTTCCCGGGTGGGCGGAAGCGGTTGGCCGCTTAAAATGAACGCCCTCACTCTTCGAAGGGAGAGCGAGAAGGGAGCTGCGGTGGTGGCGAGCGCCCGTCATGGATCGGCGCGGCGCGGTGGCTGCAAACCATCCTCTCGCCGCGACGGCTGGACGCTCGCCTGGTAAGCCCCCGAATCAAGGATGCCGGAGAGAGCGGTGGGGCGCTCTCTCCGGCATAAGCAAGAAAGCGATTGGCGGCGGCCGCCCGCCTCGCTCTACTCTCTGCCCGTCTCCTTCTTATTGGCGGCGAACACCTCGATGCAGCCGCTGGTGCAGCTGGATGCCGTGGTATTGGCCGTGCTCGGCACGAACACGTGGTTGTTCTCCGAATCGGCGGCGACCGAATGATCGGCAGCGCCGTAGTCGGGGACATTCTCGTCGAACCCGCGGGTCTGCGCGTCGATCACGCCGAGCGCCCGGGTCGGCGGCGAGACCGTGAGGTCATAGCCGCCAGTGAAATAGTGACTGTCGCCTTGGTTGAGATCGG
>JAKAOO010000165.1:6871-8262 GCA_021812165.1 Pseudomonadota bacterium | reverse complement strand
CCCGGCCGGCGGCCGCGGGTGGAGACGATCTCGCCTTGCTTCAAAAAGGCGTTGGCGACCGCAACCGCCTGATCGAGCAGACCGCCCGGGTTGTTGCGCAGATCGAGGATGATGCCGGCGAGCTTACCGTCTGCTTTTTTCTTGAGGTCGGCCATCGCTCTCTTGAGCCCGACGTCGGCCTGCTCGCTGAAGGCGCTGATGCGGATATACCCGATATTGCCGCCGACGAGCTTGGAGTGCACCGACTGGATCTTGATCTCCGCGCGGGTGAGTTCGACGGTGAAGGGCTTTTGCCCTTTGCGCTCGATGCCGAGAGTGATCTTCGAATTGATCGGCCCGCGCATCTTCGCCACGGCTTCGGGAAGCGTTATGCCGCGAACCGACTTGCCGTCGATCTGCGTGATGAGATCGCCGGGCTTGAGGCCGGCTTTTGCCGCCGGGGTATCGTCGATCGGCGTCACCACTTTGATGAGCCCGCCCGCCATCGACACCTCGATGCCGAGCCCGCCGAACTCGCCCCGGGTCTCAACCTTCATGTCCTTGAAGTCTTTTGCGTCGAGGTAGTTCGAATGCGGGTCGAGAGCCGTCAACATGCCGTTGATCGCCGCTTCGATGAGCTTATGGTCGTTGACCTTTCCGGCATAGTCGGCGCGCACCTTGGCGAAGACCTCGCCAAAAAGGTTGAGCGCCTCATAGCTCTTGGAAGAATGCGCCGTCGCCGCACCGACATCGCGACTGAGCGAGAGAGCAAGAACCGTTGCGGCCGCCGTTGCCGCAAAGAAACCAATCCTCTTCATAAAGGCACCTTTTCCTCGGTCGCGCACGCCTGCGACCGGCACTCGGCCTCGATCCGGATCTTTGATGATACGCGCCGCGGCCTTCCCCGATCAAGTTTTCCCGCAACCCGCCGCGCTTCGTTTCGCGGGCGCCCGAGCTTCGGCCTCGGCCGCGATCAGCGAGCGGCCGGTCATCGCCTGTGGCTGCCGGAGGCCGAGAAGATCGAGAAGGGTCGGCGCGACGTCGGCGAGGCGGCCACTTTCAAGCCGCGCGATCGGAAAGGGCGGGTTGACGATGAGGAACGGCACGGGAGAAAGCGTGTGCGCGGTATGAGGCTCGCCGGTCCTTGGGTCGCGCATCATCTCGGCATTGCCGTGATCGGCGGTGACGACGAGGGTTCCGCCTTCTTTTTCGACCGCTTCTTCGAGCCGCCCGAGGCACCGATCGACCGCCTCCACCGCCTTTCGCGCCGCCGCGATGCTTCCCGTGTGTCCGACCATGTCGGCATTGGCGTAATTGAGGATGACGACGTCGAAGCGCCGCTCGCGGATCGCCGCCACCACCTTGTTGGTGACCTCATCGGCCGACATCTCGGGCTTCAGGTCGTAGGTTGA
>JAKAOO010000165.1:0-6861 GCA_021812165.1 Pseudomonadota bacterium | reverse complement strand
ATCTAAAAAGGTGACGTGCGCGTATTTCTCGGTCTCCGCGATGCGCAGCTGCCGCAACCCCGCTTTCGCGATGACTTCGCCGAAAGTGTCCGAAAGATCCTCAGGGGGAAAGAGCGTCTTGAGGTGCGCGTTGAGCCCTGCCGAATATTCGACGAGGCCGATCGCGGCGGCGAATCGAACCGTTTTGGCGCGTCTGAAACCGGCAAAATCCGGGTCGAGAAGCGCCGAGGCGATCTCGCGGACGCGGTCGGCGCGAAAATTCGCGAGAAAGAGGCCGTCGCCGTCCTTCATTCCGGCATAACGGGCGATAACGGTCGGGCGCACGAACTCGTCGCTTTCGCCGCGCCTGTAGGCGGCCGCGACCGCCTCGAAAGGGTTCTCTGCTCTCTCCCCTTCGCCGAGGAGGATCGCGCAGAAGGCTTTTTCGATTCTCTCCCAGCGGCGGTCGCGGTCCATCGCAAAGTAGCGGCCGCCGACCGTCGCTATCTCGAGAGACCCGGCGCCGCGCAGGTCGGCGAGAAATTTATCGAGATAAGAGAGGGCCGATTTGGGCGGCGTATCGCGCCCGTCGAGAAAGGCATGGATGGCGACGGGCACGCCCGAAGAGGCGAGGATGCGGGCGAATGCCGCGATCTGGTCCTGGTGGGAATGAACGCCGCCTGGAGAGAGGAGCCCCAAAATATGCGCCGTGCCGCGGCTTTCCTTGAGCCTTTCGATAAAATCTTTGAGAGCCGGGAGCGAGGCGACTTCGCCCCGCGCAATCGCCGCGTCGATACGCGGCAGATCCTGAAGGACGAGGCGGCCGGCGCCGAGATTGGTGTGTCCGACCTCGGAATTCCCCATCTGCCCGTCTGGAAGGCCGACAAAATGCTCGCTGGCTTCAAGCTCAGAATGGGGCGAGGACGCGAGAAGCCGGTGCCAAACCGGCGTCTTCGCCGTTTCTATCGCGTTGTCGGGAAGAGCCTCGCGTTCGCCCCAGCCGTCGAGGATCGTGAGAACGAGCGGTTTGGGGCGCTTTCTCGGGTTCATCGGTCTCCTATGCGCTCATGCGCATATTCCGTCAAAGAGCGCTTCTAGACGCGAGGCCTCTTTTCCCCTATCGCTCTCGGCAAACGGACCCAAGCGGAGACACACCACGACGATGCCGAGGCCTTTGGTCATCCGCATCCTCTGCGGCAGACCCCAGCTGTTCGCGGCCTTCGCTATAGGGCTGGTCACGGCACCGTTCCTGCCTTGGCGATTGCCGGCGCCGACCCGTGCCGTCCTCGGCTGGGACATCGCCGTCGGGGCATTCCTCATCCTGGCCGCCCACCACTTCAGCCGCGCCGACCACTCGGACATCGCGGCGGATGCCGCGCGACAGGAAGAGGGCGAGTGGACCCTCTTCGCCCTGGTGCTCCTCGGCACGGTCATGAGCTTCATCGCCATCCTCGAGTTCTCGGGCCTCAGCCAGAAGAAGGGACACAACACCCTCTATCTGCTGCTCGTCACGCTGACGCTCGCCTGCTCCTGGCTCATGACCAACGTGACCTTCGCCTACCGCTATGCCCACGAATTCTGCGCCCGCGGCGAGGACGGCACGCTCGCCCGCGGGCTCGAATTCCCGCGCGAAGCCCACCCCGACTATCTCGATTTCCTTTATTTCGCCTTCGTCCTCGGCATGACCTTCCAGGTTTCCGACGTGCAGATCACGAGTCGCACCCTGCGTCGGGTTGCGACGGTACACGGGCTGATCGGCTTCCTTTTCAACACGGTGATCCTTGCGCTCGCGGTCAATATCGCCGCGGGAGTCATCTGAAAGGGGCCGCGCTCCGTCAAAGCCGGCCTTCAATCGAGCGCGTGCGTGCCGCCGCGGCTAAGGCGCCGAGATGGGGCCCAGAAGCTCCGGTTCGGCGGCGAGGATGGTCGCCCGCGCCTCCTCGGGATCGGGGATGCCGCTCGCCACGGCGAGAATCATGATGACGATGCTGAAACCCGCGACCACCAGCAAATCCCAGGGATAAGGGATGACGCTTGCGCCCCCGACCAGATCTTTGGGGCCGAGAAAGGTCAGAAGCCACATGCCGAAGAAATAGGGGATGAGCCACCAGGCGCCGCGCCATTCAAGATGTCGGAGCCCGCCCGTAGCGACGAGTTCGTAGAGAAGGTAGATGACGAAGAGAACGGCGAGCAACCCAAAGAGCCAGTTGTCCGTGCTGAAGCCGCTCCAATAGATGATGAGGTTGGAGATGATGAACGACAGCCCTCCGATGAGCCAAGGCGCGGTGATCGCGAGCGGCCGCGGATGCTCTCCAATCGGCATTGTCCGGCGCAATGTGAGGAGGACGATCGGCCCGATTCCGTAAGAGAGCACAACCGCCGAGGAGATGAAGGTGACGATCTTCTGCCAGGAGGAAAAGGGAAGAAGGAAGAGGGCGCCGCCGACGAACGTGATGAAGAGGCCGACAACCGGCACGCCGTTTTCGTTGAGCGTTGCAAGAAAGCTTCCCATCAGCCCTTCCTTGCCCATCGCATAAAGCACGCGCGCGGTCGTGGTGCTGTAGATGATGCCGGTCCCGGCCGGGGAAACCACCGAATCGATGTAGAGGAGGACTGCGAGCCATCCGAGCCCCAAAAGCGAAGCGAGCCCGGCGAACGGCCCGGCGACGCCCGCAAAGCTGAGCTTCGCCCAACCGGCTGCAAGATCCTTGGGAGCGACGGCCGCAAGAAACGCCACCTGCAAGCCGCAATAAAGAACGACGCCGATGACGACCGAGCCGACGATGGCGATCGGCAGATTGCGCCGCGGATCGACCGATTCGCCCGCGAGCTCGACGGCTTGGCGAAAACCGAGATAGCTGAAAACGATCCCCGAGGTCGAGACCGCAGTGAGCACGCCTTTCGTTCCCATCGGCGCAAAACCGTGGCTCGCGAAATTGCCGAAGTTGTGGCCGACGATGATGAGAAGGATGACGGTCAAGGCGGGAACCGCGAGCTTCCACCACACGATCGCCGTGTTGAAGCGCAACAGCCAGCGGATCCCGTAAAAATTGAGGGCGACGAAGATCGCCAAAAGCAAAGTGGCTTCGATAAAACCGCGAGCGCTTCCCGCCTCCTGCGCCGGCACCGCGCTTGGCAGGTAGTTGTGGGCGTATTTCATCACCGCCAGCACTTCCGCAGGCGCCACCGTGACGTAGCCGAAAAACACCACCCAGCTCATTACCATCGCGATCAGGGTTCCGTGGCTGAGCTTCGGAAAGGCGACGACGGCGCCGCCGCGCGGAAAGGCCGTCGAGAGTTCGGCATAAACGAACGATAAGAGAAGGACGGCGACGCCGCCGATGACCCAGGCGACAAGCGCGGCGGGTCCGGCGATCTTCGCCGCATTGAGAGGGCCGAACAGCCAGCCGGAGCCGACAATCCCGCCAACGCTCGCAAACAATAGCCCGATCGCCCCGGCCTCCCGGCGCAAACCCGGACCGCTCGCTTCGCCTTGCATGACCGCCCCCTTTCTGCGCGCGCTCGATAACGAGGCGGATTTTGCATCGGATCGCGGCGGGCGCCAACATGAAGCGCGCATCCTGGCAGCCGAGGCTTTGGCTGGTAACTTTTGGCTGGTAAAAAGCTGCGATCACAGGAACGAAGGGAGGAGGCGAATGACGAAGAAGCCGCAGATCATCGCGCTCGAAGAGCACTATTGCGATCCCGAGGTGAAGAGCCGTTTCGAGGATCTCGACGCGGCGCTGCCGCCCGCCGTCGCCGCGCTCCTCGACGATGTCGGCCAGGGCCGCCTTGCCGACATGAATGCGGCGGGGATCGACATCCAGGTTCTCTCGCACTCCGCGCCCTCGCTGCAAAAGCTCGATGCGGATGTGGCCGTGCCGCTGGCGCGCCGCGCCAACGACCGCCTTTCCGAGACCGTTCGCGCCCACCCCGATCGCTTTGCCGCCTTTGCCGCGTTGCCGACGGCCGATCCGCAGGCGGCGGCCGACGAACTCGAGCGCACGGTCAGCCGGCTCGGCTTCAAAGGCGCGATGCTCCACGGGCTCGCCCACGGCCTCTTTCTCGACGACAAGCGGTTTTGGCCGATCTTCGAGCGGGCGCAGGCGCTCGACGTCCCCATCTACATGCATCCGGCGATCCCGCACCCGGCGGTCATCGAGGCCTATTACCGGGATTACGTGAAGGAGCATCCCTCGATCCTGCGCGCCGCCTGGGGTTTTACCGTCGAGACGGCGACACAGGGGGTCCGGTTTGTCCTATCCGGCCTTTTCGACGCCTATCCGCGGCTGAAAATCATCCTCGGTCATTTGGGCGAGGGCCTGCCGTTCACTCTCTGGCGCCTCACCATGGGGTTCGCGCGGGACGGCACGGGAACGAACTTCCGCGACACTTTTTGCGAACATTTCTACATCACGACGAGCGGTTTCTTTTCGAACCCGGCGCTTCTTTGCTGCGTCATGGAGATGGGGATCGACCGCATCCTCTTTTCGGTCGATTACCCCTTCGTCGACAACGTGGCGGGAACGACATGGATCGAGACCCTGCCGCTCTCTTCCGAGGACCGGGAAAAGCTCCTCAACGGCAACGCCAGGAAGCTCTTGAAGCTGTAGCGGGATGGCGCGCTCCGACCGCCCGCGCAAGCTCGCGCGGCGGGTCTCGCGGCGTCTCGGCCGGGCGCGACGGGGTGGGATGCGCCGGCGGGCGCTCTTCGCTATTCTGCCGCGCCGGCGGCGCCGGGGGACCGGTGACGACATCGAAATCAACTGCGGACATGGCTCTCCTCTTGCCTTCGGAGGCCGCTCCGGTCATGGCGGGATTTCGAAACTCGGGATCGGAAACGAAAAAGCCGCCTCAGAGGGGGCGGCTTCGGTCAAAACGCAACGATGCGATCAACGAGCCGCCGGGCAGAACCTGCGGTACGAAAATCGCCAGAACGAACGCGCGCCGAAAATCGGCTTTCCGGTCATAACGCAGCGCACCCTAAGCCCGCTTCCGCCAAAAGGCAAGCGCCGATCGGCGCCCCGCGCCCTTATTTGACCGTGGCGGCGCCTGCCTTTGCGACGATCCCGTCCTGCTCCGGCGTGCCGGCGCTGGCGCCGATGGCGCCGATGACCTTGCCTTTGGAAAGAAGGGGCACGCCGCCCTCAGAGGCGATGGTCCCAGGCAAAGAGAGGACGGCGGTCCGGCCCTTTGCGACGAAGTCTTCCCACACCTTGGTCGGCCTGCGGAAGAGCGCGGCGCTCCGTGCCTTGTCGATGGCGATGCGGATCGAGCCCAGTTGGGCACCGTCCATGCGCTCGAAATAGACGAGATTTCCGCCGGAATCGACGATCGCAATATCGTAAGGCACGAATTTATGCGCCCGCGCTGCGGCGAGCGCGGCGGCAGCCGCCCGCTTGGCGGCGGCGAGGCCGATCGGGGGCCCATAAAGCGGCTGTGCCTGCGCAAGCGCCTTTCCGGCAAAGCCGAACGCAGCGAGCAGGAAAAAGAGAATGAGCTTTTTCGACATCGGTTTCCTCCCGGATCGTCGCGCGGTCCTTATACTCAACCGACACGCGCCAAGCATGGCACAAACCCGCTCGCCGCGCAAGTGCGGTCAGAGTTTCCAGCCGAGCCAATCCGAGATCGCGCGGCCCATGACGAGTTCCTTGTCGCCTGCGGAGAGAAACGGCAACTCCTCGGTAAAGAGCGTCACCGCCTGGCGGTAGCTGCACGGGAGACGCGACAGATCGGTGCCCCAGAATAGGCGCTCGGGACCAAAGGCGTCATAGACCGCTCGAATATGACCGTGGAGCCCGCGATAGGGATAACGCTCCGTCGAATAGCTCGGAAGCGAAGAGGCCTTGACCGCGACATTCTTCCGTTTCGCGAGCGGGAGAAGCTGCGGCAGATGGGCAAAGGCGGCCTCGTCCTTCTGACCCGAAGGGATCGCCAGATGATCGATGACGAGTTTGAGCCCCGGATGGCGCTCGGCGACGCGATCGATGATCGACAGCGATCCCGGAGGCAGCACCATCAGCGGGATCCCCGCCCGCTCTGCCGCCGGCCACAGCCAGTCGGCTGTCCCATCGGAAAGCCACGCCTTTTGCGCCGGAAGATGGAAGGTGAAGCGCATGCCGAGCATCCCCGTCTCGTTCTTCCAGCCCGCAACCAACTCGCGGCTTTCCGGTCGTTCGAGCGCGAGGCGGCCCATCACCGCGAGCTGCTCGGGATAACGCCGCGCTGCGGCGAGGGCCAAATCGTTGCGGTCGCCCTCCCACGAAGGCGGCACGAGGACCGCGCGCTCGACCCCGGCGGCCTCCATCGCGCGGATCAGTTCTTCAGCCGTAAGCGGCTCCGGGCGATGCGGCGCCGAACGCCCGGAGGGCCACGGCCGCTGCGGCGGGTTGGCGCCCCGGATATGGACTTGAGAATCGAGGATCCGCAGGGCGTTCCTCCCTGCTGCCGCACGCCTGATCACGGAAAGCGCGAGACGTCCTCGGCCTTCTCGGTGATGAATTCGAGAAGCGCCGGCACCCCCTCGCGCGTCTTTGCCATGCCGCGGCGGATCGCCGGAACGATTTCTTGGGGCTCGGTGACGCGCTCGCCATAGCCGCCGAGAGCCCGCGCGAAATCGGCATAATTGCCGCTGATGTCGGTCGAGCGGTATTTCTCGGTCGCCACCCGCATCACTTTGAGTTCGATCGCCATCGCGAAATTGTTGAAGAGGATGGAAAGGATCGGGATCCTCTCGCGGACCGCCGTCTCGAAATCCATCCCCGTAAAACCAATGGCGGCGTCGCCCCAGACATTGATGCAGAGTTTTTCGGGGCGGACGAGCTTCGCGCCCATTGCGAGGCCGAGACCGTAGCCGAGTTGCGTCGTCTTCCCCCAGCCGAG
>JAKAOO010000164.1 GCA_021812165.1 Pseudomonadota bacterium | reverse complement strand
GCGCGCATCCGGGCGAGTGCCCGAAGGTGGCCACCAGGCGATCAATGCGTTTGTGATCAATGTTTCGCTGCCGGCACTGGCGCTGGCACAGATACCCCACCTTCACTTCAGTCGCCAGCTCCTCGTTCCCGTGTCCATGCCATGGCTCATGTTCACCATAACCGCACCCGCGCTGTGGTTTATCGGGCGTCGGTTGTGTTTATCGATCGGCACCACCGGCGCCCTCATTCTGACCGCCGGGCTGGCCAACACCTCTTTCATGGGCGTACCGATGATCGAGGCATTTTACGGCCGGTCCTATATGGCGGTAGGGCTCTTGATCGATCAGCTCGGGACCTATCTGGTCCTCAGCACGCTCGGCCTCGCGGTCGCCTGCCTGTGCTCGCGAAGCGCTGCTTCGTTCGGCGGGGTGGTCTGCCGGGTTGCAACCTTCCCCCCATTCATCGCTTTGCTTGTGGCATTGGCGCTGGCTTCCGCTCATATCGTTTATCCGCAGATTGTCAGCGACGTCTTGCAGCGCCTGGCGGCGACGCTCGCGCCGATGGCGCTGGTCTCCGTTGGCCTTCAGCTGCGCTTTGCCGCGCTGCAAGGTAAACTCGGCGAACTGGCTCTCGGCCTCGGCGCCAAGTTGCTGGCGGCGCCGCTGCTTCTGGCTTTCCTCTATTTTGGTCTTGTCGGAGCGAGCGGCCATATCGCGCGGGTCACCCTTTTTGAAGCGGCAATGGGACCCCAGATCGGCGGCGCGATCGTCGCCACCCAATACGGGCTCGATCCCCCTTTGGTAACCTTGATGGTCGGCCTCGGCACCCTGGCGGCCTTTATGAGCCTGCCGATATGGTGGTACGCGCTCAATTTTGCTTGAATAGAGGCCTTTCCCCATGCGCGGCGGTCGGCACCGCCCTTCCCGTCCCGGTGGCGCGCTCTCACGAACCGATCCTCGATCGCCCGCGCCAGGCGCTTCGACGACAAGGCCGGACGCGCCGGCGAACAGCTCTGTGCGATCGTCATTTCGCTTCCTTGACCCGGGGAAGTGGTGCGGCACCGCACCCGTGAGACCGAGGACGCCGCCCATCAGTAGATTTACCGAGGCGGCACCGCTTGAAGCGAAGCCATAGAGGAACAGCACCGTCTCCGAGCCCTCGCGCCAGACCGCAAACATCGCGACCAGCGCCGGCGCCGAAAGCGGCTTCGTCCCGGCGCTGATATCGTGGCCGACCTGCCCCATCCGCGCCACTATCTCGCGTCCATGCACGCTCATCCAGGTGTTGTGCCAAGCGAGCATGACGACCGCCGCGCCGAGAATGCGGGGATTGAGGAGTTCCTGACGGCGCCCGGCGACCGAATTCGAAATCACATCGGCGAAGCCGGCGATGACCGTGGCGCCCACACCCCTTCGAGGATGCCGAGAGCGACCCATCGGCCGCGCCCCGCCGCGCCGATCCGATGTTTTTTCCTAATACCGCGGCCGATCATTCCGCCGACATTCACCGCCGGAACAGGAGGTTTTCGCGCAGGCTCCCAGCGCGGGACCTGCCACGAGGCGTTTACCGGTGCCGCGTCCGGGGCGCGAGCCGCGGTGGCGGCTCGGCAAGCGACAGCCGCACCGCCCGCCGTCTCCCTATGGCCGCTCCCGGCCTCGGCCATGGCTGGAGGGTGGTGGCCGTCAACCGCCTGCCGCGGTAGGCGCTCTTTCGCCGGCGCTTCTTTCGCAGGAGCTTTGCGGAGAGCGCGGAGCGCTGGTAGGATCGTCCTCGCGATGCGACAGGGAAGTCCGGTGCGAGGTTCCCCGCGAAGTGATGCTTCGCGGGGGCCCCGAAAGAGCCACTGGTTGGGCTTTGGCCCGTCTGGGAAGGCACCGCGGGCGATGACCCCGAGCCAGGAGACCTCCGCATCGCCGAAATTCCTCGGGCGATAGGGCGCTTGCCACGGCTGCCGGGCGATTCCACTCGCTCCGCACCGGCGATTGTGGCAGAATAGGCTCGTGAGCGAAGAAAAGGTCACTCTCGAACTCGTAGGTGCTCGGCTGCTGACGCTGGGTGCCAATGTGCAGGATCTACAATTGAGGCTGACTTCGCTCGAAAGCCGCTTTACCACGCTTGAAAACCGATACGGTGTCCAGGAAGAGCGCATGAATAGACTGATCGCTCTCGTCGTCCGCATCGCCGAGCGGCTCGATGGCACCGCCGCCGATGATCGGATCAAAGCCCTCGAAGAGCGACTGCGTTCCTTGGAGGAGCGGATCGGGCCCGCAGGCGCCCATGACTGAAATCATCGAGGAACGAGGCGGTGCGCATCGCCGCGCGGCCGACGGGTCGCGGGAGTGAGGAAGTGGCGGATTGAAATCCGCCCTACGGGCTCCTGATTGCGCTCGGATCGGAACCTATCACGCCGCACGATCTGCTGCGGTGGCATGCACCGCGCGACGGGGCTTGCGTCGGACGGCCTGTTTCTTCGATTCGTTGCCATGCCTCGCCAGCAAGTTTTTCTAACTCGCCGCGCAGGTCTTCATCGTGATGGCGTCGATAGCCTCTGCCCAAATCCTCTATCGCCCGTTTGACGGCGGGGAATTGTTGTTTGTAGTCCGCCGTACCGCGATCACCCAAATACCTGAAGTCGTTGCTCAATAGAACGTCTGCACGTTCGTAACTCCCCTCTTCACCCAAGTCATGTGAAAGATGATCCTGACCATGATATTTTCCGCCAGATCGCCAACGGAAGCGACCGTTTACACGTTCGTAGATGCAATCATCACGGTTTTGAAAGGCCGGAAGCTCATAATATTCCCCACCAGTTTTCTTGTCGGTCACCTTCGCAATGTAGATCAGCCGATTGTCCCGGCACAGTGAGTTGGCGGCAAAGCCGAAGATCAGGTCTCCGGGCTTTGCGCCCATGCGAATAAAGGGCTTACAGATAGCGAGCGACAATAGCCCATGCCGAACGCAAGGGGCGCCTCCGTCGTCGCAGGTCAGTTTGTAAAAATAGATGCTGCTCATGCCGAGATGTCCTCATTGTTGGATCGGAGCAATACAGGCTCCTGCGCCTCAAACCATTTCAGAAACCGCCGCGAGTCGAGAAAACGAGGCAAGCGTGCGCTCCGTTGCAAATAACCGTCTTTGACGGAGAGGCCACCCCACGCGGCCAGCACATCCCGGCGCACACGGTACGCGCGCTCACGGTATTCACCGATCGGGATGCAGCGCGCCAGCCTCCCGGAAACGCCGGGCCGGGCGCGCAATATCACGTCTGTCGCGCCGGCTTTCAGCACGCGCCGGCTGTGGGCGTTGATATCCCGATCTTTCGGCGGCACGTCAGTCGCGAGCAACATACCTTCGACTACAAATAGCCCGATAATCGCATAAACGAGCCGTCCCTTTGTGCGCACATCGGCGAGCCCCGCGTAGAACACAATAAAATCGCCTTGACTCAAGTTTTTGTTCAATTGAATCGCACGTTCTCCTTGGTCACCATAGGTTAAATGATTAAAATCTGGGTCGAGGTGCATGTGAAGAGATAAAAACGCTCCGGGAAGGTCGACGCCGAACCTCGATAGCGCTGGCTGTAGCTCGGAAAAGCGCTTCTCCATGCCCGCGTATAAGGGCGCTGCTTCTGGAATCGCGACATAGACAAATCTCCGGCTCTGCCCATCGATCGGCCCGTTCCACGACCCGCCCCCGCGGCTCAAATCAGCTCCGACCCGGATTAGCAGTCCATCCACGACGTTCCATCTCCGCCTATCGCGGTTCCGGCTCCCGTCGAAACCGGCCGCGAGGTATCCATTAGGTATCCTCGATCGGCCTAGCTTAGATCCCTGGACACTCTAACTCTCTGAAAAAGCTGGTCGGAGTGAGAGGATTTGAACCTCCGGCCCCTGCCTCCCGAAAGCAGTGCTCTACCAGGCTGAGCTACACTCCGGCACCAAGACGCTAAATAGCGCCGAGAGGGGCCCGGCGCAACCACCCAAACCCGCTAAAAGCCCCGCTCGGTGGCGAAGATCGCGGCCTCGATGAGCGCCTCGCGCAGGGCGCCTTCCGGGAAAATCGCGAGCGCTTCCACCGCCTTCTGCGCGTAAAAGCGGGCGCGAGAGTGGGTCTCATCGAGAGCGCCGTGACGCTCGACGAGAAGGGTCGCCCGTTCGAGATCGCCCGGCCTCTGATCGAGTTCGCCAATGGTGCGCCCCCAGAAGGCGCGTTCTTCCTCGTCCCCCCGCGCAAGCGCCAAGAGAACGGGAAGCGTCATCTTCCCTTCGCGGAAATCGTCGCCGATGTTCTTGCCGAGATCGGCCCTTTCCGCCCTGAAATCGAGCATATCGTCGACGAGCTGAAAGGCGATCCCGAGATTGCGGCCAAAGCGTTCGAGCGCTTCCTCCTCCTCCAAAGGCCGCTCGGCGACGACCGCGCCGACGCGGCTTGCGGCGGCAAAGAGCTCGGCGGTCTTGGCCTCGATTACGGCGAGATACGCCTCCTGCGTCGTCGCGGTGTCGCTCGTCGTCAAAAGCTGATGCACTTCGCCTTCGGCGATGATCGCCGACGCCCGGGAAAGAATTTGCAGAACCTTGAGAGACCCGTCCGCAACCATCAGCTCGAACGCCCGCGCGAAGAGAAAATCGCCGACGAGGAGGGCCGGCTTGTCGCCCCAGAGCGCATTCGCGGTGTCGCGCCCGCGCCTCTTGTCGCTCGCATCGACGACATCGTCGTGGAGGAGCGTCGCGGTGTGGATGAATTCGACGGCCGCGGCGAGCGCGACATGGCGACCGCCGCAATAGCCGCAAAGCCGCGCCGCGCCCAAGGTCAGCATCGGCCGCAAGCGTTTGCCGCCGCCCGCAACGATATGCCCCGCGAGCTGCGGGATGAGCGAGACCGGGCTTTGCATGCGCTCGACGATGAGCCGGTTGACGCGTTCGAGGTCGGCGCGGATGAGCTCGCTCAGAAGATCGAGAGAGGCTTTCTCTCGCTCCCGCATGGGTTCCAGATGAGGCGCCGACGCCACCCCGATCTCCTCGCCTTTCGCCGCGCTCCTGTCGCCCGAGTCCCCGCGAACCATCCTTCGCGGGGTACCCCTCTTGACGCGCGCGAAGCCGAGCGAGCATAGAAGGGTCAGAGGAGCGGTCAAGAGCCGGACCTTTGCGCCCGAAGGGGCTTTTTCTCGAGGAGCGCGGGCGGTGAAAGAATTGCTGCGCACCAACGATCCGGTGCGCCTCTCCTTTGTCGAAGCGCTGATGCGCGGGGCCGGCATCGAGACGATCGTCCTCGACCAGCATACGAGCTTTGTCGAAGGCAGCATCGGCGCGATCCAGCGCCGCCTCATGGTGTCCGAGCGCGACCATGCCCGCGCCCGCGCTCTTCTCGTTGCCTGCGGCGAGGCCGCCGAATGACGGACGGGGCGGACGCCGCCGCCTTTACCGAAGACCGCCTTCTCGGCGGTCGATTGCGTCTGTTGCAACCGCGCGAAGGCTATCGCATCGCGATCGATCCCGTCTTTCTGGCGGCCGCAGTTCCGGCCGGGCCGCAGGACATGGTCCTCGACATCGGCTGCGGCGCGGGTGCAGCGATGCTGTGCCTTGCCGCACGCGCGCCGGGGTGCCGGCTCATCGGTCTCGAAATGCGGCGCGAGCTGGTGCGGCTCGCCGGCGACAACGTGATCCTCAACGGGATGACAAGCCGCGCCTCGGTGATGATGGGCGATCTCCTGCGACCGCCGCCGCGCCTCGCGCCCGGCAGCTTCGACCACGTGATGGCGAACCCGCCTTATTACGAGCGCGGCCGCGTGACGCCTCCGGCGAGCGCCGAGAAGGCCGCAGCCGAGATCGAAGGCGAGGCCGATCTCGCCGCCTGGGTGCGCTTTGCGCTCTCGATGGTACGGGCGGAAGGAACGCTGACCTTCGTCTACCGCGCCGACCGGTTCGACGCCCTCGTCAAGGAAATCGCCGGCCGGGCCGGGGGCATCGTTCTTTTTCCGTTGTGGCCGATGCGGGGAAAACCGGCGAGCCGCATCCTCGTCCAGGCTCGGAAGGGAATTGCCGCGCCGGCCCGTCTCGCTTCGGGTTTGTTGCTTCACGAGGAGGACGGGCGGCTCACCCCGCTCGCCGAAGCGATCTTGCGCGACGGCGACGCGCTTTCTCTTGCTTCCTGAGCGGCTCGTGTCCGCTCTCACCCTTTCGCGCTCATGAAGATCATCGAAGCCCTCCGCGCCCGCGTGCCCTGGCAAAGACCGCCTCAAGTCGCGGTTCTGCGGCTCGAAGGCGTCATCGCGCCGCGCCTGCGCCGGGGCGCGATCTCGCTGTCGAGCCATGCCGCAGCGATCGAGAAGGCGTTTGCGCTGAAGGGCCTCGCCGCCGTCGCGCTCGTCGTCAACTCGCCCGGCGGCACCCCGGTGCAAGCGGCGCTTCTCTTCCGGCGCATCCGCCAGCTTGCGGCGGAGAAAGCGGTGCCGGTCTTTGCCTTTGCCGAGGATGTGGCGGCTTCGGGCGGCTACTGGCTGCTCCTCGCGGGAGACGAAATCTACAGCGAAGAGGCCTCGATCTTGGGCTCGATCGGCGTCATCAGCGCGTCTTTCGGCTTTGCGGAGATGATCGGCCGGCTCGGCATCGATCGCCGCGTTCACACCGCGGGCGACAAGAAATCGCTGCTCGACCCGTTTCTGCCCGAGCAGGAAGGCGATGTCGAACGCCTTGCCCTTTTGCAGCGCAATATCCACGAGATCTTTCAGGAAGAGGTGAAGCGCCGGCGTGCAGGCAAGATCGATGCCGCGGACGAGAGCCTCTTCTCGGGCGAGATTTTGACCGGGCGGATGGCGGTCGCGCACGGTCTCGCCGATGGGATCGGCGAACTGCGCGGAGTGATGCGCGCCCGCTACGGCGAGAAGGTGCGGCTGCGCCCGGTGACGCCGGAACGACGGCGCTGGCCACGGCTGCCGCGCCTGCCTTTGTTCGGGGGGCAATCCCTCTTTCCCGTTACCGATCTCATCGATTGGCTCGAAGCGCGGCTTTTGTGGGCGCGGTTCGGGCTTTGATCGCGCCGATCGCCGCGGCAGCGTGCGCAGGCTTGACCCTCTTTGCGCCAAACCGCTAAAGGACGGCGATGTTCGATGTTCCGGAGCTTCTCGTTCTCGTTTTGGTGGGTGCCGTCGTCTGGTGGTTCGTGCGGCAAGGCAGGCGCCTTTCGGCGCGCCAAGCGGGGCAGAGAGAGCGCCGCACGCCCGGAAAAGTCCATCGTATCGAAGCCGAAGACCTCGTCGCCTGCGGCGTTTGCGGCGCTTATGTCGCTTCGGGCGCGCCGGGGTGCAGCCGCCCCGATTGCCCGCGGCCGCGCTGACCCTTTTTGACGCCGGAGCATGAGCTTTCAATCGCTGATCCTCGATCTGGAGCGTTACTGGGCGCAGCGCGGCTGCGTCCTCCTCCAGCCTTACGATGTCGAGGTCGGGGCCGGGACGTTTCATCCGGCAACGGCGCTGCGGGCGCTTGGGCCAAAGCCCTGGCGGGCGGCCTATGTGCAGCCGTCGCGACGGCCGGCCGACGGCCGCTATGGCGAAAACCCGAACCGCCTCCAGCATTATTACCAGCTTCAGGTGATCCTGAAGCCGGCGCCGGCGGATAGCCAGGAGCTTTACCTCGACAGCCTCTCTGCGATCGGCATCGATCCCTCTTTTCACGATATCCGGTTTGTCGAGGACGATTGGGAAAGCCCGACCTTGGGCGCCTCGGGACTGGGCTGGGAAGTCTGGCTCGACGGCATGGAGGTCTCTCAGTTCACCTATTTCCAGCAAGTGGGCGGCATCGAGTGCGATCCCGTCTCGACCGAGCTGACCTACGGGCTCGAACGCCTGGCGATGGCGGTCGAAGGGGTCGCGAGCGTTTTCGATCTCGATTACAACGGTGCGGAGGGTTCGGCGCGCATCACCTATGGCGAGGTATTCCGGCGCGCCGAGCGCGAATTCTCGGCCTATAATTTCGAATACGCCGATCTGGAGCTTCTCTTCCGGCATTTCGCCGACGCCGAGAAGGAATGCAACGCGCTTCTCGCCCGCTCGCTTGCTTTGCCGGCCTATGACCAGTGCCTCAAGGCGAGCCATCTTTTCAACCTCTTGGACGCGCGCGGCGCGATCGCCGTCACCGAGCGCGCCCAATACATCGCGCGCGTGCGGGCGCTCACCAAGGCCTGTTGCGAAGTGTGGCTCGGCGCAGAAAACGGCGCCCGGTAATGCCCGACCTTCTCATCGAACTTTTATGCGAAGAAATTCCGGCGCGGATGCAGCGCCGGGCGAGCCGTGAATTCTGCGACCTTTTGGGCAGAGCGCTCGTCGAC
>JAKAOO010000163.1 GCA_021812165.1 Pseudomonadota bacterium | reverse complement strand
CGATCTAAAGCGCTCCCCGAGCCGACTCGGGTTCGCCGGCGAAAAGCCGGCTGCCGAAAGCGAAGGTCAGGAGCACGGCAAGAGCGGCGCCCAACACCGAGGGCAGGCGATACGGCCAGATGGCGGTGCTTTCGGGGGTGCTGAAGAGTTCGACCGAGGCCGCCTGCAGCCAATAGATGAGGACCGGCTTCTTGTTGCGCGCCTCGTTTTGGAAGCGGATGCGGATATAGTCGCCGCTTTCCAGCATCTGCCGACTCGCCTGGGCAAAGCGCGCCTCGTCGCGATCGAGCGCCGGGATCCGCGCGAGCCCGGGGGTATAGAGAAGAAGGCAAAGGAAAACGAGAAGCGCGTAGGGGCGCGCCCCGGCGAGGGTGCGGGTGCCCCTCACCCTTCCGCTCCGCGGCTCCCTCCCTCTCCCCGCAATGCGGGGAGAGGGCTGGGGTGAGGGGCAGCTTTCGTTGCGGCGAATTGCGTCACCGTTGCAAGCGGTCGCCAGATGTGCCGGCGCTCGATCCCGCCCGTCGGCTCGGCGCGGCTGACGGCAATGCGCGAGAGCGTCCCGCCATGCCGTCTCTGCCAGTCGAAAACCTCTGCCTCGCCTTCGGTCGTTACGACATTCGCGACGAGGCGGCCGCCCGGACCGAGCGCTTCCCACGCCGCCCAGAGCAGCCCTTCGGTGCCGACCCCGCCGCCGATAAAGACCGCCTGCGGATGCGGCAGACCGGCCAACGCCGCCGGCGCTTCCGCGCACACCACTCTGAGGCCCGGCACTCCGAGACGGGCGGCGTTGCGCGCAATGATCGCGGCACGCTCCTCGTTCCGCTCGATCGCGACGGCCTCGCGCCCATCCAAAAGACGCAGCCACTCGATCGCGACCGAACCGCAACCGGCGCCGACATCCCAAAGCCTCTCGCCCGGCAGAGGCGCGAGCGCGGCGAGAGTGGCCGCCCGCACCTCGCGCTTCGTCAGCTGGCCGTCGTGCTCGAAGGCATCGTCCGGCAATCCGGCGATTCGCGGCAAAGGACGGGCTGCGCTTCCGGCTTCACAGGTGACGGCCATGGTATTGAGATCGGGAACGAGGCGATCCCCCCAGTCTTGCGCCTCGGCGCAAAAGGCGGCCTCGTCCGTGCCGCCCAGATGCGCCAAAACCTCGACCCGGCTTTCTCCCCAGCCGAGTTCGTCGAGAAGGCGCGCGACCTCGCGCGGCGTCGCGCCATTTTCGGAAAGGATGAGGAGCCGGCGACCCGGCGCGAGATGCAGCCTCACCGTGTCGAGAGGCCGGCCGTGCAGGGTCAAAAGCACGCAATCGTCGAGCGGCCACAGAAGGCGGGCGGCGGCAAGGCTGAAGGCGCCCGGCTGCGGCAGGATCGTCATCTCCTCGCGCCGGAAATGCCGCGCGAGCGTCGTGCCGATGCCGTACCAAAGTGGGTCGCCGCTCGCCAGAACGACGACGCGCCGCCCGCGATGGCGCGCGATTCGTTCGATCGATCGGTCAAGGGGGCGCTCCCACGCGTCCCGCTCCGCCCTTCCCTCCGGCACCATCGCCAGGTGGCGGGCGCCGCCGATCAGGAGTTCGGCTGTCTCAACGAGCGAGCGCGCCGCCGGCGAGAGCCCTTCGAGCCCATCCTCGCCGATGCCGACAACCGAAAGCCACCTCACGGAGGTGTCTCTGCGAGTGCGTTGACCGCTGCGGCGGCGAGCGGGCTGCCGCCGCGCCGCCCTTTGAGGGTGATGTAGCCGAGGCCGCGGCCGAATGCGGCAAGCGCCGCTTTCGCCTCCGCCGCCCCGACAAAGCCGACCGGGAAGCCGAGGACCACTGCCGGCTTTTCGGCTCCTCCCGCGATCATTTCGAGGAGATGGAAGAGCGCGGTGGGCGCGGTGCCGATGGCGACGATCGATCCCGCAAGATGCTCCCGCCACAATTCGACGGCCGCCGCCGAGCGCGTCGTGCCGAGCGACTTCCCGAGGCTTTCGGTAGCGGGCGCGTTGAGCGTACACAGGATCGCGTTGCCAGCCCGGAGGCGTTTGCGTGCGATCCCGGCCGCCACCATCTCAGAATCGACGAGGATCGGCGCGCCCGCGGCAAGCGCCTTCCTCCCCGCGCTGACGGCGCCTCGCGACCAGGCGAGATCGGCGAGAATGCTCGTATCGCCCGCGGCGTGCGCGAGCCGCAGCGCCAATCCTTGGAGCGCGCGCGGGAAGCGCCGGAGATCCGCTTCCGCTCGAATGAGCGCGAACGAGCGGCGATAGATTTCGGCCGGATCGCGCAGATAAGTGTACGCCCACGCCCTGGGCAGCCCCTCACCCCAGCCCTCTCCCCGCAAGCGGGGAGAGGGAGCTGATATGCGGCGGCGCTGTACTTTATCTTCCCTCGCCCCCTCCCCGGACTGGATCCGGGGATAGCGGGGGGCGAGGGTGGGGTGAGCGGGGACCGGCAGCGAAATCGGCTTCTGCCCGCGCCCGGTCACTCCCAAGGTCCACGCCTCCTCGTTCTCCACGCGCCGGCGCTCTTCGGACGAGAGGCCCGGATGTCCGGCGAAGAGCGCGCCGAGCTCGCCCGCCTTCTCGCGCGCCGCGAGAAACCGCGCAACGGTAGAAACCTGCGCCGCGTCCTTGACTTCTCCCGGTGCCGCCGCGACGCGCCACAGAGACGGGTAGATCTCGGCAAAGACGAGCCGCGTCCGGCGAGGCGCGGCGAGGCCGGTTTCGAAGGGCCAGACGGCGGCCGCCTCGCGCCAGCGCGGATCGTCTCGAAGCGCCCGCACGACCGGGACGCCCATCAGCGCCTGGCTTCCGACCGAGCCTGCACCCATGAGCTTCCAGCAGGGCTGCGCCCCGCGCATATAGTCATCGATGAGACGCTTCTCCGCGAGCCCGTTTACGTCGTGGCCGCGATGGTGCCTCGGCCCGAGAAACGTCCCGGCTTTTTGGGCGGGGCAGCCCCAAAAAGGGAACGGTCCCGAAGAGGCTCGCCGATTGAGGAGCGCGGCGACGTCGAAGCGGTTGTTCTTGTTGTCGGGAGCGTCCGCGATGAGGCGCGCGATCTCGTCCCAAAGCGCGCGCCAGGGGGTCCCCGAAAGACCGAGCCGCGTGGCGAAGCCTGCGGGATAGCCAAAGGGAAAATCGAAGCCGACGAGCGCCTTCTCGCCGCGCCCCAGCGCCTCCACCAAGAGCGCGGCAAGAAGCGCCTTTGCCGCGTGGCGCGTCGGCGGATTGTCTAGCCGTTCGTCGCGGTGGCCGAGAAGGGAGATCCAGATGCTGTCGCGCCCTTGGCGCGGGACGCTTGCCGCGCTCCAATCGACCATGACGAAGGTGTCGAACATCACCGATGGTGATGGTGAGGAGGGTGAGGAGGATCGGCGTCGGTGCCGGCGCCGCGGACATGGTGGTGATGCGCCTCCTGCGCCGCGTGGAGATCCTTTTCGTAGCCGACGATCTGGACGCGATATTTGCAGAACTGGCAATTCATCGCCGGATTGCCTTCCTCGATCTCGGCGATGCGGTCGCGGAAGGCTTCGAGAACCAGCGGATGGTCGTTGAGATAGGGCGCCTTCGAGAAGGCGATCTCGGGAAACTCCGCGGCGACACGGTCGGTCTCGGCGTAGATGCGTTTGACGAGAACGCCGGTAAAGAGAAAATAGGGAAAGACGAGGATGCGGCGAAAACCGAGTCGGGCCGCGCGTTTGAGCGCCGCGCCGACGCGCGGGTGCGCAACGCCGCTATAGGCGGCTTCCGCCCAGCCGAACCCCATCCCCTCCCACAGCATGCGCGCGAGCTTCGCGATATTCGAATTGGCGTCCGGGTCGTTCGTGCCCCGCCCGACGACGAGAAGAAGGGTGTCCTCGTGCGTGTCGTCCTCGGCCTCGGCGATGCGCTCGGCCGCCGCGCGCAAGAGCTTATCGTCGATCGCGAGATCGCGGCCGAAACGGACCTCGACTTCAGGCTCTTCTGCGGCGAAGCTGTTGACCTCCCAAGGAAGGTCGTTCTTGACATGGCTTGCCGCAAAAAGCATCCCCGGCACCGCAAGGATCCGCCTGACGCCCTGCCGAGAGAGCGCCTTCAAGGCGTCGCCGATGACCGGACGCGCGAATTCGAGATAGGCGGTCGCAACCTCGTAGCCGCCGAGCTTTCCCCGCAACGCCGCGGCGAAACTCTCGAATTCGGCGATCGCCTCGGGATCGCGGCTGCCGTGCCCGCAGATCAGAACCGCCGTCCGTCGCATTCCCTTCCCCTTTGCCGATGATGGCGACACACGACCCGTTTTTCCTGCTCCTCGCCGGGCTCGCGATCGACGCCGCGCTCGGCGAAAGGCTCACCCGCACCATCCCGCATCCGGTCGCGCTCGCGGGGCGCGCCGTCGCCTTTTTCGACAAAAGGCTCAATCGCGAAAACCGCAGCGAACGCGCGCGGCGCGTGCGCGGCGTCATCGCGGTCGTCTTCTGCGTCGTCGCCGCCGCGGCGCTTGGCGCCCTCATCGCCTTTGTCCTTCGCGGCAGCTTCCTCGGTGCGGCGATCGAGGCTCTCCTGATCGCGACGCTCCTCGCGCAGAGAAGCCTTTTCGATCATGTCGCAGCGGTCGCGGTCGCCCTCGACGAAGGCGGCCTCGAAGCCGGACGCGAGGCCGTCCGCCACATTGTCGGGCGCGACCCTTCGAGCCTCGACCATCACGGAGTCGTGCGCGCGGCGATCGAAAGCCTCGCCGAGAATTTCAGCGACGGCGTCGTCGCCCCGGCGGCGTTTTTTCTTGTCTTCGGTCTCCCCGGCCTCTTCGCGTACAAGATGGCGAATACGCTCGACAGCATGATCGGGCACGAAAGCCCGCGTTACAAGAGCTTTGGCTGGGCGGCGGCGCGCCTCGACGATCTTTTGAACCTGGTGCCGTCGCGCCTTTCCGGCCTCCTTCTGGCGGCCGCCGCAGTCTTCTTGACTGGCGCGCGCCCGGGCCGGGCCCTCCGGATCATGCTGCGCGACGCGAGGAAGCACCGCTCGCCAAACGCCGGCTGGCCCGAGGCGGCGATGGCCGGAGCGCTCGCCCTCTCTCTCGCCGGGCCGCGCCGCTACGGGGGCGTCGTCGTCGCCGATCCCTGGCTCGGTGAGGGCACGGCGCGGGCCGTAACAGGCGACATCGCGCGCGCGCTTTCTCTCTATCGGCTCGCCTGTCTGATCGAGTTCGGCCTCATCGCCGCGGTGTGGCTTTTCCTCCATCTGCGCTTTCTCTTTTAGTCCGGCGCGCGCGCGGCGGCGAGAAGCGCCGCGAGATCGAGGTTCTCCTCGAGATGATCGGCAAAGGCGTCGAGCGTCTTCTCGATCTCACCCTCATAGGAGAGGCCGCTTGGCGCCGCGCCGAGGCGGGAAAGGAAAGCGCGCCGGAACGGGTCGCTCGCAAAAATCCCGTGGAGATAAGAGCCCATCACCCGGCCATCGGCGCTCATCGCCCCGTCGGGACGCCCCGCGAGCCTCAGCATTGGCCGCTCGCACCCCGCTCCCCTCGTGCTGCCGAGATGCATCTCGTAGCCTTCGACCGGGCTGCCGGTCGCAACATCGAGCCCGAAAGCCTTGCCGAGGCGCTTCTTTCCGCCGAGAACCGTTTCGACTTCGAGGAGCCCGAGACCCGGCACGCTTGCGGGCGGCCCCTCGATACCGAGAGGATCGGCGATGCTTTGCCCCAGCATCTGAAAACCGCCGCAGAGCCCGAGGATATGGCCGCCCTGGCGGCGATGGGCGAGAAGATCGATGTCCCACCCTTCGCGGCGCAGAAAATCGAGATCGGCGATCGTAGCTTTCGAGCCGGGCAGGATGACGAGGCGCGCCTCGCGCGGAAGAGGCCGTCCCGGCCGCACCATCACGACTGCGACCCCGCTTTCGGCGGCCAGAGGGTCGAGATCGTCGAAATTGGCGATCCGCGGAAGAATCGGGACGGCGACGACGAGAGGCCCCTCACCGCTCCCTCCTGTTCCCTCCCCCGCAAGCGGGGGAGCCCCCGGACGACCGCCCGCCAGCGCGGGCGTTCCGGGGGTAGGGTGGGGGTGAGCGGGGTGAGGAGCGAGCGCCAGCGAATCTTCGGCCGGGAGAAGGCGCGCCGCATCGAAATAAGGGACGACCCCGAACGAGGATAGGCCGGTCAGTTCTCCGACGGCTCTGATCCCGCTGTCGAAAAGCCTCGGATCGCCGCGGAATTTGTTGACGATGTAGCCTTTGAGACGCGCTCTTTCGCTTGCCGGAAGGAGCATCGCCGTGCCGACGAGCTGGGCGATGACGCCGCCGCGCTCGATATCGGCGACGAGAACGACCGGCAAATCCGCCGCCTCGGCAAACCCCATATTGGCGATGTCGCCTTCGCGCAGATTGATCTCGGCCGGGCTTCCCGCACCCTCGACGAGGACGAGATCGGCGCGCTCCGCAAGCCGCGCGAAAGCCGCGAGCGCGAAAGGCAGAAATCGCGGCGCAAGGCGCCGGTATTCGCACGCCGAAGCCGTACCCCACAGCCGGCCGCCGAGGATGATCTGCGCGCCCCCTTCCGATTGCGGCTTCAACAGAACCGGGTTCATGTCGGCGAGCGGAAGGGCGCCAGAGGCCCGCGCCTGAAGCGCTTGCGCGCGGCCGATTTCTCCGCCCTCTTCCGTCACCGCGGCGTTGTTCGACATGTTTTGCGGCTTGAAGGGAAGCACGCGGAGCCCGCGCCGCGTATAGGCGCGGGCGAGCCCCGCCACCATCAGCGACTTTCCGACATCCGAGCCCGTTCCTTGCAGCATCAACGCGCGGGCCATCAAAACTCGATCCCTTTTTGCGCTTTGACGCCCTCTCTGAAGGGATGTTTGACGAGCGTCATCTCGGTGACGAGATCGGCCTCGGCAATAAGCTCGGGCGGGGCGTTCCGCCCGGTAACGACAAGGTGGAGACCCGGCGGTCTTGCCTTCAGCGCCTGCAACACCTCGTCGAGCGGAAGAGTGCCGTAGCGCAACACGATATTGAGTTCGTCGAGGACAACGAGCCGATAGGAAGGATCGGCAATCATCGCCTTTGCGGCTTCCCACGCGGCGCGGGCCGCGGCGATGTCGCGTTCGCGGTCTTGGGTTTCCCAGGTAAACCCTTCACCCATCGCGCGAAAGGTCACGAGGTCCGGAAACCGCTCGAGAAAAGCCCGTTCGCCCGTCGCCCAGGCGCCTTTGACGAACTGCACGACGCCCGCGCGCATCCCGTGGCCGAGCGCGCGCAGGAGAAGCCCGAAAGCGGCGGTCGATTTCCCTTTGCCGGCGCCGGTGTGGACGATGAGGAGCCCCTTCTCCACCGTTTTCGCCTGCATCATGCGCTCGCGCGCGGCCTTCACCTTCGCCATCTTTTCGCGATGCCTGAGGTTTTTCTCCCTTTCGCTGCTACCCGCCGCGGCCGGCTTGCCATCCGACGCGGCGTGCTGAAGAGAGTACCCAGGATCGTTGTCATTCCGGGGCGTGGGCTGTGCCCGCGAGCCCAGAATCCAAGAACACCGCCCTGCGAAATTTCGGGCGGGGCCGGTGTCCATAGATTCCGGGCCCGGCCCTGAAAGGGCCGTCCCGGAATGACCGCCCCTGCTATTCCTGGTCACGGCAGGAACTAAAAGACGCTTCGCTGGTTATTCATTGGCGGAAGCTCCCCAAACGTTTCCTCGTACGCGACGAGCAGCCGATGCTCGCGCTCCCATGGTGTCTCGGTTGGTTCCCATGAGACGGCGAGCTTTCGTTCTGTAAACCGATCGGCCAGCCTCGGCGAAAGACGCTGATGCGGGCGACCCACATAATCAGGGCGGTGCGTCTTTACGACGGCGGCTAGTCGGCCCAGTAGCGAAACATATGAGGCACCGATATAGAGCGTACCCGTATCGTCAACTCCGCATACACGGTCTAGTTTCTGTAGTGTAAAATCATTTTTGTTCGAAAGAGCGATGAGTCTGTAGACGCCCTTAGCGTTCTTTTCGAGTTGTTCCCAATATTTCTTTTCGATTGCATCTGAAATTCGGAACGGATCGTTCCAATCGCCGTCAAGCCAAAGCATCTTCACCTCGTCGCGTGCCGATTGTTCATTGGTCATGTCGTTCGCCACTCGTCGAGGCTTTCGCGGATGCTGTTCTTTTTGGGCTGCCAGAGGCTGCGCTCGATCGCTTCGCGAAAGCGGCCGATCGTCTCGCGGAGAGCCGCGGGACTTGCGTCGCGCATGAAGGCGCGGACCTTCTCGTCCCGAAGATAGGCGTCGAAAAGCGCCTCGAAATGCGCGTCCTGCACTTGTCTCGTCGTCGCGGCAAAGGCGAAGAGGTAATCGACGGTAGCGGCGATCTCTGCCGCCCCTTTGTAGCCGTGGCGCATCACCCCTTCGATCCAGCGCGGATTCGCCGCGCGGCCGCGGAGGATGAGCCCCAGCTCTTCTCCGAGGCTGCGGATCCGAGGGGCTTCGGGGCGCGAGTGATCGTTGTGATAGACTTGGGGGCCGCAGATC
>JAKAOO010000162.1 GCA_021812165.1 Pseudomonadota bacterium | reverse complement strand
GCCGCCGTACCCGCCACGCCGCATTCCAGTCCCTGCTCGGCATCGCCGCCGCCCATCCACTCCTGACCTACAAGATGTTGATCTTACCGGAAGCAAAGGGATAAGCCTTCAGCCGTTAGTGGACAGAGTGGCCGATGGAAACGTCGTTAAGCTAATACAATCCTCCGACGAAATTATGAGGAACACTATATATAAAGTCACTTATCTGAATTCGAGCGGCAAATTTGTCGAGACCGACGAATACCCGAGATTTGCGTGGCTAGAGGCCATTGTTAACGCCTGCGTTCATCGTTCATATAATTTTAGTGGAACAGAAATCACGGTAAAATTTTTCCCGGATCGGCTAGAAATTGAAAGTCCCGGCGGTTTTGTGCCACCGGTAAATGAGCAAACAATTTACACTGCTCGGGCATCCCGCAATTATCACCTAATGGATGCGTTGCGGTATTTGGGTTATGTGCGGATGGCTCGTGAAGGCGTTCGCCGGATTCGCGACAGCATGCAGGAAAGCGAATTGCCTGATCCCATCTTTAAGCAAGAAACCATTCACGGCATCGTGGTTCGCGTAACCCTAATGAGCGCTATGCGATCGCGAGCGATCGATCGCGACGTGGCCCAATACTTCGGTATAGATACTTGGAAATCTCTTAACGAGCACGAAGTCGCCATAATGGGGTTTGCGTTTCGAAATCAGATAATTCACGTTTCTGATGCGTCGCGGATCACCGGCAGAACATGGCAGACGAGCAAAAAAGACCTCGACAGGCTAACGCAGAAAGGGCTGCTGATTTTTGAGCGGGGCGCGTACACCCGTGATTCTTCGGCTCATTACAGGATCGCGCCATCCCAAAATGGGGCTGCAACGAAATGACCGAGATGGCTCAGCTGCGCGAAACCGTAGAGAAGATGCACGGCGGCACCGCGACGCTCGCGCAAACCGTCCCTGTGCGTGAGACATTCGAGGGCAGGGCGGTATGGGAAGGCGTCGTGCATGTGTTCGACTTGGCGGAGCATCCGAGCGCGACTCGTGCCTATGCTTGGTCATCGCCGATCGAGGGCAGCACGAAGCGGCGCTTCTTCGCCGTGCTGCATACCGACAGGATCAAGTCGCCGCTGGAGGCGGTGCGGGCGGCGATCGTCGCGGAGCACCGTGCCAAGGCACTCCGGTAGGCCGCGCTCCGTCAAATTAGGACACTACCCGGCCGGGGCGGGCCGGAAGCCGTGCCGGGGTCGCACGCACGCCGGTTGCGGTCAGAAGGAGAGGATCGATCGCCGATGAGCTTCATGCAAGCGATTATCGCCGCCGTACTTCAAGGCATCACCGAGCTTTTCCCGGTGAGCAGCCTTGGGCACGCAGTCATCCTGCCCGCCCTTCTCCACTGGCACATCGACGAGCACGCACCACGATTTCTGCCTTTTATCGTGGTCTTGCATGTCGGAACGGCAACGGCGCTTCTTCTTTATTTCTGGCGGACATGGTTGTCTCTGGCCCGCGGCCTCCTCGGAGTGGGCGGGACGAGGCGCGCGGTTCACGAAGAGCGGCACCTCTTCCTGCTTCTCGTCATCGGTACGCTGCCGGCGGTCGTCATCGGTTTCCTCTTCGAACGAGGGGTGCGCGACCTCTTCGCCTCGCCGATCGCCGCCGCCGGCTTTCTCGTCGCCAACGGGTTCCTCCTGTTTCTCGGCGAACGTTTGCGCCGCCGTGGCTCGGCGTCGGGCGAACGGCGCAGCCTTCTCGAAGCGCGTTGGCGCGAGGCGCTTCTCATCGGCCTCTTTCAATCGACCGCGTTCCTTCCCGGAATCTCGCGATCGGGCGCCTCGATGGTCGGCGGCCTTGTCGTCGGTCTGAAGCACGAGGACGCAGCGCGTTTTTCCTTCTTGCTCGCCACTCCCGTCATCGCGGGCGCCGGGATTCTGGAGATCCCGAAGCTTCTCCGCCTCCCCGTCGGCGCGGGCGGGGCGATGTTCGGCGGTCCCATTCTGTGGACCGCGGGGATCGTCGCCGGGGTGACGGCCTATGTGAGTACCGCCTTCCTTCTCCGATATTTCCGTGCCTATGAAAAGAGCGCGCCGCTCGACCCCTTCGCCTGGTATTGCTGGCTCTTTGGCGCTCTCGCGCTTTTGCGCCTTCTCATCGCCTGAAAGTCGGTCGAAAAACGGCGCCCGGTGATGAGCCGGGCGCCGCTTCGCGGCTATAATTCGACAGCGTGCGCTGCGACGAGCTCCGGTTCGGCGATGAGCACTTTTCCCTTGGTCTCGGGACCGAACAGCAAAACAACGACGAGCACCACCGAGGCGCCGATCGTCGCATAAAGCATCGGCATCGCGAACCCGCCCGGCAGGCCTATGGCCCAAGCGGTGAGGAGGGGTCCGGTGAGCGCTCCCCAAAACCCCGCCCCTTGATAGCAGAGGCCGCCCGCCGTGGCGCGCACTTCGGTCGGGAACCTCTCGCTCAGATAGCTCGGCTGCTGGCCGTAAATCGAACCCGCGAAAGCGCCCTGAATGGCGAAGGCCGCCGCCGCCATCGCGTAACTCGACGGGAAAAGATAGAAGGGCGTCACGACGGCCCCGATGGCGCCGGGAATGATGATGCCCCAGCGCCGGCCGATCCGATCCGAGACCCAGCCCCAGAACGGCCCGCAAACAAACGCCACCGCATTGCTGAGAACGATCGGTAGCGCCACCAGACCCGGACTGTAGTGGAGGTCTTTTTCCAGGTGCGTCGCAAACAGGCCATAAACCGTGTAATAAATGACAAAGGCGCTTCCTAGCCATATCCAAGCCGTAACGGTGTTGGCAAGGAGCTTTGGCTTGAAAAGTTCAAACAGAGGCGCCTTAAATTGGTGCCGTAGTTCGCGTTGCTTGCGCCGATTCTCAATCGAGATCGGGGATTCTTTGACGACGAAAAAGATAAAAATGATCGATAAGGCGGGCAAAATGCCGATGATGAGGAGGCCGCGCCAGCCGATGCTGTTGTAGAAAAGGCCGTAAATCCCGCTCGACAGCAGGAACCCGAGCGGCCAGGATTGCTGCAAGACGCCGCTCATGATGCCGCGCGAACGCGCCGGCCAATTCTCCATCGCCAGCGCCGCGCCGGCCGGCCATTCCGCCCCCATGCCGATGCCGAGAAGCGCACGGAACAGGAACAGGACCATGAAAGAAGGCGCGAGCCCAGCGAGAAGGTTGCAGACCGAATACCAGGCGATCGAAACCATCAAAGGCGTTTTGCGTCCAATGCGGTCGGCAAGCCAGCCCGCAGCGACGCCTCCGATAAGCCGCATCCACAAAGTGATGGCGAAAACCGCCGTCACATCCAAAAGCGAGACATGGAAGTATTTGGCGATCGGTACCATGATCAAAAGAAACACGGTGAAGTCGAAGGCGTCGAGCATCCAACCGAGCCAAGCCGCCAGAAAGGCGAACCATTGGTCCTTGGTCGGTTCTTTCCACCACGGAATATTTTGTGCGGTCCGGACGACCGTCGCCATCGTGTTCCTCCCTCGTTCAAGCCGCCCCATTCGCGGGGCTTCGCGTACACGTTACCGTGGATCGCCGAAATGTCTAGAGAAAATTGCGTTGCCGCAGAGGCGTCAAAAAAGACGCTCCTCGCGCTCAGACCCCGACGCTGCCGCGCGGCAGACGCTCAATCGCACTCAAGCTGGCGCCCGGTCGGTGCCGGGCGCCACCTCGCGCTCGCGCCCTCTCGGCTTCGGCTAAGCCACCTCCAATTCGGCGACGAGGACCTTGCCTTTCGTCTCGGGGCCCAGGTAGACCGCGCCGATAAAGCTCGCACCGCCGAGGATTCCTGCAATCAGCATCGGAATGGCGAAGCCGATGTGATAGGCGACTGCGAAATAGGCGATGACCGGCGCGATCAGGCCACCCACGCCGGCTCCGAATTGATAGCAGAAGCCGCTCGCCGTCGCGCGAACCTCGGTCGGAAAGCGCTCGGTCATATAGCTCGCATTCTGGCTGGCGATACCGCCGCTGGCGAAAAATCCCTGAAGCAGGAGGCCGATGGAGATTAGGGTCACGTTGTGGGTCAAAAGGTAGAGCGGCGTGATCGGGATGCCGATCGCCGCGGGGATGATTAAGGCCCAACGCCGGCCAAGACGGTCCGCCACCCAGCCCCAGCCCGTGCAGGCGAGGAAGAATGCCAGGTCCCCGAGCATCATGGGGGTCGCGACCAGAGCCGGGCTCAGATGCAGATCGGCCTCGAGATGAGTCGCGAAAAGCGCCCATAGGGAATAGTAGATGACCATCCCGCTCGCAGCCCACCAGCACGCGTTGAGCGTGTTTGCGAGCAAGCCCGGTTTGAAGATCGAGAAAAGCGGCGCGCGGACCTCGCGCTGCTCCGCCCGCTGCCGAATGCGATTTTCAAGCCAAATCTCGGGCTCTTTCACATAACGGAAGATGTATAAGAGGAGGATCGCCGGCAGGATGCCGATCCACAGCATGCCGCGCCAGCCTATGAGGTTGTAAAGGAGCCCGTAAGCCGCGCTCGACAAGAGAAAGCCAAGCCCCCAGCCGCCCTGCATCACTCCCGCCACAAAGCCGCGCGAGCGCACAGGCCAGCTTTCCATCGCCAGCGAGGCGCCGACCCCCCATTCCGCTCCCATGCCGATGCCGAGAAGAGAGCGGAAGAGAAAAAGAAACCAAAAGCTCGGCGAGAAGCCGGCGATGAAATTGCAGACCGAATACCAGGCGATCGAAAGCATCAACGGCCCTTTGCGGCCAATACGATCGGCAAGCCAACCATTCGCGATTCCCCCCACGACCCGCATCCACAAGGTGATCGTCACCGCCCACGCCACCTCCGGGAGCGGAACATGAAAGGCCTTCGAGATCGGCACCATGATCATGAGGAAAAGCGTGAAGTCGAAAGAATCCAGCATCCAACCGAGCCACGCCGCCACAAACGCGAGCCATTGGTCTTTGGTCGGTTCTTTCCACCACGGGAGGTCCCGTGCGGTCTCAGCGGAACTCGGCATGCCGTTTCCCTCCTCTTTGCCCCGCTGCGGCGGAGCTTTGCTGCGAACGAATGCCCGAGATCATCGAAACCTCCCGGCTAGGAGTCTGGCCGAAAGCGAGGGGAAAAGACAACAGGATTTGGGAGCAACATAGGATTTGGGAGCGGTCAACTCGACGCGTAAGCAACACCCGCTTACGGGCCACCGGTTTACGGACCATAGGCGGCTCCGAGCGGCACTCGACCGGCTGCGGGCGCCGCGCTCGCCTGGCGATTTGACGCAAATCAACGAAAGCCGCCGCCACGGTGTCTATAGGCTTCTTCTCTCGCCCCGGTTCCTTCCGGCGAGAAGCCCGCAGCGGTGCCGAAAACGGGGCAGGCAAGGCGGCGCGTTGACGCCGGCAAGGAAGAGGTCAAATGCCGTCGATCGAAGCGTTTCTTTCCCGCACGCACATTGCCTACCTCTCGATGGAAATCGCCGTCAGGCCCGAGATGCGCAGTTATGCGGGCGGTCTCGGGATCCTCGCCGGCGATGTGGCGCGCTCCTGCGCCGACCTCGAGCTTCCCGTCGTCTTTGTGACGCTCCTCTCCCGCGCCGGCTATTTCCGACAGGTCATCGCTCCCGATGGGAGGCAGCTCGAAGAACCGGATTGGTGGCAACCCGAACGCTGGTGCGTGCCGGTCAACGCCATGGTGGCAGTCGAGATCGAGAGAAAGCCGGTGTGGATCCGTCCCTGGCTTTATATTCACACCTGCCCCCACGGCCATCAGGTGCCGATCCTCTTCCTCGATGCCGATCCCGATCAAAACGGCAACGACGATCGCGCGCTCACCCACTACCTTTATGGCGGTGACGAAACCTATCGTTTGAAGCAGGAGATCGTCCTCGGCATCGGCGGCATTCGGGTCCTGCGCGCGCTCGGCTTCGACCTCCACACCTATCATCTCAACGAAGGGCACGCCGCGCTCCTGACGCTCGATCTTTTGAACCGATGGCGGATCCCGCCCGATGAGCGCATCGCCGGGGAACTGCCGTACGATGTGGCCGAGGTGCGCGAGCGCTGCGCGTTCACGACGCACACCCCGGTCGAAGCGGCTCAGGACCGCTTTCCTTATGAGCTTTTCGAGCGCTTATTGCCGGATTTCGTCGAACTCGACGCCTTGAAGCGCCTCGCCGGCGAAGATCGCCTCAATATGACGCGCCTCGCGTTGAACCTCGCCGGTTACGTCAACGGGGTCGCCCGCCGCCACGCCGAAGTGACAAAGCAGATGTACCCCGGATATCGAATTCATGCCGTCACCAACGGCGTGCACGCCGGGACTTGGACACACTCGGCTTTTGCCAAGCTCTATAGCGCGCACTGGCCGCACTGGCAGCACGAGCCGGAAATCCTCGTCCGCGCGTTGCAGCTCGCGGAGGACGAGGTGTGGCAGTGCCACGAACGGGCGAAAGAGAGCCTCATAGAAGGGGTGAAAGCGGCGAGCGGCGTGGCGCTCGACCCCCGCATCATGGTCGTCGGCTTCGCGCGTCGGATGACCGGCTACAAGCGCCCGCTTCTCCTATTCGAAGACCTCGATCGGCTTGCCGCGATCGCCTCGCGACGCCCTTTCCAGGTGGTGCTCGCCGGCAAGGCTCATCCCCGGGACGCCGAAGGAAAGGAGTGCGTGCGGCGTCTCAACGAGCTGATTGGCCGGCTCCGCGGCAGGATCACCTGCATCTTTTTGCCGAATTACGACATGAGCATGGCGATGATGCTGGTCGCCGGCTCCGACCTCTGGCTCAACACGCCCTTGCCTCCGCTCGAAGCGTCGGGAACGAGCGGCATGAAAGCGGCATTGAACGGCGTCCTCAATCTGAGCGTTCCGGACGGCTGGTGGATCGAGGCCTGCATCGAGGGCGTGACCGGGTGGTCGATCGGCCGCGAGGACGACGACCCCAAACAACACGCGTCCCTTCTCTATGAGCGGCTCGAAAACGCCGTCCTGCCGATCTATTACGAGGATCCCGCGCGGTGGCGCTCGATGATGAAGCAGGCGATCGCGAATATCGCTTCCTATTTCAACAGCCAACGCATGATGCGCCGGTATGCGAGCGAGGCCTATCTGCGCTGAAACCGCGCCCGCTCGGTCGGCGCCGCGGCACGCGGTAGGCGGATTGTGGCAGAGAAGCCGAGCGGCGTCTCCTGCTGCAACACCACGTCGCCGCCATGCGCGCGCGCAATGCTGCGGGCGATATGAAGCCCAAGCCCCGTCCCCGCAAGCTCGCCACTCCGTGAAGACGCGCGGCGATAGAAGGGCTCGAAAACGCGTTCCCTTTCCTCGGGCGGAACGCCCGGCCCCGGATCGGACACTCTGATCGTCAGCTCGCGAGCGCCATCCTCTAAAGTGATGGCCGCTCGCCCGCCGTATTTGACCGCGTTCTCGACAAGGTTCATGAGGCATCGCCGAAGATCCTGCGGGTTGCCGCTAAAGGGTTCTCCGGCAGCGCCGCCAACGGCGACCTCCCATCCCATATCTTCGGCATCGATGCGAACGCTCTCGACCAAGGCGGTCACATCGAATCGAGTCCGGTACTGATCGGGGTTGATGCCGCGCAGATAGTCGAGCGTCGCATTGACCATTGTGCTCATACCGCCGAGCTCCGCAATCAGGCGCTCGCGATGCTGACAGTCCGGCAAGAGCTCTGTGCGCAATCTGAGGCGCGTAATGTAGGTTTTGAGGTCGTGCGAAAGGGTCGCCAACATGGCCGCCCGATCGCGCACATATTCCTGAAGCCGCAACTGCATGACATTGAGCGCCCGCGCCGTAGATCGGATCTCCTCGGGGCCGCTTTCTTGAAGCGGCGTCTGATTGAGCTCCTCTCCGAGCGTGAGCGCCGCCTGAGCCATCTTTTCGAGGGGACGGGTGATCCACCGGACGGCGAGAAGCAGGAGCGCGATCAAGATCGCGAGCATCAGGAGGAGCTTCGGTAGCAGGACATAGAGACGCGTGATGTGTTCATAAGGAAGCGGCGCCGCGAACGTCACGCGGCTGCCGTCGTGGAGTTGGACGTGCGCCACGATGTCAAATCCGGGCGGCGCGGGATAAGAGAGCCGCAGCGTGAAATAGCGATCCAAGGCACTGACGGGAGCATCCCAGAAATAGGCCGCTCTACTTCTGGCGGGTCGGCTCGTTTGGTGTATCAGAACGTGGATGCCCCAGCCCGGGCCGAGCTCCCGGCTCAACACCCTCTGGAAGCCGCGCGCATAGGACTTCTCGGGGATGCTTTCGCTGAGATGAAGGCCGCTCGAAAGCGCGATCGAAAGACGAGGATCGCTCAACCTCGCTACGATTCTTGCGCGCGCCGCGGGCGAGACCGCGTCGAGCGCTTTTGCAATGTCCGCGATTTGCTCCGCCACCTGCAAGGTCGTGCTGCGATAAAAGGCGCGGCCCCGATCGAGAGCGTCGATGACCGCGGCGAGAAGCTGTGCGAGGACGAGGCCCAGCAACAGCACGGCGCTCATGCGCGCCGCCAGGCTGCGCGGCAACAGCCTCAACTCAATAAAGATC
>JAKAOO010000161.1 GCA_021812165.1 Pseudomonadota bacterium | reverse complement strand
CCTCGCGGCGCGGGTCCCTCCCGTGGACTACCGGGACGAGCTGCGCCACTGCCAACCCGTTCACCATGTCCCCGAACACCTGTTCACCATGTCTCCGGCCTTTACACCCCAGGGGCGGAGAGGGAGCATCGCACGGCGCATGAGGATGTGTGGATCATCCTACGAAATCCTGCTTAGACGACCGAGCCGGGCAGAGCGCGCGGCGGCCGCTCGGCCACAGGAACGGACGGGAAAGGCCCATGCTTTTGCGCTTCGAGAAGCACGTCGCGCACGATCGGACCCGCCACCGCGGCGCCTTCTCCGCCGGCCGTACCGCCGTGCTCGACAATGGTGGCGCAGACGAAACGCGGCGCGCCGACCGGCGCGAAACCGACGAAGAGCGCGTGGTCGCGTTCGCTCCAAGGGACCCTCTTTCCGGTGAGGGCGTCGTGCGCGCGCTCGTATGCCGTGATCCGGTGCACCTGGGCCGTGCCCGATTTGCCGCCCATCGCAAACTGCGGATCAGCGATGCGCAGCGCATAACCCGTGCCCTGAGGCTCGTTGACGACGGCGACCATCGCTTCGGTGACGAAGGCGAGGATCTTCGGATCGACGGCAAAGGGCGGGAAATCGGGAGGCGTCTCTCTGCCTTTCTCGCCGACCGCGCGCACGAGGCGCGGAACCACCTTTTTGCCGGTCACAAGCCGCGCCACCATGACCGCGATCTGCAACGGCGTGACCCCGACCGCCCCCTGCCCGATCCCGGTGATCAGGGTCTCTCCAGGCTCCCAGCGGGTGTCCCGTTTCGCCATCTGCCACTGCGGCGTCGGGACGAGACCGGCGCGCTCCCCGGCAAGACCGAGGCCGGAGAGGCTGCCGTAACCGAAGCGCCGGGCCATCGCGGCCATTCGCTCGATGCCGAGACGCATCGCCACGTGATAAAAATAGACGTCGCAGGATTCCTTGATTGCATCATGAAGGCGCAGGAGTCCGTGGCCGCCCCGTTTCCAGCAATGAAAGATCGCCTTGCCGAGGCGCAGGAAGCCGGGGCAGAAGAATTCGGTGTCGGGAGTGATGGCGCCCGCCGCGAGAGCGCCAACGGCGACCGCCGGTTTGAAGGTCGATCCCGGGGGATAAACGCCGGCGATCACCTTGTCCGAGAGGGGATGCTTCGGGTCCGTCGAGAGTTGGCGCCACAACGCCGGGGAGAGCGTCGAAGAGAAGATTTCGGGATCGAAGCTCGGAACCGAGGCGAGGGCGAGGACGCCTCCGGTGACGGCGTCGAGAACGACCGAGGCCACCGAAGGCTCTTCGCTCGCACGCTCGAACGTGAACTTCTGGAGCGCCGCGTCGAGGGTCGTGACGACGTCTTCGCCGGGGTGCGGGGGAAAGCGGGCGAGGTCGCGCACGACCCGGCCGTAAGCGTTGACTTCGATCTCTTTCGTTCCGGCCTTGCCGCGCAAAGCGATCTCTTCGAGCTTTTCGATCCCGGTTTTGCCGATCCGGAAATCGGGAAGTTCGAGGACCGGGTCGCCATCGAGCTCGTCTTTCGAAACCGCCCCGACATAGCCGAGGACATGAGCCGCGCTCTGGCCGAGAGGGTAATGGCGTATCAAGCCTTCTTCGACCGACACGCCGGCGAGCTCGGGAGCGGCGACCTCGACGCGCGCCATCTCGTCCCAGCTGAGGTTGTCCCGTACGAGGACCGGGATAAAGCTGCGCACGCGGCGGATGTCGCTGAGGACGCGGCGGCGATCGGCTGCGTCGAGCGTCACGACCTTCCCGATCATGGCGAGAGTTTCGGGCACGTTGCCGGCCTCCTCCGCGATGATGACGACGCGGTAGTTTTGCCGGTTGTCGGCCAAGGGAACGCCGGAGTGGTCGAGGATGCGCCCGCGCGGCGGCGCAATGAGCCGCAGGCTGATGCGATTCTTCTCGGCGAGCAGGCGGTAGCGGCCCCTATCGAGGATTTGCAGCTGATACATCCGCCCCGCGAGGAGCAGAAACAGCGCGCCCTCAGCGCCGGCGACGAGAAGCGCGCGCCGGGTCGTCAGCCGGTCGCGCAAAGCCTCGCGCTTCAGAGCCGTCTCGCCGAGGCTCGACGAGGCCTCGCGGCGAAAGCGATGGCGAGGCCAAGAGAAAATCCGCATCGGCTCAGCTTGCGGGGAGCAGCGCGCGCTGCGTGCGGCCGAGGAGAAAGCTCGCCATCGGGAAGAGCGCCACCGTCAGCGCCAAGCGAAACACCGTGCCGTGAAATTCGAGAAGCGCCCAATCGAAGAGGGAATTGAGCGCCCACAAAAACACCATCGCCGCCCCGCTCAACGCGATAAAGCCGGCCCAGACGAAGAGGAAGGGCCTCCTGCCGAAAAACCGCCTGACGCCAAGTACGAGCGTGCGCGCGAGCAGAAGAAGAAGTGCGGTGGTGCCGAGAGGCGCTCCGGTAATCAGATCCTCGCCGATCCCGATCAGAAAAAGCGCCGCGGGAGGCAGCAGATCCGGCCGATAGACGGTCCACTGAAAGACCGCCATCAGGGTAAAGGCGGGGGTGATCCCGCGGTAGCCGGGGATCGGCACCGGCAGGACCGAGAGGATCGCCGCCACAGCCGTCGTCGCGATCGGCAACAGGCGCGCGGCGGCCGCCTCGACGCGCCGCCCTTTCTTGAGGCTCAGGGTCTGGAGTGTCATCGCCTCTCAGCGCTCCCGCGACGCGCCGCTTCGCGATCTCGGCCGAGCGCCGCGCGCGCCGTTCGCGGCGAGCGCCGGCAGCGCGTGTTCGAGACCGTAATCGACGACGCGCACATAGGCGGTTTCGGACACTCGCGCGTAGGGCGCGACCCGCGGGCCTGCGCCGCCGACGCCGGAGACGACGCCAATCGGCAGGTTCGGCGGGAACAGGCCGCCGATGCCCGAGGTTACCACCTGCTCGCCCTTCTCGACCGGCGCTTTCGCCGGCAGGAACCGCAGGACGGGATAGGACGAATTGTCGCCGGCGAGGATCGCCCGCAGCGGCTCTTTGCCTTCGACAAAAACCGGAATGCGCGAGTTGAAATCGGTGAGGAGGAGAACCCGCGCCACGTGCCGTCCGACCCCCGCGATCCGGCCGACGAGGCCGCCTTCACCGAGGACGGCCTCGCCCCGCCTTACGCCGTCCGCGCTCCCGGCGTCGATCAGAAGGCTCTGCGCATAGGCGCCGCCCGAATCCGCGATGACGCGCGCGCTCAGATACGAGAGAGCGTGCTCAGGGACAAGCTTCAGGAGGCCCCTCAGCTCCGCGTTTTGGGCGGCGAGAGCGAGCGCCGCCTGGCGCCATGCAAGAAGGCGCCGGTTGTCGCGGAGAAGCTGCTCGTTGCGGCGGTAAACCTCGACCCAGTCGCTTGCCCCTCGGACGAGGTTTGCTCCCCCCTCGATCGGGCGCGACAAAAGGCCGAGGGCCGGCGAGAAGAATTCGCTCGCCCCGCGCCGCAACGCGCCCACCAACGCGCTGTCGGCTTTGCTCAGCACGATGAGCGCCACCGAAAGAAGGACGAGAAGGGGCGGGGCGAATCGTTGCACGGCGGTGCGGCGCGCCGGACTGAGGCGGATCATCAGGCTTTCCCCCGCCGCCTGTTGCCTGGCCTTGGCGGCGGCACCAAGAGAGCGGCAACCGGGTTCTTCATATTCCCCCTGTGGCGCTTTCCCCCGCTCTCTTCACCATAGCCCGCGCCGGGGCCATCGCGCAAAGATCTTTACCACATATCGACGAGGACGTTCTTCAGCGTCTTCATCTCTTCGAGCGTGCGCCCGGTGCCGAGCGCGACGCAGATGAGAGGATAGTCGGCGATCGATACCGGAAGACCGGTCGCTTGCCGCAAGACGAGATCGAGATTGGAGAGGAGCGCGCCGCCGCCCGTCAACACGATCCCCTTGTCGACGATGTCGGCGGCCAGTTCCGGCGCGGTGTGTTCGAGCGCGACTTTGACGGCCTCGACGATCGAGCCGACCGGGTCGGCGAGGCTTTCGGCAATCTGCCTTTCGCTGATGACGATCTCCTTGGGAATGCCGTTCATCAGGTCGCGGCCTTTGATCTCCAAGGTCCGGCCTTCGCCGTCTTCCGGCATGCAGGCGGAGCCGATCTCCTTCTTGATCCGCTCGGCGCTGCTTTCGCCGACGAGCAGGTTATGGTTGCGGCGAATATAGGCGATGATGGCTTCGTCCATCTTGTCGCCGCCCATGCGAACGGAACGGCAATAAACGATGCCGCCCAGGGAAAGCACCGCCACTTCGGTGGTGCCGCCGCCGACATCGACGACCATCGACCCCGTCGGCTCGGTCACCGGAAGGCCCGCGCCGATCGCCGCCGCCATCGGCTCTTCGATGAGGAAGACGCGGCGCGCCCCGGCGCTTTCGGCCGATTCCTGGATCGCCCGGCGCTCGACCGCGGTCGAGCCCGAAGGCACGCAGACGACGACCTGCGGGGTCGCAAAGCTGCGCCGGTTGTGCACCTTGCGGATGAAATGCTTGATCATCTCCTCGGTGACTTCGAAATCGGCGATGACGCCGTCGCGCAGAGGCCGGATCGCCTGGATGTTGCCGGGAGTGCGGCCAAGCATCTGCTTTGCCTCCTCGCCGACGGCGAGAACCTGCCGCTTGCCTTTGACGGTGGCGATCGCGACTACCGAGGGCTCGTTCAAGACCACCCCGCGCCCTTTGACATAGACGACGGTGTTGGCGGTACCGAGGTCGATCGCCATGTCGGCGGACCACAGACCCAACATTCTTGCAAACATTTGAGCGCAATCCCCAAATTGCGTCCCTGCCGCCCCGGCGGGCGACGCCCGAGCGCAGCCGAGCGGCGGACGGCAAAACCGGCCCCAGCAGGCATTAAACCGATGGCATCGGCACCCCATCCGCGCGCGGAAGCGGCGCCGGACGACACGGCAATCCTCGCGGATCGCGCGGCCGTTGACAAGTGGCGTCTCGGGCTCTTCGAGCGCGAGAAAGCCGCGAAGGAACTCGAGAGAAAGCGCCTCGAAAAGGAGCGCGGCAAAGCGCCTCGAGCTTAGGGCGGCTGCGGCGCGCCGGCGAGCGCCTGCCGGTAGGCCGAGAGCGTCTCCTCGTCGAAACAGGTGAAGAGGACGCGCCGCGGCCATTCCTCGCGCGCAAGGTGAGAGCGGACCGCTGCGAGGGCGATGCGGGCGGCTTCCTCTTTTGGAAAGCCATAGACGCCGGTGGCGATCGCCGGGAACGCGATCTCGCGAAACCGCTCACGCTTGGCGATCTCGAGTGAGGAGCGGTAGCAGCTTTCGAGGATCTGCGATTCGCGTGCTCCCCCGCCCTCCCAGACGGGTCCGACGGTGTGGATGACGTGCGCCGCCCTAAGGCGATAGCCGCGGGTGAGCCGCGCCTCGCCCGGCGGGCAACCGCCGAGAGTGCGGCATTCGGCGAGGAGTTCGGGCCCCGCGGCGCGATGGATCGCGCCATCGACCCCGCCTCCGCCGAGGAGGGAGGAGTTGGCGGCGTTGACGATCGCAGCGACGGCCAATTTCGTGATGTCGCCCTTTATGAGGCGGACCCGCTCACCGCTTGCGGCTCTTTCGGACATCGCGCAACTCCTTGCTTCCGCGGCTCCTTATAAGCTCGTGGCGGTGCTGCCGGCGGCAACGGTTTTCGCTAAAAAAAATGCCGGTGTCGGTCAAAGCCGACGCCGGCCAGTTAGCGGGTGGCAAACCCGCGACAGGGAGACTTTGCCAAGCCGGACTGGGGGAACGAAGGCGAGCGTCCGGCATCTCGCCTGTTCCGTCAACAACCTGCCTCGCCGTCGGTTCCCGCCCCCGCGCGAAATTTTTTGCCGTGATGAGGAGGGGCGCGGCGGAACGACGGTCCGCGCGTGCCGCGGGATCTCGCGGCAGGTCGATTGTGAATCGGTTGGTAAGGATATATGAATTTGCCGGGACAGCACGTAAGATTGCGGCCGTTCGCTCTGCGAGAACCCTCCGGTCGTTTGCCCGGGTCAAGCCTGATGAACGACAACGCGCACATCCTGGTCGTGGACGATCAAGAGGAGATCCGCAAGCTCGTAGAAGACTATCTGACGAGCGAAGGGTATCGCGTTTCGACCGCCGCCGATGGCGCCGAGATGCGGCGCGAGATGGCGCAGACCCCGGTCGATCTGGTGATCCTCGATCTGATGCTTCCCGGCGAGGACGGTTTGACGCTCGCGCGCCGGCTTCACGAAGAGTCGCGTGTGGGGATCATCATCCTGACCGGGCGCGGCGAGACCGTCGATCGCATCCTCGGCCTCGAAATGGGAGCCGACGACTATCTCGCAAAGCCGTTTCACCTGCGCGAGCTGCTCGCTCGCGTCAAAAGCGTCCTGCGCCGCACGTCAGGGGGCGGCGGCGAGAAGAAGACCGGTTCGAAAGCGCGGTTTGCCGGCTGGAACCTCGACCTGACGAGCCGCGAGCTCGTCTCGCCCTCGGGGAGCGAGGTGCGCCTGACAACGGGTGAATTCGATCTCCTCGCGGCTTTCGTCAACAACGCCAACCAGGTGCTGTCGCGCGATCGGCTCCTCGATCTCGCCCGCAACCGCGAGGCGGGGCCGTTCGACCGCACCATCGACGTGCAGGTGGGGCGGCTGCGGCGCAAGCTCGAAGAGGATCCGCAACGGCCGACCATGATCAAGACCGTGCGCGGAAGCGGCTATATCTTTACGCCCTCGGTCGAGGTCAGGTAGTGGTCAAAATCTGACGCTCGAGTCCTTCCGAAAATGCCCCTTAAAGAGCCGTCATTCCGGGGCGGGGGCTTGCCCGCGAGCCCGGAATCCATGAAGACAAGTTTGTAAAATCAATGGCTTGTCCGGTGTTCATGGATTCCGGGCCCGGCGCTCCGCGCCGTTCCGGAATGACCATCTGCGCGAAGCGGCCGGGGTGGCATAGGGATCAAATGATAGATTTCATCCGCTAGAAAGTGCGCCGACCGAATGTTTTGCGGCGCCGGGATTGTTCGAACGCCGCGCAGAGTTCGACGAGGCGGATCGCGGTCTCGGCATCGAGCCGGCCATTGAAGAGGGCCGGGCGGAAGCGCCGCTGAAAGGCTTGAAGCGCCATCCTCTCGCGGCCCTCTTCGACGCAGTAACCGATGGCGGCAAGGTCGGCGAGGGCGGCGGCGCGCTCGGCGGCGCCGATGGCTTCTCCGCGGCGCGCCGGCGCGAGCGGCGAAGGCTGCGGCCAAATCCCGATCCCGGCACGGGCAAGCCGCGGCCAGTCGAAAAGTTCCCCGGGATCGCTCTTGCGATCGGGGGCGATATCCGAGTGACCGAGAATGCGGTCGGGCGGGATGCTGCGGCGCGCGAGAATATCGCGGCAGAGAGTCTCGACCGCCGCCATCTGCGGCGGCGGGAACGGGCGATACCCCCACTCATGCCCGGGATTGGCGATCTCGATGCCGATCGCGACGTGATTGAGGTCGGTTTCTCCGGCCCAGAACGAGCGGCCCGCGTGAAACGCGCACCGGCTCTCGGGGACGAGCCGCCAGAGCGTGCCATCCTCTTCGACGAGGTAATGGGCGCTCACCCTCGCCGCAGGATCGCACAACCGTTCGAGCGCCGCCGCCGCGCTTTCCATCCCCGTATAATGGAGGATGAGCATATCGATGCGGGCGGGCGCGGTGCGCTCCTTCTGATTGGGCGAAGAGCGCTCCCGGATTTCGAGGTTGGTCATTCGAACGGACTCGCGCATCGCGCGACTATAGCAGGAAGGTGTCGGGCGCGTTGAAGCGAGGAGAACGCACGCGCCGGCGCCGCACCCTCGGCGAAGACGTGCCGTGAAGGCTCTGGCAGCCCTGCTGGGAAGCAAAAAAAATAATTAGACAAGTTCGCAAACGGGTGGTAGCCTTCGCAGAAGGCTCAAAAGCGTATCGACCTCTGGGAGAACGGGAAGGGTAAAGGCACCGGCGGCAACGCCGGTGCCTTTTTCGTGCGATGCTTCGAACGGCACCGAGGCTTGCCGCCCCCCACCCCACCCTCTCCCCCCGTGATCCCCGGATCAAGTCCGGGGAGGGGGAGCGGGAAAATATTTTAGGCGTCGGGAACAAACACGCCCCCTCTCACCGCGCTGCGGGGAGAGGGTTCTGTCATCGCGAGCGCAGCGACGCGATCTCGGTCCAAGGGGCCGAGATTGCCGCGTCGGCCCTGCGGGCCTCCTCGCAATGGCGGCAAATGATCCTGCGAATTTGTGGCTTGGGACACTCGTTTCCGAGGTTACACGTCGTAATAGAGGAAGAATTCGTAGGGGTGCGGGCGCAGGCGCAACTCGTCGACCTCGCGCGTCCTCTTGTAGTTGAGATGGGTTTCGATCACGTCCGGCGTAAAGACGTCGCCTTTCAGAAGAAAGGCGTGATCGCGTTCGAGCGCCAAAAGGGCTTCGTCGAGCGAGCCCGGCGTCGAGGGGATGCGCGCCAATTCCTGAGGAGGCAGATCGTAGAGGTTCTTGTCGATCGGCTCGCCCGGATCGAGGCGGTTCTGGACGCCGTCGAGACCGGCCATCAGCATCGCCGCGAAGGCGAGGTAGGGGTTGCAGGCGGGGTCGGGGCAGCGGAACTCGAGATCGGAA
>JAKAOO010000160.1 GCA_021812165.1 Pseudomonadota bacterium | reverse complement strand
ACAAGGCCGCCGTGCTCGCGGCGTTGCCGCACGGTACCGGCAGCGTCGAGGTCGTCGCAGGCGGGCTCGAAATCGCGAACGACGCCGGCAGCGATGCGGCGGTCATCGCCAACGCCGCCGCAACCGTTCGGCTCGACCTCTGACCCGCGGGAGGAAAAGGATGACGGCAAAGCGCGTAATCCTCGAAATGGGAAGCGGCAACGATCTCCATGGCGGCGACTATACGAAGGCCGCCCTGCGCGCGATCGAAGATGCGGTCCACCACAGTTCGCTCGCCCTCTTCCGCTCTCTCGGCCTCGATCTCGCAACGATGGAGATCGAAACGACGATCGGCGTCGCGCGCCCGGAACGGGTCGATGCCGAGCGGATCAGGCGGGTGTTCCCCTATGGCAGGGTTTCGGTTCGCGTGGTAAAGGGCGGCCTCGACGTGCCGCGCGAGGGGGGCGAAGACGCCGTAATCGCAAGCGCCGCGATCGCAGTGCGCGCCGAGGTGCCGCAAGCCTCGCCCGGGTAGGCGTGGCCGAAAAGGCTCACGGGCCGCCCGTCACATGTGCCCGTCACATGTGCCCGTCACATGTGCCCGTCACATGTGGATGACCCGCCCGTCGGTCGCGAGCGCGGCTTCCTTGATCGCCTCGCTCAGGGTCGGATGGGCGTGAGAGGTGCGGGCAATGTCCTCGGCCGAGGCGCCGAATTCCTTGGCGAGCACCGCCTCGGCGATCATCGTGGAGGCGTCGGCGCCGATGATGTGGACGCCGAGCACCCGGTCCGTCTCTTTCCCGGCGAGGACCTTGACGAAGCCTTCGGTCTCGCCGTTGGTGCGCGCACGCGGATTGGCGGTGAACGGAAATTTCCCGACGCGATAGTCCGTTCCCGCGGCTTTCAGCTCCTCCTCGGTCTTGCCGACCGAAGCGACCTCGGGAAAGGTGTAGACGACGGCCGGGACCCTGTCGTAATCGATGCTCGGCTTCTGCCCGGCGATACGCTCGGCAACGGCGATTCCCTCTTCCGAGGCCTTGTGGGCGAGCATCGGCCCACGAATCGCGTCGCCGATCGCGTAGATGCCCGGGACGTTCGTCGCAAAGCCGGGATCGACGGCAATCGCTCCGGAGCCGTCCCGTTCGACCCCGAGGCTTTCGAGCCCGAGCCCGTCCGTCAAGGGCCGGCGCCCGACGGCGAGGAGAACGATTTCGGCGTCGAGGCTTCCCCCTTCGAGTTCGAGGCTGACGCCCGCTTCCCCCTTGCGCACCGCGAGAAGCCGCGCTTGCAGCCGGAATTCGATCCCTTGGCGGGAAAGCGCGCGCAGGAGCGTTCGCCCCAGCTCCCCGTCCATCGACGGGACGACGCGGTCGAGCGCCTCGATGACCGTCACCTTCGCCCCGAGCCTCTGCCACACCGAGCCGAGTTCGAGGCCGATATAGCCGCCGCCGATGACGGCGAGCGTGCGCGGGACGCGAGAAAGGGCGAGGGCGCCGGTGGAACTCAGAATGCGCTCCTCGTCGATCGCGATCCCGGCAAGCGGCGTCGGCTCCGATCCCGTCGCGATGACGATCGAGGAGGCGAAGATCTCGCTCTCGCTGCCGTCGGCGGCGGTGACGACGACGCGCCCCGGCGCCGCGATCCTTCCCGTCCCTTTTTTCCAGTCGATCCGGTTCTTGCGAAAGAGAAACTCGACGCCGCGCGTCAAGCCGGCCACGACCTTGTCCTTGCGCGCCATCATCGCCGCGAGATCGAGCGCGACTTCGCCGACCCGAATCCCGTGCTCGGCAAGCCTCTCGCGGGCCTCGACTAGGCGCTCGGAGGAGTGGAGGAGGGCTTTCGAGGGGATGCAGCCGATATTGAGGCAGGTGCCGCCCAAAGTCTCCCGGCGCTCCACGCAAGCCGTTCGAAACCCGAGCTGCGCCGCGCGGATCGCCGCGACATAACCGCCCGGACCCCCGCCGATGACGAGGACGTCGTAACGCTCGGCCATTCCGTTCTCCTTGAAGCCGCGCTCAATCGGAAATATTGCACCGCTGCCATCGGGAAGCGCTCCCCATCTTGATCCCAACATCCGCCTCTGGCATTCCATTCATGGCCACGGCCGGGTCACCCGCGGGCAAACTTCAGGCGGCAGCGCCCGAAGTTGAGCCAGGGGTCGCTCCAGCGACCGACAGCCCGCGGGCGGCCACGACATCTTCGCCGACGGAGACAGCCATGACAGCGATCGCCGATATTCACGCCCGCGAAATCCTCGACAGCCGCGGCAACCCGACGGTCGAGGTCGAAGTTCGCCTCGAAACGGGGAAGACCGGCCGCGCCGCGGTGCCTTCCGGCGCCTCGACCGGCGCCCATGAAGCGATCGAGCGCCGCGACGGCGGAGCACGCTATGGCGGCAAAGGGGTTCGCGGCGCCGTGGGCGCGGTCAACGGCGAAATCGCAAAGGCGCTTTCGGGCGTCGCCGTCGAGGATCAGCTCGCGATCGACCGCCGTCTCATTCATCTCGATGGCACACCCAACAAGGCCCGTCTCGGAGCAAACGCGATCTTGGGGGCGAGTCTTGCCTGCGCCAAGGCGGCGGCGGCGCAGCGGCAAGAGCCGCTCTATCGCTACATCGGCGGCCTCTTCGCGAGGACGCTCCCCGTGCCGCAGATGAACATTTTGAACGGCGGCGTTCACGCCGACAACCCGATCGATCTGCAAGAGTTCATGGTGATGCCGGTCGGCGCCGCTTCGGAAGCCGAGGCGGTGCGCATGGGCGCCGAGATCTTTCACTCCCTGCGGGCGGCCCTCGCCGCCGCTTCTCTCAATACGAATGTCGGCGACGAAGGCGGCTTCGCCCCCAATATCCCCTCCGCCGACGCCGCGCTCGGCTTTCTCATGCGCGCGATCGAAAAGGCGGGCTACCGCCCCGGCGACGACGTGGTTCTGGCTCTCGATCCCGCCGCGAGCGAATTTTACGAAAGCGGACGCTACCATCTGAAAGGCGAGGGCAAAGTCTTGGACGCCGCCGGTCTCGTCGCGTTTTACCAAGACCTCGCCGCCCGCTACCCGATCGCCTCGATCGAGGATGGAATGGCCGAAGACGATTGGGAAGGCTGGGCGCTTCTTTCGCGCGAACTGGGAAAGACCTTGCAGCTCGTCGGCGACGACATCTTCGTCACCAATCCCAGCCGATTGACGCTCGGGATCGAGCGCGGCGTCGCCAACGCCATCCTCATCAAGCTCAATCAGATCGGCACGCTCTCCGAGACGCTCGAAACCATGGAAATGGCCGCTGAGGCGGGTTACGCCAGGGTCATCTCGCATCGCTCCGGAGAGACCGAAGATGTGACGATCGCCGACCTCGCGGTGGCCACCGGTTGCGGGCAGTTGAAGACCGGCTCGCTCTCCCGCTCGGAGCGCCTCGCCAAATACAATGAGCTTCTGCGAATCGAAGAGGAGCTCGGCGCGCAGGCGCGCTTTGCCGGCCGCAGGGCGCTCTCCCGTCTCGGTGGCCTCCTCAAAAGCGCGTAGAGCAAGCCGGTTGACCCGGCGCCTCAGGCGTGATCCTTTCCCCTCATGATCCTATTGCGAGAGTTGCGGCGCCGCTCCGTTGCCGTCATGGGCCCCGTCCTCGGAATGGCGGTGACGGCGTATTTTCTCTACAACCTTATCGAAGGAAACCGCGGCCTCCTCGCCTGGTTGCGCACGACGCAGGAGATCGCCGCGACGAAAGCGCAAGTTTCCTCCTTGGAGAAGAAAGAGGCGGGGCTGCGGCGCAAGGACTATGAACTCACCCCTGACCATCTCGATCCGGATCTCCTCGACGAGCGGGTGCGCGCCGTGCTCGGCCTCGTTCGGCCCGGCGAAGTCGTGATCCGGGAGCCGGCGCCAAAATAGGGCTCGGCATTTTTCCGCAGGGCCTTCGACGAGGCGCCAGCCGTCACCAGATAACGATCGGCGGCCAAAGGGCTGCGCTCGACGTGGTTGCAAGTCCCCTCTCTTCTCCCCATCTTCGCAAGCCTTGTCGAGCGGGGCGGCCGCCTGGAGAAAGCGACATGGCGCCAAGAGAAAAGGCGGTGCGGGTGGAGGCGGGAGCGCTCGGCGCGAAGTCTGAGGAGCTTTTGCGTTACCTGCGCGAGATGCTTCTGATCCGGCGCTTCGAAGAGCGGGCGGGGCAGCTTTACGGCAGGGGCCTCATCGGCGGCTATTGTCACCTCTATATCGGCCAGGAAGCGGTGGTCGTCGGCATGCAGTCCGCTTTGCGCGACGGCGACAGCGTCATCACCTCCTATCGCGACCATGGCCATGTGCTCGCCTGCGGCATCGACCCGAAGGAGGTCATGGCCGAGCTGTGCGGCCGGCGCGGCGGCGCCTCGCACGGCAAAGGCGGGTCGATGCACATGTTCAGCCCCGAACGGAATTTTTACGGCGGGCACGGCATCGTCGGCGCCCAGGTGCCGATCGGCACCGGTCTCGCCTTTGCCCACCGCTATCGCGAGGACGGCCGGATCGCCGTCACCTATCTCGGCGATGGCGCGATCAACCAGGGCCAGGTTGCCGAAAGCTTCAATATGGCGGCGCTCTGGAAGCTGCCGGTCGTATACGTGATCGAGAACAACCGCTATGGGATGGGAACCTCGGTCGATCGGGCCTCGGCGCGAACCGATCTTTATCATCGCGGGATGGCGCACGGAATCCCGGGAGAGCAGATCGACGGAATGGATGTGCTCGCGGTCCGCGACTCGGGGCTTCTCGCCGCGAAGCACGCCCGCTCGGGCGAAGGGCCGATCATTCTCGAAATGGTGACCTATCGCTATCGCGGCCATTCGATGTCGGATCCGGCAAAATACCGCACGCGCGAGGAGGTCGATCGGATGCGCAGCGAGCACGATCCGATCGATCAGGTGCGCCGGCGGCTCCTCGAGAGCGGAGCACGCGAAGCCGAGCTCGATGCGCTCGACAAGGAAATCCGCGGCCTCATCGCCGAGGCGGCAGGGTTCGCCCAGGATAGCCCCGAGCCGGACCCGGAAGAACTTTTTACCGATGTCTTCGTCGAGGCATGAGGGCGAACTGTGCGAGCGCTCGCAGCCGCCGCCGATCCCCGCTATAAGGGGGACAGCAGGCGCGGCTCGTTCTGGGAGATTGCGGTAGGGTCATGGCCAGCGAAGTCCTGATGCCGGCGCTTTCGCCGACGAGCGAGGGCAAGATCGCCCGCTGGATGAAGAACGAAGGCGAGAGCGCGCGGGCCGGCAACGCCCTTGCCGATGCCGAGGCGCAAGAGGCTCTTGCGAGCCCGGCCGAAAGACCGCAGGCCGGCGAAAGCCGCATGATGACGGTGCGCGAGGCCTTGCGCGACGCCATGGCCGAGGAAATGCGGCGCGATCCGACCGTCTTCCTGCTCGGCGAAGAGGTCGGCGAGTATCAGGGTGCCTACAAGGTGAGCCAAGGCCTTTTGCAGGAGTTCGGCGAGGGGCGCGTCGTCGATACGCCGATCACCGAACAGGGCTTCGCGGGGCTCGGCGTCGGCGCCGCATTTGCGGGTTTGAAACCCATCGTCGAATTCATGACCTTCAATTTCGCCATGCAGGCGATCGATCAGATCGTCAACTCGGCCGCCAAGACCCACTACATGTCGGGCGGCCGGATGCGCTGCCCGATCGTCTTTCGCGGACCGAACGGCATCGCCGCGCGCGTCGCCGCCCAGCACTCGCAGTGCTATGCGAGCTGGTACGCCCATTGCCCGGGTCTGGCGGTCCTCGCCCCTTACACCGGGGCCGATCACAAAGGGCTTTTGAAATCCGCGATCCGCGATCCCAACCCCGTCATCTTTCTCGAGCACGAGCTCGTCTATGGGGAAAGCTTTTCGGTGCCTTTGGATCCGGAGTTTCTGGTGCCGATCGGCAAGGCGCGGATCGCGCGCGAGGGCAAGGACGTGACGATCGCCGCCTTCTCGCGCATGGTAAAGCTCGCGGTCGAGGCCGCCGAGGACCTCGAAAAGGCGGGAATCTCGGCCGAGATCATCGATCTGCGCAGCCTGCGGCCGCTCGACCTCGAAACGATTTCCGCCTCGGTCAAGAAAACGAGCCGCCTCCTCTCGGTCGAGGAGGGCTGGCCCTTTGCCGGGATCGGTGCCGAGATCGCGGCGAGCGTCATGGAAGCCTGCTTCGACTGGCTCGACGCTCCCGTGAAGCGGGTCTGCGGCAAGGACATCCCTCTTCCCTACGCCGCCAATCTCGAGCGCCTCGCGGTGCCGCAAGTCGAAGACATCGTCAAAGCCGCCCGCGAAGTCGCTTATCGGTAGTCCGCGTTCAGGTCGTCATTGCGAGGAGCGCAGCGACGAAGCAATCTCGCCGAAGGGCACGCGGGCAGCGCGAGATTGCTTCCCCCCGGAACGCCCGCCAGGGCGGCCGTCCGGGGGTCGCAACGATCCGTCAACCCCGGGGTTAGCCCATGCCGATCGAAATCCTGATGCCCGCTCTTTCGCCGACGATGACCGAAGGCAATCTCGCGCGCTGGGTCAAGAAAGAGGGAGAGGAGGTGCACGCCGGCGACGTCATCGCCGAGATCGAGACCGACAAGGCGACGATGGAGGTCGAAGCCGTCGACGAGGGACGCCTCGGCAGGATCCTCGTTCCCGAAGGCAGCCAAGGGATCAAGGTCAACGATCCGATCGCGCTTCTCTTCGAGGCGGGGGAGGATGAATCGGCGCTTGCCGCGGCGCCTCGCGAGCCCGAGGCTGCGGCGCCCCCGGCGCAGAAGGCGCCCGAACGCCCGCCCGCCGCGGAAGTGCCCGAACCGCCCTCGGCCGCCCCCTCGGCTCGCGAGCCGCCCCACGAGCCGAGGGGGCCGGAGCGTGCCGCGGAGCGCCTCTTCGCAAGCCCTCTCGCGCGGCGCATGGCAGAGGAGGCGGGACTCGATCTCGCGCAAATTTCCGGGACGGGACCGGGCGGCCGCATCGTCAAGAGCGACATCGAGGCGGCGCTTTCGGCCCCGCCCGCGCCAAAGGAAGCGCTGCCGCGCGCCGCACCCACACCCGCACCTATTCTTTCCAAGGAGCGCGTTCTCGCTCTGGCGGGCAACCCGCCCTATCGCGAGTGGCCGATGACGCAGATGCGGCGCATCATTGCGCAGCGCCTTTCCGAATCGAAACGGGGCATCCCGCATTTTTATCTGACGGTCGATTGCGAGATCGACGAGCTTTTGCGGATCCGCGCCGCGCTCAACGCAAAACCGGAGGCCCATCCGCTCACCGTCAACGACTTCGTCATCCGCGCGGCGGCTTTGGCGTTGCGCCGGGTGCCCGAAGCCAACGCCTCGTGGAGCGAGGAGGCGATCCTCTTCTGGGACTCCGTGGATATTGCCGTCGCCGTCGCGCTCGATGACGGCCTCATCACGCCGATCGTCAAGGGCGCCGACGGGAAGGGGCTGCTCGCGATCGCGCGGGAGATGCGCGACCTCGTCTCGCGCGCCCGGGAAGGAAAATTGAAGCTCGAGGAATTCCAGGGCGGGACGTTCTCGGTCTCGAACCTCGGCATGTACGGCGTCAAAGAGTTCGCCGCGGTCATCAATCCGCCGCATGGCGCGATCCTCGCCGTCGGCGCGGGCGAAAAGCGCCCCGTCGTCAAGGAGGGCGCGCTTGCCGTGGCGACGGTGATGACGGCGACGCTTTCCTGCGATCATCGCGTCGTCGACGGCGCCACCGCCGCGCGGTTTCTCGCCGCCTTCAAAAAGCTCGTCGAAGATCCTCTGACGATGCTGCTGTGAGCCGAGGGGATGGCCGAGACGTCCTTTGACCTCGCCGTCCTCGGAGGGGGACCGGGCGGTTATGTGGCCGCCATCCGCGCGGCGCAATTGGGGATGCGGACGGCGCTTGTCGAGCGCGAGCATCTGGGCGGCATCTGCCTCAACTGGGGGTGCATCCCGACGAAGGCGCTGTTGAAGAGCGCGGAGATCCACCATCTCCTCCACCGGCTCGACGAATTCGGCTTTTCCGCCGGCGAGGTGCGCTTCGATCTCGAAAAGCTCGTCGCGCGCTCGCGCGCCGTCGCAAAACAGCTTTCGAACGGCGTCGCCTATCTTCTCAAAAAGAACAAGGTGAGCGTGTTCGACGGCGAAGGCCGGCTCGCGGGGCCGGGAAAGCTTCTCGTGCGGAAAGAGGGGAAGGAGGCGGCGACGATCGCCGCGCCGCACATCGTGCTGGCGACGGGGGCAAGGGCGCGCTCTCTGCCGGGGTTGGAGCCCGACGGCGAGCGGGTATGGACGTACAGGGAGGCGATGGTCCCCGCGGCCATGCCGAAATCGCTTCTGGTCGTGGGCGCCGGCGCGATCGGCATCGAATTTGCGAGTTTTTACCGCGACATGGGAGCCGAGGTCACGGTCGTCGAAGTGCTCGACCGCATCCTCCCGCTCGAAGACGAGGAGATCTCCGCCTTCGCCCGCAAGTCCTTCGAACGAGAGGGGATCAAGATCTTGACGGGCGCCCAGGTCCTCGCTCTCGACAAGACGGGGGACGGGGTCGCGATCGAAATCGAAGCCGAAGGAAAGCGCATTGAGGCGCGGGTGGACCGCGTCATCCTCGCCGTCGGCATCACCGGCAATAGATC
>JAKAOO010000159.1:1465-8588 GCA_021812165.1 Pseudomonadota bacterium | reverse complement strand
CGATCGGCGGCCCCCGGGCTGAGGCGGCCCCCGGGCGGCCCCGGGGCGAAAAGGGTTCCGGCGACGGCATCGGGCACAGCCGCGGTTTCCGCCGCTCGCCTGCGCCCTCGCAACGCTCTAATCTTGGCTCATGGACCGCGGAGGAGCGAACGATGAGCGAGGCCGGTAATCCGATTGTCGGGCATCTGGGGCGCCGGTATGAGGCGATCTCCGCGCGGCTCGAAGTCGAGGTCGGCGAGCGGTTTCTCTTTGCGGGAGGCCATGAGTTCGGCGCGGTCGGCCCCTATGAGCGGCTCGTCGGGCGCGTCCGTTTTGCGGTCGATCCGGAGGCGCCGGCGCAACAGGCGCGCCGTCCTGGGCTGGTCGAACGGATCACCGATCTCGACAAGGCGCCGAGGGATGAGGAAGGTCTCGTCCGCTTCGCCGCCGATTTTTCGATCCTGAAGCCTGTGGACCCGCGGCGCGGAAACCGGAGGCTCTTTTTCGACTGGGGCAATCGCGGCAACAAGAGGATGCTGCAGTTTTTCAACGACGCTGCGGCATCGAACGATCCGAAGACTCTCGATCACGCCGGAAACGGCTTTCTCATGCGCCGCGGCTACACGATCCTCTGGCTTGCCTGGCAAGGCGATCTCTTGGAAGGCGGCGGGCGGATGCTGATGGATCTCCCGCTTGCGCGTGACGGCGAGCGGCCGCTCCAGGGCCTCGTCCGCACCGAGTTCATCGCCGACCGCCGCGGCATCACGACCTTTCCCTTGAGCGGCCGCGCTTCGACGCGAAGCCATCCCGCGGTCTCTCTCGACCCGAAGGAAGCCCGGCTCACGCGCCGGCGCTACGCCGAGTCTCCGCGCATACCCGTCCCGCCGCAGGCATGGCGCTTCGCCCGGAGTGAAGGCGGCTCAGGGCTCGACGCGCAAGGCCGCGAAGAGGCGGTTCTGCCCTCCGACAGCCATATCCATCTGCCGGGCGGGTTCGAGCCGGGCTCGATCTACGAACTCGTCTATCTGGGCCGCGACCCTCTCGTCCTCGGGCTCGGCTATGTCGCGGTGCGCGATTTCGTGAGCTTTTGTCGCTACGGCGCGGAAGATGGCGCGGGCCGGCCGAACCCCCTCGCCGAAAAGGGCGGCACAATCGAGAAGGCTTATGCCTGGGGCCGCTCGCAGACGGGACGGGCACTCAGGGATTTCGTCTATCGGGGCTTCAACGCCGACGGCGAAGGCCGGAGGGTCTTCGACGGCATCCTCCCGCATGTCGCGGGCGCCGGGCGGATGTGGCTCAACCATCGCTTCGCCAACGGCACGAGTTCGGGCGGCCAGCAATACGAGGATCATTTCGCGCCGGCCGATACCTTCCCCTTCTCTTATGCCGAATGCGAGGACCATCTGACCGGACGGCGCGACGCGATCCTCAAACGCCCTGAGAGCGATCCGCTCGTCATCCACACCCAAAGCGCGACCGAATACTGGCAGAGGCGCGGCTCTCTCGCTCATACCGATACGCGCGGAAACGACCTGCCGCAGCCGGAGGGGGTAAGAGTCTATTTCTGGTCGAGCTCGCAGCATTTCGCCGATCCTCTCGCCTTCAAGAACGAGCGCGGCCTTTGCCAGAATCTGCCGAACCCGGTCTCGACCTCGATGCTCTTCCGGGCGATGATCGATTGGATGGACCGCTGGGCGACAAGCGGGGAGCCGCCTCCCGAGAGCCGCATCCCGCGCCGCGCCGACGGCACGCTCGTTCCTTTCGACGAGTGGAAGCGAGAGTTCCCCGAAATCCCCGGCGTCGCGCGTCCCTCCGCGCCAAACTCTCTGCCTCTTCTCGATTTCGGCCCCGAGGCCGCGCACGGCATCCTTCTGGAAGAGCCGCCGCAAGTCGTCGGGAACGAGGGCTACGCGGTTTTCGTCCCGGCGGTCGATGCGGATGGAAACGACCGCGCGGGCGTAAAGGCGCCGATGGTTGCCGCACCTCTCGGCACCTATTGCGGCTGGAATTTGCGCGCTCGCGGTTTCGGCCACGGGGCGATGCACGAATTCTCCGGAAGCTGTATCCCCTTCCCCGACACCCCGGAAGAGCGCGCGATGACGGGCGATCCGCGGCCCTCCATCCGCGAGCGCTATCCCAACCCCGCCGCCTATGTCGCGGCGATCCAAGCGGCGGCGCAAGCGCTTGTCGCCGAAGGCTTCTTGCTCGAAGAAGACGTCGAACGCGCCGCGGCCGCCGCCGCCGATTGGGGCCGCCCGCGCCACGACGTGCGGCTCGAAGAGCCGGGAGAGAAGGAATAAATTGTAACGACGCTTCCCCTTCTTCCCTCGCCCCCCGCTTGCCGGGGGGAGAGGGTAGGGTGAGGGGGGCAGCGGTCCGTAAAGGATTGGCTTATGCCGGCTCGACCCCATTACGAAGACGATTTCTACGCCTGGACGCAATACCAGGCGCGCGTCCTGCGCTCGCTGCGTACCGCCGACAACCGGCTCGATCGCGAGCACGTGGCCGAGGAGATCGAGGATTTGGGCAAGAGCGAGCGCGACGCCGCCAGAAGCCAGATCCGGCGCATTCTGGAGCATCTCTTGAAGCTTCAATTCTCGCCCGCGCGCGGGCCGCGCTACGATTGGATGGCGACCATTGCCGAGGCGAGGGCCGGCCTCTCCGACAAGCTCTCGCCCACTCTGATCCGCGATGTCGAGGCGATGCTGGGAAAGCTTTATGCGGATGCGCGCCGCAAAGCGATGCTGGCGCTCTCCGAGTTCGGCGAGGAAGCCGCGGCGAACAACTTGCCGGCCGACTGCCCCTATTCTATCGACGAGATCTGCCGCGACGATTGGTATCCGGAACTGCGGTGACCGGAACTGCGGGAACTTCGGTGACAGGACCGCGGTGACGGTGCACTCAATTTCCCCTCTTAGTGTGCCGGGTCGTAAATTCGCAACATATTTTACCGTGTCATTGCGAGGAGGCCCGGAGGGCCGACGTGGCAATCTCGGCCTCCGTGCGACCGGGATCGCTTCGCTGCGCTCGCGATGACAGCGTTTGACTAATGTCGAGAATTTCTCGCTCAGGACATTAGGAGGCTGGGGAAAAATGCTGGAATGTCGTCATTCCGGGGCGCGGTCGTAGACCGTGATCCCGGAAACCATCAACACAAGCCTGTGAAATCAGTGGCTTGGCTGATGTTCATGGGTTCCAGGCCCGGCCCTGACGGGCCGTCCCGGAACGACAACAGAGTTTTTCCGCAGCCTCTAGGGATCAAGCTGAAATTCGGTAAAGCGTCGCCGCCACCCTCACCGCCTCGAAGGCATATCAATTCAGTGCACTGTCACCGTAACCATCAGCCTGCCTTTCGCAGGATGTCGCGCAGCGATTGCCTCTCGTCCGCGAGAGCCTCGGCATCGACCGGGCTCCCGGCGCGAATGAGGGCGAGAGCGGGGCGCATATTGCGTCCGTCATTGACGGTCGTCGCCCCGACGAGGCGGTCGCCCAGAAGATGAAAGGCGGTGAAGCGCCGCGTCTCGGCCGCGCCGCGCAACACCGTGCGCTCAGAGAGAAGCGGCATTCCGCCCGTCTGAAAATTGACGCCATGCTGGTCGGTCCAGAACCACGGGATCTCGTCATAAGGTTCGAGGATCCCGCACATCGCGCGGCCGACCGCGGCGCCATGGTCCTGCGCATGGCGCCAGTGCTCGGCCATGAGGCGCTGCCCGTAGCGCGGGCTCCAAAAGCTCGCGACATCGCCGGCGGCGAACACATCCTCGACGGCGCTGCGGCCCGCGCGGCGGGTGCGTCCGAATTCGTCGCAGAGGATGGCGCCGTCACATTCGATGCCGGCGGCAAGCGCCAGCTCGAGAGAGCGCTCCATGCCGACGCCGGCGATGACGAGGTCGGCCTCGATGATTTCGCCTCCCGCGCAGACGATACGCGAGCGATGCGCGCCACGCTCGATCGCCTCGATCCCGACCTCGAAATAGAGCTCCACCCCATGCTCCCGGTGCAGCGATTCGGCGAAGAGGGCGATCTCCGGCGTGAAAGCGCGACGCATCGCCCCGGCGAGAGCCTCGACCACGACGACCTCGCAGCCGCGGGCGCGGGCGCTCGATGCGATTTCGAGGCCGATGACGCCGGCGCCGATGACGGCAACCCGCGGCGCGCCTTCGAGAAGACGGCGCAGGCGAAGCGAGTCGTCGAGGCTGCGCAGGCAAACGGCGCTTTCCCCCCCGGGGACGGAAAGCCGCCGCGCGCGCCCTCCCGTCGCCAGCAGCAACCGGTCGTAAGGAAAGGAGCCGCCGCCTGCAAGCCGCACCCGCCGCGCCTCGCGGTCGATCTCTTCGACCCGGCACCCGGTCCTCAGATCGATCTCGCGTTCCGTATAGCGGCTCGCCGGGTGGAGATAGGGAAGCTTTGGTTCGGGAGCGAAGAGAACGTCCTTCGACAAAGGCGGCCGGTCGTAAGGCGGCTGCTTCTCCTCGCCGACAAGCACGATCCGCCCCGTGAAGCCCGCCTCGCGCATCGCCATCGCGGCCGAGGCGCCGGCGAGGCCTGCGCCGACGACGAGATGGATCGCGCCCTCTCTCATGCTTCTCGCTCCCACGATCGAATGCCGCCCCGACAGAACGCCAATTTCTAGCGTTCCCGCGAGGGATTGTCGCGGGGCTTGTCCCGAGGAGGCTGGGCAAGAATCAACGAGAGGGGCCGAGAAAGGGCTGCATCGGCTCTTTGCGTGCTTCGAGACGCGCCCCTTCGTCGGGCTCAGGGGCGCTCCTCAGCATGAGGGATGTTTCTGATGGCATCAGGAAAATTCCTCATCCTGAGGAGGCCGCGAAGCGGCCGTCTCGAAGGGCGCGAAGCGCTGATCCAGCGCAAATCCGGATTCTTGCCCAGCCTCTTCGCTCAACCCATCCCACGATGCTGGTAGTTAGGCTATCGAGGGTTCCAAAACGAGTCCGCAAGTCGTGGAATGGCCGAAGGCACAGCCATCAGAACCCGCGCACCGCGGAGGCCTCGATCTCTGCCCGCAATGCCGGATGCAGGCTCGACCGCGTCATGATGTCCGCAGGCTGGTCGAGAATCCGCCGAGCCAATTCCTTCATGTCGATCAACCCGTAGAGGCTCAGCTCGCCTCTCGGGTAGTCAAAGAACAGATCCACATCGGAATCGGCTCGCGCTTCGGCCCGCGCCGTCGAACCGAACAAATAGAGGCCGGTGACGCCGAGCCCCTTCAGCTCGGCCTCATGCTGCTTCAGCAATTCGATGGCTTCCTCACGCCTCACGCGTCACCTCTGGTTGTAGGCAACTTGGCGGGCTCAGACGCGGCGTAGCATATATCGTTGCTGCTGGTCGGCTTCAAAGGGGCAATTGCTTGGTAGTCGTCTATGGGCGCCACCGGAGGCGAAGGGAACGGCGTCTGGTGATTACGGCCCTGCAAGCGTGCCGGGTCGCAAATTCGCAACATATTTTGCCGTGTCATTGCGAGGAGGCCCGGAGGGCCGACGTGGCAATCTCGGCCTCCGTGCGACCGAGATCGCTTCGCTGCGCTCGCGATGACAGCGTTTGACTAATGATAAGAATTTCTGGCTCAGGACACTCCAGTAGTCAAAATCTGACGCTCGAGTCCTCCGAAAACGTCCCTCAACGAGCCGTCATTCCGGGGCGCGGGCTTGCCCGCGAGCCCGGAAACCAGGAACACGGACCTGTAAAATCAAGGAAACGGCCGGTGTTCATGGCTTCCGGGCCCGGCCCTCCGGGCCGTCCCGGAATGACCATCTGCGCGAAGCGGCAGGGGCTCGCATAGGGATCAAATGATGCACTCCATCCGCTAACCGCCGGATTGGCCTGACGGCTTCTCTGCCTCGGCCGCGTCGAGAACCGCTTCGAGGAGGACAGCGCAGCCGGCGGCGAGGTCTACGGGTTTGGCGTCTTCGCGCTCGTTGTGGCTGATCCCGTCTTTGCAGGGGACAAAGATCATCGCGGTCGGCGCCGCCTTCGCCATATAGACGGCGTCGTGGCCGGCGCCGCTCACGATGTCGCGATAAGGATAGCCGAGAGCCTCGGTGGCGCGGCGCACCGATCCCACCAGCCGCGGATCGAACGGGGTCGGCGGGAAATACCAGAATTCCTTCACTTCGACCGCAAGCCCGCCGCTCTCCGCCGCCGCCTCTTCGCACTCCGCCTTGAGTTCGCGATCCATCGCCGAGAGCACCGGGTCCTCGGGATGGCGGAAATCGACGGCAAAAAAGACGCGGCCGGGAATCGTGTTGCGAGAATTGGGACTCACCTGCACGAAACCGACCGTCGCCGAGGCGTCGGGCGCGTGGGCGTGGCCGATGCGGTTCACCCTTTCGATCATGCGCGCGGCGCCGACGAGCGCGTCCTTTCTCTTGCCCATCGGCGTCGGTCCCGCATGCGCTTCCTCGCCGGTGACGGTAACCTCGTACCAGCGCTGGCCTTTGGCGCCGCTGACGGCGCCGATCGGCACGCCCGCCTCCTCGAGGATCGGCCCCTGCTCGATATGCGCCTCGAAATAGGCCGCAACCTTGCGCCCGGCGGAAGGCGCGGTCCCGGCATAGCCGATGCGCTTCAGCTCCGCGCCGAGCCTCGCGCCGGTCAGATTATCCGGACGCTCCTTTACCCAAGCGAGATCGAAGACGCCCGTGAATACCCCCGACCCCATCATCGCCGGAGAAAACCGCGAGCCTTCCTCGTTGGTCCAGGCGACGATCTCGATCGGCGCTTCGCTTTCGTAGCCGTGGTCGTTCAAGCTGCGCACCACTTCGAGCGCCGCCATCACGCCATAGGCACCGTCGAACTTGCCTCCGGTCGGCTGGCTGTCGAGATGGCTTCCGGCCATCACCGGCGGCAGATCGCGGTTTTTCCCTTCGCGGCGCGCGAAGATGTTGCCGACCGCATCGACGGTCACTTGAAGCCCCGCCTCCCGGCACCAGCGGACGAAAAGATCGCGCGCGGCGCGGTCCTCATCGCTCGCCGCGAGACGGCACACGCCGCCCTTCGCCGTGGCGCCGATCCGCGCCAGTTCCATGAGGCTCGCCCACAGCCTTTCGCCATTGACCTTGAGATTGCGCATCCTCGCCCCCAGGCGTTCCTTGCCCGGAAAATCTGCGGGCAGCGGCGCAGAAAGGCA
>JAKAOO010000159.1:0-1455 GCA_021812165.1 Pseudomonadota bacterium | reverse complement strand
CGCGCGGCGGGGCCTTTAGGCAGCGGAGAGCGGCGCCAATTATCTCCCCGCCCCGTAATCGGCTACGAACAGGACGCGCTCGACCCAGGGCGTCCCTCGAAGCTTGGCGACGAGCCGCGCATCGGCCGTCAGAAGGCGAGCCTCTTGCGCTTCGGCGAGCGCCAGATAGAGGCAATCGTAAACCGAGTGGTCGAGCGCAGCGGCGATCGCAACCGCTCGCGGTGCCAGAGTCGCCGCGCCGACAAGCGCGTCGAAGAAGCGCGGCAGGAGGGACGCGATTTCAGTCACTTGAACCTCGGTGATGCGGCCGAGGCGCGCCGAACGCCATGCGCCGTCGCAGACTTCGGCGATGACGAGATCCGGGGCGATCAATCTCTCGCCAGCCCGAACGACGGCGAGGGCTTCTTCACCGTACACCTCCTCCGGAAGAAACCATTTGAGCGCGACGCTCGCGTCGATCACGAAAGTCACCGCGCATCCCGGTCTTCACGAACAAGCTCTTCCGCGGCCGGATACACCGCATCCCCCTTGCGAGGCGGCGTCATCGCGCGGATCCGCTCAAGCTGCGCCAAGAGCTCGGAGAGGCTCGGCTTTGCCGCTTCGGTCAAAAGCTCGCGCAAGGACTGTTCGAGAGATTTCTTCTCTGCCGCCGCACGCGCCTTCAAGCGCTCGACGACGCGATCGTCGATGTTGCGGATCACCACCTGTCCCATCGGAACTCTCAGTCCGCTCCTTGTGATTGCATGGTGATATCATGCGACCTCGGTACCGGTGACGCAACCCTTTTGCGGCGGCGCCGCGCATCGCCCTCTATCTTCGCCGGGCGCGGCGCAGCAAGGCGCGCTTTCGCATCGGGCGAATTCGTCTTATCGTTGGCGAGAGACCGCCCTAGAGGCGCGAAAGGAGGACGGCAATGGCCGATTCCTATCGACCGATTTCCCGCATATTTTTCGGCTTTTTCGCGGGCGCCATCGCCACCTTGACCTTCCATCAACTGGCGCTCCAAACCCTTCATGTCGCAGGCATCTGGCCCGTCGCCGCCTACAACATGCATCCCATTCCGCCCTTTGGCGCGCCGGCGGTCATCCAGCTCGCGTTCTGGGGCGGTATTTGGGGGATCGTGCTTGCCCTCATTCTTCCCCTCGCCTCCCGCGACACCGCCATTTACTGGATCGGCGCCATTCTCTTCGGTGCCGTCTTCCCGACCGCGGTCGCTTTTTATGTCGTCACGCGCCTCAAGGGCCTACCGCCAGTGTCTTTCCCCCCTCATTACCCGCTCGCCGCCGTCGGGCCGCTCATCAACGGCGCCTGGGGGCTCGGCACGGCGGTCTTTTTGTGCCTGATGCCGCAAAAAGCCAGCGCATCGCCCAGGCCATCAACACGCTCTCGTCGGTCCGTGAAACCCGCACGCGCGGCTATCTGGGCACGCTGGCGCTATGCAATGTACCGGAATCC
>JAKAOO010000158.1 GCA_021812165.1 Pseudomonadota bacterium | reverse complement strand
AATCGACCTTTTAGCCCGGCCCCCAGTCGATGCGATACTCGCCTATCGCGCCTATCCACTTCACCCGCGACGTATTGCCCAACTCGAGCCGCAGCACCGCGGTGGCCGCCTTCGCAGCCGCCTCCGCGCTCAGGCCCTCGAACCAGGCTCGATAGGGGTTGGACTCATCCTCCCGGACATATTCGACGACGGTCAACGGCTTGCTCATATGGTTACATATACGTTACTTTCAAGACAAGCTCTTCCGCCCTCAAGGTTCCCCTCCCGCGGGCCTTCGGCGATGCCGCCGCGAGCGCGAGGAGAAGAGGATAGGGTTCGGATGAGGTAATTTACGGCATGTCGGAGAATTTCCGTTGTTTCGCGGCGCCCAATCCGATTACCTCATTCCCGATCGCAAGTGAGGCGCTCAGGAGGCGGCGATGCGGCTTTCGATACTCGACGACTATCAGGGTGTCGCGCTCGAAATGGCGGATTGGTCGCCCCTTAAAGGGCGCATCGAGATCGCCGTCGAACGCGCGCCTTTCGCCGGCGAAAACGAGGCCGCACGCGCCCTCGCCGAAAGCGAGATCGTCTGCGCCATGCGCGAGCGCACGCCCTTTCCGAGAAGCCTCTTCGAGCGCCTGCCGCAGCTCAAACTTCTCGTCACTACCGGCATGAGGAATGCCGCAATCGATCTCGACGCCGCCCGCGAGAAGGGCGTCGTCGTTTGCGGCACGGGCGGCGGCGGCCTCGACACGGCGGAGCTCGCTTGGGGCCTCATCCTCGGCGCCGCGCGACGGATCGCCGAGGATCACCGCGCCATGCGCGAGGGACTGTGGCAGACGCGCATCGGCCGGCGCATCGAAGGGAAAACCTTGGGCATCCTCGGCCTCGGCCGTCTCGGAAGCACGGTTGCCCGGGTCGGGCTTGCCTTCAACATGAAGGTGATCGCCTGGAGCCAGAACCTCACGGCCGAACGCGCCGCGGCGGTCGGGGTTGAAAAGGTCGACAAGGAGGCACTCTTCCGCCGCTCCGACATTCTCTCGGTGCATCTCGTTTTGGGGCCGCGCTCGAAGGGCCTTGTGGGCCGAGCCGAGATCGCGCTCATGAAAAAGGACGCGATCCTCGTCAATACCTCGCGCGGGCCGATCGTCGATGTCGCCGCGGTGATCGAGGCTTTGGAAGAAGGCCGGCTCGGCTACGCCTCTTTCGATGTTTACGACCGCGAGCCGCTGCCGCCCGATCACCCTCTGCGGCGCGCGAAAAACGTGCTTTTGACGCCGCATATCGGCTACGTGACGGAAGAGAATTACCGCGCCTCCTACCCGCAAATCGTCGAGGATGTCCTCGCCTTCCTCGACGGCAAACCGATCCGGGTCCTCACATGAGCGAGAATTTGGCCGACCCCGCCCGCATTGCGGGCTACCATGCCCATCTTTATTACAGCCCCGAGGCTCGCTCGCTTGCCGAAAAGCTGCGCGAAGAGATCGCGGAGCGCTTTGCCGTTCGGGTCGGACGCTGGCACGACGAGCCGGTCGGGCCGCACCCCTGCGCGATGTTTCAGGTTGCCTTCCTGGTCGAAGAGTTCGCGCGCTTTGTGCCCTGGCTGATGCTGAACCACGGCCTTCTCACGGTACTCATCCACCCGACGACCGACGACGCCGTCGCCGATCACTCGCGCTTTGCCATGTGGCTCGGGACCCCGCTCCCCTTGCGTCTCGAAGTCTTGCGCGGCACGCAGCCCTGATCCCTCGCGTCTCGGCGAAGGCTGGCCGCTTCCTTTGCGCGCGTGCTAGGTTCGCTCAGCCATCACGTCACTCATGGAGAAAAGAGGGAAAGCCATGCCTCAACCGCCATCCTCGGCCCGCGAGGAGGTTCGCGCGACCGTGCCCGGTCTGATCGACCTGACCGAGCGGGTTCTTTTCGGCGAAGTCTGGGAAAGGCCCGGGCTTTCGAAACGCGACAGGAGCCTCGTCACCTGCGCGGCCTTGATCGCTCTCGGCCGCGAAAAGCAATTGACGGGCCATCTCCAAAGGGCGCTCAACAATGGCCTCACCAAAAACGAACTCAGCGAGGTCATCACGCATCTTGCCTTTTATGCGGGCTGGCCGGCGGCGATGACCGCCGCGCTCGTCGCCAAGGACGTCTTCGAACCGCAGAAATAGCGAAGCGGGTCTCGCTCGGGAGGGTGCCATGAAAGTCGGCTTTATCGGCCTCGGCATGATGGGTTCGGGAATGGCCGCGAACCTCCAAAAGGCTGGGTACGACCTTGTCGTCCACGATCTGCGGCGGGCGGCCGCCGAACCGTATCTGGCGAAAGGCGCGGTGTGGGCGGAAGATCCGCGGACCGTCGCCATGAGCTCCGAAGTCGTTTTCACCTCGCTTCCCGGGCCCCCCGAGGTCGAGAGCGTGGCGCTCGGGGAACGCGGGATCCTTTCGGGGATGAGCGCGGGCAAGGCGTATTTCGACCTCTCGACCAATTCGCCGACCCTCGTGCGCAAGGTCCACGCCGCCTTTGCCGAAAAGAACGTCTATATGCTCGATTCCCCCGTCAGCGGGGGACCGCGCGGGGCACAGACCGGGCGGCTCGCCCTCTGGGTCGGCGGCGACGAGCAAATCTTCAACCGCCACAAAAAGGTGCTCGACGCGATCGGCGACAGGGCGCGCTATGTCGGCCCGATCGGCGCCGGCTCGGTCGCGAAACTCGTCCACAACGGCGCCGGCTATTGCCTGCAGACGGCGCTCGCCGAGATGTTCACCGTCGGCGTCAAGGCGGGGATCGAGCCGCTCGCGCTTTGGGAAGCCGTGCGCGACGGCGCAAGCGGCCGCCGCCGCACCTTCGACGGCCTCATCGACCAGTTCCTGCCGAGGAAATACGAGCCTGCCGCCTTTGCCTTGCGCCTTGCGCACAAGGACATGTCGCTCGCGACGGCTCTCGGTCGCGAACTCAACGTGCCGATGCGGATCGCGAACATGGCGCTTGCCGAGCTTACCGAGGCTTTGAACCGCGGCTGGGGAGACCGCGACTCGCGCTCGCCGATGCTGTTGCAAGAAGAGCGCGCCGGCGTCGAGATCAAGGTCGATCCGCAACGCATTCAGCACGCGCTCGAACGCGATCTTCCTGCTGCGGGCGGTCCGAAGCGCGGCTGAGCCTCACCCGAGCGGCTTTGCCCGCGGACTGCGCCAGATCAAGGCGCGGCCGCGGCTCTTTCGGTATAAGGCCGACCCCAAAAAAGCGGCGGGAAGCGCCATGCGCGAGAGCCCGAAGAAGCCTCGATCCGAGAGCGCGCCCCGCGCCGAACTCTTCGCTCACGGCGCCGATATCGGGGTGCGCGGCATCGGTCCGACGCCCGCTTCCGCCTTCGAAGAGGGCGCGCTCGCGCTCGTGATGGCGATCACGGATCCCGCTCGCGTCGCCGCAGAGAGCGCAGTCGAGATCCGTTGCGAGGCGCCCGATCTCGGGCTCCTCTTTCTCGATTGGCTCAACGCCCTCATTTACGAGATGGCGGTGCGCCGGTTCCTTTTCGGTCGTTTCGCGGTCAGGGTCGACCCTTCGACAGGCTCAGGCCATCGGCTTTTCGCTCGGGCCTGGGGCGAGCCCGTCGACCGCGTTCGCCACGCTCCGGCGGTCGAGCCCAAAGGCGCGACGCTGACCGCGCTCAAAGTGGAATTTCGTGACGGCGCGTGGGTTGCCGAGTGCGTCGTCGACGTGTGAACGCGAAGGAGAAGACCATGGAGCTTTCGCGTCTCGAACCCTTGTCGAGCACGAAATGGCGCCGCCCGCCGGAAGGCGGGATGCGGGTGCCCGCGATCATCTTCGGCGACGAAGCGCTGGTGCGGGCGATGGATGAGAAGGTGCTCGAACAGATTTCCAACGTCGCCCGCCTTCCGGGCATCGTCGGCGCCGCGTATGCGATGCCCGACGCGCATTGGGGCTACGGCTTTCCGATCGGCGGCGTCGCCGCCTTCGATCCTGACGAAGGCGGCGTGGTTTCGGCGGGCGGCGTCGGTTTCGACATTTCCTGCGGCGTGCGCACGCTGCTCACCGGCTTGAAGCGCGGCGATATCGAGCCGCAAAAAGAGGCCTTGGCGGGACGCCTCTATGAGACCATTCCGGCCGGCCTCGGCAGCACCGGAAAGATCCGGCTCGACGAGATCGAAATGGACCGCATGCTCTCGGGCGGCGCGCGTTGGGCGATCGAGCGGGGCTGGGGCCGCAGCGAGGATCTCGATCGCATCGAGGAGGGGGGAGCCATGCCTGGAGCGAGGCCGGAGCACGTCTCGCACCGCGCCCGGCAACGGCAAATGGACGAAATGGGTACTCTCGGCTCCGGCAATCATTACCTCGAAGTGCAGGAGATTGCGGCGATCCATGACGGGGCGTTGGGCAAGGCGTTCGGGCTCGTTCGAGGCGAGATGGTGATCAGCATCCATTGCGGCTCGCGCGGCCTCGGCCACCAGATCGGCACCGAGTTTTTGCGCGAAATGGCCGTTGCCGCGCCGGCCGCCGGCATCACGCTTCCCGATCGCGAACTCGCCTGCGCTCCGGCCCGCTCGGAGCTTGGAGAGCGCTATCTCGGCGCCATGCGCGCCGCCATCAACTGCGCGTTCGCCAATCGCCAGATCCTGACGCACCTGACCCGAACGGTCTTCCGGGAATTCTTTGCGGAAGCGAGCCTCTCTCTTCTCTTCGACGTTTCGCACAACACGGCCAAAGAAGAAGAGCATGAGGTCGCGGGCGAGAGGCGCCCTCTTCTCGTGCATCGGAAAGGCGCAACCCGCGCCTTCGGCGCCCGCCACGAGGGGCTTCCCGATGCCTTTGCCGCGACCGGCCAACCAGTTTTTATCGGCGGCAGCATGGGCACGCCTTCGGCAATCATGGTCGGACCCGAGCGCCGCCCGGAAGAAGCTTTCGCTTCGTCCTGTCACGGCGCCGGCCGAGCCATGAGCCGGCACCAAGCGCTCAGGCTGTGGCATGGGCGGCAAGTGGTCGACGAATTGCGGGAGCGCGGCATCATCGTCAAAAGCCCGTCGCTGCGAGGCGTCGCCGAAGAAGCGCCGGGCGCTTACAAGGATAGCCTCGCCGTGGTCGAGGCGGCGCACCTCGCCGGGCTTTCGCGCAAGGTCGCGACCCTCGACCCTCTCCTCTGCATCAAAGGTTGAGAGGGTAGAGCCTCACGGCATGACGAGGATGGCCTTGACGGCGGCGCCGGAGAGCATGTCTTCGGCGGCTCTGTTGATCTCGACAAAGCGGTATTCGCTGATGATCCGCTCGACCGGGAATGAGCCGAGTTCATAGAGCCGGACGAGGCGAGGAATAAAGGTCTGAGGCTCGCTCGATCCGAAAAATGAGCCGTGCACAATGCGGCTGCCACGCAGCTGGAACAGGTTGAGCGTGACCTCGGCGTTGGCACCCGCCACCCCCGCGAGCGCACAGCCCCCGCCTTCGGCGAGGCAGTCGATCGCCTGCCGCGTCGTCACCGCAAGACCCGTCGTCTCGACCGAAAATGCGGCGCCTGCGCGCGCGATCGCGCGGACCGCGGCGACCGGATCGAGCCCGTCGGGGTCGATCCCATGGGTGGCCCCGAGCCCTTCGGCGAGCTCGAGGCGGCTTGCCTTGACATCGGCGGCGATGATCGGATGGCAACCGCAAAGACGCGCGGCCATCACCGCGCCGAGACCGACGGCGCCGGCGCCGAAGATCGCGATCGACGAGCCGGGCCGCGGGCGCAACATGTTGATGACGGCCCCGGCGCCCGCTTGCACGTCGCCGCCAAGCGCGGCGAGGATCGGGAAAGGCACCTCACCCGCGATCTTGACGGTGTTCCGTTCGCTGGCGAGGGCGTAGTTCGCAAAAGAGGACTGACCGAAAAACCGGCCGGCGATCACTTCGCCATCGCGCGAAAGCGGCGAGGAGCCGTCGGGCCGGAAGCCGGACAGATTGCGCTCAATGACCCCTTCGCCCGACAGGCCGCGGCTCTCGAAGGTCAAAACCACGCGGTCGCCACGGTCAAGCCCTCTGACGCCCGCCCCCACTTTGTCGACGACGCCCGCGGCCTCGCGTCCGAGCACCGCGGGAAGCGGCACCGGCAGATGCCCGTCGCGGGCGAGAAGATCCGCACGGCCCATCCCGACGGCGCTGACCCGAACGAGAACCTCGTCCGCTCTCGGCGCCTCGAGTTGGAGAGACTCGATGGTGAAGGGTTCGCGCGGCGTTCGCGCGACGGCCGCAGTGATGCGCATGCTGCCTCCCTTTCGCTGAGGAGAAGCCGCTCGCCTTCATTAAGCGAGGCTTCTCTACCCGTGCCGCTCGTCGGCCGCCTTGACCGGGATCAAACGGGGCCTGGGATGTTTCCCGCGCTGCCAAAACGAAACACCCTCTTGCCTTGCCGGTCGCCACGCGATAGCCCAGCTTTCTCAGAGGAAACGAACGGCGCCAGCATGGAAGAAATCTACTGCTTTGCAGGAAACCCGCTCGATCGTTCCTTTGGGCGCCGGCGGGACTCCGCCTGGATCGCCTCGCGGTTGGCGGACCCCGAGACGCGCTTGCTTCCGCTCGTCGACTTGAAACCGCCCCTGAGAGAGACGGCGGCGCTCGATTGGCAAAGGGTCTCGCTTTGGCGGTCGCTGATCGATGCGGGCGCTACCCTCATCTTCCTAGGGATCCGCGGGAGGCGCGCCTATTTCGCTCTCGACGCCACCGGTGAACGAGCGCCGAGCGATCTTGCCGACGTTCGTGCCCTGGCGCCGCTTCTTCCCGCTCAAGAAGCGGCGATCCTCGGCGCGGCGCGCGCGCTCATCGACTGGCATCGGCGCCATCGCTTCTGCGCGTCCTGCGGCGCGCCAACCCTTCCTGCCTCAGGCGGCTGGAAGCGCCACTGCGCAAACTGCGGCGCCGACCACTTCCCGCGTCTCGACCCGGTCGTAATCATGCTGGCGACGAAAGGCGAACGCTGCCTTTTGGGGCGCAATCGGCGCCGCGCCGGCAACCGCTTTTCCTGTCTTGCGGGTTTTATGGAGCCTGGGGAGACGCTCGAAGAGGCGGTGCGTCGCGAGGTTTTCGAAGAGGCGGGGATCCATATCGGCAGGGTGCGCTATCTCGCTTCGCAGCCTTGGCCGTTCCCGTCGAATCTGATGGTGGGTTTCCTCGCCGAGGCGACCTCGGAAGAAATCGCGATCGACGGAGAAGAGCTTGCCGATGCGCGCTGGTTTGAGCGCGAGGAAATTCGCGAGATGGTCGCGCGCGCCGCGGCTGGAGAAGAGGATGGAGCTCGCCCTTCGCTTCCCGGACCGATCGCGATCGCCCATCAGATCTGCCGGCGCTGGTCTCTGGGGCTCGACGAAATCTGAGGCGAAAGGAAGCGGGCGGAGGATCTCTAAGTGGCGGAAGAGACCGCGATCGTCACCGGGGCGAGCGGAGGGATCGGCCTCCATACCGCGCTCGGCCTTGCCCAAAGAGGGATGGACGTCGTCATGGTGGGCCGCGACGCGCGGCGCACCTCCGCCGCCCGGCGCTTTGTCGAGGAGCGAACGAAAAGCGAGCGGGTGAAGACGGCTCTCGCCGATTTTTCGAGCCTCTCGGAAGTGCGCCGTCTTGCGGACGAGCTATTGTCCGCGCATCCGCAAATAACGCTTCTCATCAACAATGCGGGAACCATGTCCGAGCGCTTCCGACTGTCGGAGGAAGGCTATGAACTCACGCTGGCCGTCAATCACTTGGCGCCGTTTCTGTTGACCAATCTCCTGCTCGAGCGGATCCGGGCCTCGGCCCCCTCACGCATCATCACCGTCGCCTCAGAGGCGCATCGCCGCACCCGCCTCGATCTTTCCACCCTCAACGCGCCGAGCGAATGGAGCATGCTCAGGGCTTACGGCCGCTCGAAGCTCTGCAACATTCTCTTCACCCGGGAACTCGCCCGAAGGCTCGAAGGAAGCGGGGTCACAGCCGTCGCGCTTCATCCGGGAGTGGTCGCGACCGGGATCGCCGACCGCGGCGGGCTCGTCGGCTTCGGCTGGCGGCTCGCGAGACCCTTTATGCTGAGTCCCGAAAAGGGGGCGGAAACGACGCTCTTTCTCGCCACGCTCGCGGATCCCTCCCCTTTCCACGGCGCCTATGTCGTCGGCCGCAGGGTTGCGGAACCCGACCCCGCGGGACGCGAGGAGGATCTCGCCCGGCGGCTTTGGAGCGAAAGCGCCCGCCTCGTCGGGCTTGAAGGGGTCCCCGATCAATAGCCGCGGTCGCGCTCGACGAGGTGGAGGAGCGGTTCTCCGGCATGGAGCCGGCGGATATTTTCGACGACATCGCGGGCGGCGATCTCGGGGATCGCGAAGGAAGCGACATGCGGCGTCATGAGAACCTGCTCCATCCCCCAGAAAGGGTGATCCGCGGGCAAGGGCTCGGTGGCGAACACGTCGAGCGTCGCTTCGGCGATCTGACCGGAATTGAGCGCCTCGACGAGATCCTCCTCGACGATCGTGGGGCCGCGGCCGCAGCTCACGAGTTTTGCCCCGCGCGGCAGCCGATAAAGAAGATCCCGGCCGAGAAGACCACGGGTCTCAGGGGTCAGAGGCAACAGCACGACGAGGATGTCGCTCCCGGCGAGAAACGGCGGCAGCGCGTCGGCCCCATGACAGCA
>JAKAOO010000157.1 GCA_021812165.1 Pseudomonadota bacterium | reverse complement strand
GAGCATTGAGGAGCGAACCCCCAATGAGCGGCAAGGACCCCGATTTCGAGGCGTTGCGGCAGAAGATGATCGAGGCGGTGCGCCAGGTGCCCGCGGGACCCGACCGGTTCTGGCGGATCGATGCGTGTCTTGGGGAGCTGGTCGCCAAAGAGACCGGCGTGTGGAAGCCCGGAGGCCGCTATACGGTGCTCGGTCCCGCGCGGCGCATCCACGATCTCGACCTGAGATTGCGCCGGATCGAACGTCATCTCAATCTCGCGAGCAAAAGCGACTGAGGCTTTCGTCGCCGGCCCTCAGAGAAGCCCGAGATCCTTGAGGCTCGTATGCCCGCCGCGGCCGATGATGACGTGGTCGTGAAGGGTGATGTTGACCGCCGCGGCCGCGCGCGCGATCTCGCGGGTGACGGCGATGTCGGCTTTGGAAGGGGTGGCGTCGCCCGAGGGGTGGTTGTGGACGAGGATCAAGGCCGAGGCGTTGAGTGAGAGCGCGCGCTTAATGACCTCGCGCGGGTAGACGGGCGTGTGGTCGACCGTCCCCTTCTGTTGCCTCTCGTGCTTGATGAGAACGTTTTTGCGGTCGAGAAAGAGGAGGTGGAACTCCTCGACCTGGCCCCAGGCGATCTCGGCGTTGCAATATTCGATGAGCTTGTCCCAGGAGCCGAGCACCTCGCGCTGGCGCAACTCCGCCCGCATGAGCCTCAGCGCCGCCTCGCGCACGGATTTGATCGCCGCAATCGCGGCCGCTCCGAGGCCGGCGTCGGCGAGAGCTTCGCTGTCGGCGCTCAAAACCTCCGGCAAGCCGCCGAACTGCTCGATCAGCGCCTTCGACAACGGCTTCACGTCGCCGCGCGGATTGTGCGCGAAAAGGAGGACCTCGAGAAGCTCGTAGTCGGGCAGATTTTCTGCGCCTCCCGCGATGAGCCTCTCGCGCAGGCGCTGGCGATGGCCGAGATAGTGCGGCCGCGCCTCCTCGCCCTCGGCGAGGTGTCCGGGTCGCGCGCGATGCTTTCCCTTCATCGCCGCTCTTGTAGCAGAGAGAGCCTCGCGCTCGCCATTTGCTTCGGCTCCCCGCTGTCGTAAGCCGCGGCGAGGACATCAATGCCGGGGCGTATCGCCTCGCCCAAGAGCCTCTCTTCCCACTCGCGCAGCAGCGCCTTTTGCAGGCGCAGAGCGCGCGGGCCGAGGCTGTTCTCCTTTTCGCGATTATCGATTTCAAGGCGCGCGCGGTGGCCGCCCGCGATTTCCTCGCACGTCGCGAGAAATCGCCCGGCGCTTCTGTGCTCCGCCACCCGCCTCTCTCCTCGCCCGGAAACTTGCCGCAGCGGAAAGTAATACTTTGCCGAAAAGGCTATCGGCTATCTCTCTTTTGCTTTCGCCGCACCTCGTGCATAGTGTGCGAGCCATCTCCGAGGGAGGAGAAGAAGTGGACGGGATCGAAGACCGCGAGCGGCTGCGCGAACTCTACGGGCCTCCGAACGAGCGCTCGGTCAAAAAGGAGATGCGGCGCCTCGACAAACACGCGAAGGCCTTTATCGCGCTCTCGCCCTTTATCGTGCTCGCCTCGACCGACCCGAGCGGGCGCTGCGACGCCTCACCCAAAGGGGACGCGCCGGGCTTTGTGCGGGTGCTCGACGATGCGACGCTTTTGATCCCCGACCGTCTCGGCAACAACCGCACCGATACGCTCGGCAATCTTCTTTCCTCACCCGGGATCGGCATCCTCTTCCTCGTTCCCGGAGTGAACGAGAGTTTGCGCGTCAACGGCCGCGCCGGGGTCACCATCGACAGGGCGCTTCTCGAACCCTCGACCGTCAACGGCAAGGCGCCCAAAGCCGGCATTCTCGTCGCCATCGAAGAAGTTTATTTCCATTGCGGGAAAGCTGGGATCCGGTCCGATCTCTGGAACCCGGAAAAGCACGTCCCGCGCGGCGCTTTCCCCTCGATGGGCCGCATCCTCGCCGACCAGATCGCCGGCCTCTCGCTCGAGGAATCCGAACGGCTGACCGAAGAGAGCTACAGAACGCGGCTTTATTGAAGGGGCGACGGCGTCGCCAAGCATTCACGGCTTTCGAAAGCGAAAAGGGGCGGGGCGGTCCCGGCAACGGTAGTCAGCGGCAACGCAGGCCGACGCTCGGTGCCAACGTGGAGATCCAGGCGGCCTAACAGGCCCCAACGATGGCTTCTCTTCGCCGCGGCGCGGGCGCATCGCGGTTAGGACCGCGATATCCCGACTGAGCGGGGCGAACGCTGACTTCGAGGCACTTCCCCATCACCCGGAACGCGCGATCGATCTGCTCGAATTTCGACGAGTAGCGTAGATCAAAAAGGCGATCGATTTGCGGGCCGTGCCAGCCCAGTCGGCGCCCCAACTCGGCCTTCGTGATCCTTTCCGCCCGCGCCGTGCGATAAAGCTCCACCTTCGCGGCGATCAGAGCGGGCAATATCGCGACGCGGCGCCCCTTGGCGAGGGACGGCGCCGGGACATCCTCACGATGATTAACCCGCGCCGCAAGCGCCTCTTCGATCGCATCGACCGCGCGAAGCAAGGCATCCTCTTCGCCCTCGCCGAAAGTTGTTACCTCGGGTAGATCGGGGCACGTAACGAGAAACGTTCCGTTGTCGTCGGGAGTGAGAAAAACCGGAAATTCCACGCTCGCCTCCTTTACTCTAAGCCGAGATCTTTTTTGATTTTGTTCACAAGCCCGGTGCCGAGTTCCTTGTTTCTACCATGCATCGGGATCTGAGATCTCCGACCATCGCGCAACACAGTGATATGACCACTGCCACCTTTGTGGCTCTCAAAGGCGCATCCTTGCTTTTTCAGCCAGCGCCTTAGCTCACGGGCGTTCACGGATAGGAATATGGCCCGCGCCCTGACCCGATGCAACAAAAATGTTATAGCTCTTTGGAAGGTGGCCTTATTTCGCCCGGGCGATCGGCGCCACGCGCAAAGGGGGCGAAGAGCGGGAGATGGCGCCGCTGTCGCGGCGGCGTGCTCAGAGAGGAAGCGTGGCGCGGCGCCGGGCGTCCGCGTAGTCAAGTAAAATTTGGTCAATTTGGTGTTGGATCGCCCGCGTGCTCCAGCACCATCCGCACCGCCCGCTCGCGGACCTCAGGCGCGCACCGAACCGATGATTTCTGCTTCTCCATCGCTCCATCCTCTCAAGGATTGGAACCTCCGGTAAACCCGGCGCGGTTCACTCGGCTTATTCCAGCCGAGCCGGGTTTCGACCGGGAGAAGGCTCGCCGAGCGGTCGCCGGAACCCTTGAGATGAGCAAAGGTGTCAAGCTTGGTGGGCTGAAGATCAAGGACCTCGTCAACGAGGGGCGGCCGCGAGCGTCGTCATCGATCGCTCAGTAGCGTTGAGTTGGTGCTTCGAGGACGAACGCACGCCAGCGACGACCGCGCTCCTTCATCGGGCGGGCGAGGGCGGGGCTGTCGCCCCGCAACACTGGCCTTTGGAAGCCGCAAGAGCGCATGAAATTCTTGACGCGTTACGTGAGCGCGTCTAAAAAAACGAGCGTTTTAGTGGAACCTCCGCTGTGCGTAAGCTTCTGGCTGCTTGGGCGATCGTCGGCTCGATCTGGGTCGTTGATTTCGCGCTGTTCACGGCGAGAGGGTTCGCTTGGCGCGGCGACGACCTTGGGTGGCTCTATGGCATCGCCGCCATGTCCAGTATTTGGGCGTTGGCCGTCGCGGGTCGTCGCGTTTCGACGACGGAGTGGGTCTGCTCGCGGCTAGCGCCGTTCCTTCAGCTCTACGTGCTCTTTTTTGTCTTCTGCGTCGGCGCGTCGTTGCTCAGCTACTTCTGCGCTAGCGCCGACCTGCCGCTAGCCGACCCGCTGCTGCGCGCCGCCGATCACGCGCTCGACTTCCACTGGCGCGCCTTCGATAGCTGGATCGAAGCACGGCCGGCGCTCCGGCTACTACTTTTCGTTTCGTATGCTTCGCTCACCTTGCAGCCCATGGCTGTCATAGTGGCGTCTGTCTTTTCGGCGGATCGCGAACTCGCCCCCGACCTGCTTCTCGTGAGCATGATTGCTTCGCTGCTCACGCTCGCCCTGTTCTTATTCCTTCCGGCGCTCGGCAAGCCGGGCGTGATGGGCGATGGCCACATCCTCGCTCTGCTCCGCGCGCGTCAAGGCAACCTCCGCCTCCTCTCTCTCCACGACATTGCCGAGCTTGTCACCTTTCCGTCCTTCCACGCGGCGATGGGCGTCATCTTCATCTGGATTGCCGCCAGGAAATGGTGGCTCGCGCTCTTCCTGATCCCGCTCAACGTGGCGATGATCGCCGCGACGCCGCCGATGGGTGGCCATTACCTCATCGACACCATCGCAGGATGCCTCGTCAGCGGCGCAGCTATCGCGATCTTCAGATGCTTCTTTCCCGCGTCATCGCTGGCGATCCTGCGCCAGGCCTCGCGGCTCACGGCGATTGGTGCAGTCGAACGACGCTAAATCGAAAGCCAGTTGCACGGGGCGCAGTTCGGTGCGATGAGGGCGGGCCAAGAAAACGAAGGACGTCTCCCCTCATCCGCGGGCAAAGGCCGCAGGACGCGCTTCCGGGTCGCCGATTTGATCCGTCTAATAGAGGCCCGCCGCTATTCTTAGCCCGCCGTGCCGGGCCGACCCTCGGCGGTCCACACGTCCTCGACGTGGCCGCCAAAATGGAATCCAAAGATCGAAACTAGGCTTCCCTCTCGGCGGCGTCTCTTCTGGTTATCTGAAATTCTGGGGCGAGTGATCGGATTCGAACCGACGACATCCAGATCCACAATCTGGCGCTCTAACCAGCTGAGCTACACCCGCCGTCGGGGGTGCACGTAACCCTTAAGAAGGCCGGCGTCAAGGGCGGGAAGGGGAAGGTAGTGTCTCAGTTTGAATGTAACAGCTTGACTGATGGGGCATCCGAGCGCAAGCTTTGCCCAACGGAACGGTAGGCGTGCGGCCGTTGTTGATTTTTAACAATTGCGGACGAGGATGGCGCGGTCGGTTCATCCCGACAGGGACATTGAGGCTGTTGTGAGCTACGCCGAGAGCAGAGGGTGGCGGTGCCAGCCATCCAACGGGCACGCTTGGGGTAGATTGTTCTGCCCGGGCGGACGACCCGGGGATTGCATTCTCTCGGTGTGGTCAACGCCGAAAGACCCGTTCGCACATGCGCGCCAAATTCGCCGAAGGGTGGACAACTGCGCCCATTATGGGAGCAAGCCATGAGCCACACGTTCACGTTGCAGGTGTCCGGAATCGACATAACCAGCAATTATGAGGATCGTCTCTTTAATGCCGGTTGCGACGATGCGCTCGCCGCAGTGATCGGCGGCAGCCTCTACCTGGATTTTGATCGCGATGCCGCATCTTTCGCCGATGCCGTCGATTCGGCAACAAAAGATGTGGAGCGTGCTGGCGGCCACGTCGAATCCTTGGTTCCCCCGCCGGGATAGCAGTTACCCAACTAGCCTATCAGCAAGGCGCGGCGCTCGGCGCTCGGCGTGCTCCTCTATCAGCCGAACCACATCTTCCATCGACCATAGTCGCGTTTCGATCCCGGCCGCCATCGCCGGCGAAGTCCGCAACGTTTTGTGAATGCGGACGAAATTATACCAGAGCGCGTAGAGCGCAACCATGTGCGCGTGATTTTCGAGCTTCTTCGAGAAGGCGTTTGTGAGGCGGGTGAACCGCCGCATGCTCATCCGCATGGTGAGGTTCTGGCGCTCAACGTAGGATGTGCTGACGTGCCTCGGATCAGGGTTGCCGGCGATCTTGTCCTTGCGCGTCCCGACGCATTCCGTGGGGCTGTAGCGCCGCGCCGCTTCCGGCGAGGCTGGCGGCGCACCGTAGAGCTTGATGAGAACGCTGTAGTCGATATCCGCTCCGAAGGCTTCTTCGACGGCTTGAAGATAGGCGCCGTGTCCGTCCGTCGTTAGCTGAACCCGGTTCGCCAGCCGGCCGCGCAGATCGTCCATGAGCATCAAGGCGAACTCGGCGTCGCGTCCGCCGACCAGATATGAGACGAGGAGCTTGTTGTCGGCGTCGATCGCCGTCCAGGTCCAGCAATCTCCGATCGTCGGATCTCCGGCGCGCTTGCTCATCGCGACGTTCTTCTGCTTGACGGCGACGAAGCTCCAAATCTCGTCACATTGAACGCGTCGGGCCTTCACACCGCGAACCGCTTCGTCATGGTAGGCAAGCGCCGCCTCGCCGGCGTCGCGCAAGAGCTTATCCACGGTGTTAATCGAGGAGCCGACCGTCCGCTCGATCGACCGCATCGACATGCCTTCACAGAGGAGGGTGAGGATCTGGGCGCGTTTGGCGAGGGGCAATTTGTTCATGCCCCGATTATGAGAACTTATATGCTTAACGTCAAGAAAAAAGTTCACATACCGTTGCGCGAATTCGTCACCCCTCGCTGCCGCCAAATCTATGCCGCGTCCCGTAGCGTGGCCGGTTGCCAGCCTTTATTCGACTGTCGCAGGCTTATCCTGTTGCGATCGAGCGCATTCTCAAGGTCAGCAATCCGCTGAAGGTTGCGCCGGATGCCCGACACGCTCTTGTCCTTGATGTGCTCGCGATATAGCAGCCGGATAAGCGCTTCGGCTGGTTTCGGGACTTCCGATTTCCCCTTTTCCCAACGGTGTATCGTCTGCTCTCCGACCTCCAGAAGCTTAGCGAGGACCGCTTGCGACATCAGCATTTCATGACGCAAGAACTTGATTTCCCTTCCGGACAGGTTCTTCTTGTCGGTGATCAACGTCCTGCCAATAGCCTCGTGGAGGCCATCGATATCGGTGATCTTGACCGTTCTCCCCCCAGGAGCCTCGACGAATTCATAGCCGTTGGCGAGATAGACGTTATCAAGCCCGCTTTCTGTATAGTGGTAGATCTGCTCTGTCATGGCTCCCTCCGATGTTGACCTCTTATTCCCTCCATCAGATTACTGTCACAACGGAGAAATCTTTTTCGCGCACGGCAACGATGACTTGTACTCGGCGCCCAGCAACAAATCTTCTCATCCGTATGCGCCAATCGCCGTACTGGTCTAAAGTCGGCCCGGACGAACCCTCTCCCTTGCGCACTGTCTCCAAAATGTCTCGCATCGTCTTGCCCCGTTGCGCCATCCGTTCCTGCAAATGGGGATGAAGGAAACCGATCTTCTCGGTATCCTTCGCCATCTCGTGCACCCGCTCGACCCACTCCGCGAGGGTCGGCGGCGGCTTCAACTTTGGCTGCCCGATGGGCACGACTTTCGCGACCATGGGCTATCAATCTAGGGAGGCTTTCCAGACCTGTCAAGTTGACAGGTTAAATTGGTGGGTTTTTCCCACCTATTTTCGTCCCCACCGCTTGTGTGCGGCCTGCCGAGCGATAGCTGTGCGTTGTTCCTGACTGAGCTTTTTTGCTCTTGCGCGACCGCCTCGCTTACCCATCTCTGTGGGGGTCAGAGGAATATCGATTCCTGCTTCGGGCTCCAAGCGTTCTTCTTCCTCGCCGGTCGCGATCCGCATGACTTTGACGCTCATACCGATCACGTCGGCAGGGCGCTTCTCGCCTTTTGGGCCTCGGGGCATGCTCCTTCCCTCGCTTGCTCTCCGGTAAGCATATGGGATCGGAGCGCGCGGCGCGACACCCGCGCCAAGGACTGTTACATTCAAACTGAGACACTACCGCTTGTCGGAGGGTCTTGCCTCAGACGGCGGGGTGGGGTAGTTCTCGCCCGCCGCAGGCCGTTCCGCGGCCGACATGCGCCCGTAGCTCAATTGGATAGAGCACCAGACTACGGATCTGGGGGTTGGGGGTTCGACTCCTCTCGGGCGCGCCACTCCCCTCCCCGCTACGCCACGCTCGAGCGCATCGGCACCGATCTTGCGCGGGCGGTCAGCGGCGGCAGCGCGCGGCCGCGCCGGAACACTGCTGCAAAGAAGGCAAGAGACAGCGCCTGATTGATAGGCGAGGGGCCCTTTGAACGCGAGAAGGCGCTCGGTCATTCAGTGGCGACACCCGGCTTTTGCCCGATACCGTGGAAAAAGTCGATTGTCGCAGTCTTCGGCACTTATCTGACGGCTTTGTACCCCGACCGCCGTCCCTAAGCTATTGAAATCGTGACCACCGTATTCCTTGGAAAACCCAAAATCGGCTGTGAGGGGGCCGGATAGGGACTTTTTCAACACAATCGCCCCTTACCAGACTTACGGCCGACGAATCCTCGACGGCAAGAAATCGGTTGACGGCGGGTGCTTCCTTGCAAAACGGCCTTCGTCTCACCATGTGAGTGCAGTCGGCTCTGGTTGGGCTCGCCTTTCGTTACTCGAAAGGGCCCCCAACCGCCTTCCGCACTCCAAACAAACGACCCGACACGGGAATACCCGCGCCGGCCAGTTTTTCTTGAAAGGCGCACGATGGCTACGGGTACCGTGAAGTGGTTCAACACCCAGAAGGGCTATGGGTTTATCCAGCCCGATGACGGCTCTGCCGACGTCTTTGTCCATATTTCAGCCGTGGAACGATCGGGCATCGGCTATCTCAACGAGGGTCAAAAGATCAGCTACGAAGTGGAGAAGGGCCGGAACGGCAAGAGCTCCGCTGTCGGCCTCAAGGCGCGGTAAATCGGGAGCGCGGCGTCGCCCGGGA
>JAKAOO010000156.1 GCA_021812165.1 Pseudomonadota bacterium | reverse complement strand
CGCTCGCGGCTCTCTCCACATCGTGAGGATGAGCCGGACCGCCTCCTCCATCTGCCGAATGCGTATCGCGGGCCGCGCCGGAAATTCCCAGCCGTATTGCCGGTACTCGGTCTCGAACCAGCCGGCGCCGATGCCGAGCGTCAGCCGTCCCCGGCTGATCAGATCGACGCTCGCGGCGATCTTTGCGAGATGCGCGGGATTGCGGTATCCGACCGCGGTGGCGAGCGTCGCGAGACGGATGCGGCTTGTCGCGGCAGCGAGCGCCGAGAGGACGGTCCAGCCCTCGAAGAAGGGTTCGTCGGGCGCGCCGACGCCTGAAATCTGGATCAGATGATCCATCACCGAGAACCAGACGAAGCCATGATTCTCGGCCCACTCGGCTTTCGCCTTCACTCCCTCGAAAGCCTCGGCCGGATCGGGTCCATAGAACCAGGACGGGTTGTGTATCCCGAACTTCATCGAGAGCGCTCCAAGGGGGAGGATGGTTCGAGCCGGTTCCTGACAATCTCGCCGCCCCTCATGGCGATCGCGGCTTCGCCGACAGGCCCTCTGCCGGCGCCGTCGATGAGGCGCCCGCCTCGAAGCACGCGTGTCGTCATCGTTCCTCTCGCCGCTCTTTCCTGGCAGAGTAAGGCCGATGCGTTGCGAGCGCGCAAGCCGAAAGAGGCGTGGAACGGCTCTGGGGGCGGCGCTTCTCTTGCCGTCGCTCCTCCTCGCCGCCCCCGCTCATGCCGAGGACCATGTCGTTCTGCAGCTCAACTGGCGGCCGCAGGCGGAGTTTGCCGGCTATTACGTCGCGGAGAAGAAGGGATATTACCGGCGCCGGGAGCTTCTCGTCACGATCAAGCCGGGCGGGCCGCGGATCGACCCCGCAAACGTTCTCGCCGCAGGACGCGCCGATGTCGCGGTCGATTGGCTGCCGGCGGCACTCGCGGCGCGTGAACATGGGATCGCGCTCGTCAACATCGCCCAGATCTTCGAGCGCTCGGGCCTCGAACTCGTCTGCCGGCGATCGAGCGGCGTCTCCCGTCCCGCCGACCTCAAAGGCAAGAGGGTCGGTGTGTGGTTTGCCGGAAACGAATATCCCTTTCTCGCCTTTATGGCGAAGCTCGGCTTTGCGACGAAGGGCGCGCACCCGGATGTGAGAGTTCTGCGCCAGGGCGCGGGCGTCGACCTTCTCCTCCATCGCAAGGCCGACTGCATCTCGGCGATGAGCTACAATGAATATTGGCAGGTGATCGACGCCGGCCTTTCGCCGCGCCAGCTCGTCGTCTTCCGCTATCAGAAGGAAGGCGTGGCGACGCTCGAAGACGGCCTCTACGCCTTGGAGCCAAGGCTCGAAGACGGCGTGCTGCGCGAGCGCCTTGCGCGCTTTCTGCGCGCTTCGTTCGAGGGCTGGCGTTTCGCGCTTCGCCATCCGAGCGAGGCGATGAGGATGGTGCCGCTCGCGCGAAGCTCCCGCCGGCACCAAGAGCGGATGCTGCGCGAAGTCGGCCGGCTCATCGGAGGCGCCGGGCCGAGCCTCGGCTATCTCGATCCCGTGGCCTACGAGCGCAATGTGGCGCTTCTCCTTTCGTTGAAATCGCACCCGGTCATCACCAGGAGGCCGGTCGGCGCCTGGACCCACCAGATCTGGAAGGACGCATTCCTGCGCCGGTCGAAGGGAGCGTTGCGGCGTTGAGGGAGGGCCGGGTCCGGAACCCATGAACTCCGGCCAAGCCCTCGATTTGCGGCGCCGGTGTTCATGGATTCCGGCTCTCCGCTTCGCTCCGGCCGGAATGACGACAAGGCGTCGTTTTTCAGCAGTGCGCTATGGAACCGCTTCGTAACGGCGGCTTTCGACCGCCTTCACGATCGTCTCGAAAGCGGCGACGGTGGCGAGCATTTCCTGCGGCGTGTTCGGATAGGGCGCGCGGCCTTCGACGGCGTCGGCAAAGGCTTCGAGGTTGGCGCGCACCGAATCGGCGGGCGGCAGGCTCACGCATTCGGGCCCTCGCCCGCTCCGGCACACCACGATGTCGTTCTGTCCCTGCGCTTCGGCCCAGCCGCGGCGCCCGAAGACGCGCACCCGCCAATGCAGCGGGGTCGAGCGAACGGCGGCCAAAAGCCCCGAGATGCCGCTCGAAAATTCGAGCATCACGGAAAGGCTGTCATGGGCGTCGGGAGGCGGCTGGTGCGCGAGCACTTGCGCCGCGAGCCGGCGCACCGGCCCGCCGAGATGGATGAAGGAATCGAGAATGTGGATGCCGGTTTGCGTGAGGCCGCCCGCCGGCGCCTCCTCGCGCGTATAGCGCCAAGGGGAGGCGGGCGCTCCCGTCAGCTCGTTGCTGAAATGGCCTTCGAGATGAAGGATCGGGTCGAGCTCGCCCGTTCCGACGATACGGAAGAGCTCCTGCATCGAAGGAAAGAAGCGCTTGTCGTGGCCGACGGCCAAGACGATGCCGGCCTTCGCGCAGGCGTCGATCGCGCGCGCCGCTTCGCTTTTCGTGAGCGTCAGCGGCTTCTCGCAAAAGACGGCCTTTCCCGCCTGCGCCGTGGCGACGATTTCGTCGGCGTGCTGCGAATGCGGGGTCGCAAGGACGATCGCGGCGACGCTCTTGTCTGCGAGCGCCTCCGCGAGGGATTCGACCATCTTCATCCCATGGGTTTCGGCAAACTCGCGGTGCCGCGCGGGCTCGCGGCTGACGCCCATGGTAAAGCGCAGCTTCCCGCTTTTCCCCGCGACCGAATTCACGAGATTCCTGCCCCAACGCCCAATCCCGACAATCGCCGCATCGATCATGACCGCCTCACCTCCGCTCGGATTCCCGAAGACTGTAGCGGAGAGCCGCGGCGGCGGATAGCGTCGGCTTGGCCTTAGGCAAAGCTCCCCGCTTGACATCGCCGCCGCGCGTCTTTCTTCTCGCGCAGGGAGGAAGATTCATGGCTCGCGCTCTCGAAGACCTTCGCGTGATCGATTTTACGACGACGATCGCGGGGCCGCATTGCACCCGGCTTCTCGCGGATCTGGGCGCCCTCGTCATCAAAGTGGAGCCGCCCGAAGGCGAGATGATGCGCGCGCGGCCGCCGCGGCGCGACGGCGCCTCGACCTCGTTCGGGCAACTCAACGCCGGGAAAAGGAGCGTCGTTCTCGATCTCAAAACGCCGTGTGGGGTCGAAGCCGCGAAAAGGCTCGTCGCGACGGCCGATGTCGTTGTCGAGAACTTCCGCCCCGGCGTCATGCGCCGCTTCGGCCTCGATTACGAGGCTCTGAAGGCCGTGCAGCCAAGGATCATCTATTGCGCGATCTCGGGCTATGGGCAAAGCGGGCCGTCGGCGGAACTTCCGGCGTATGCGCCCTCGATCCACGCCGCCTCGGGCTATGACCTCGCCCATCTCGGCTATCAGGGCGGCTCGCGCCGGCCGGATTACTGCGGGATCTACATCGCCGACGTGCTTTCCGGCACCTATGCTTTCGGGGCGATCTTGGCCGCTCTCCATCACCGGGAGCGGACCGGCGAAGGGCAGCTGATCGACGTCTCGATGCTGGAGGCCATGCTCTCTCTCACCCTGAGCGAGATCCAGAACGCGCAGTTCGCGGTGGTGCCGCCGAGCCGGCCGATCTTCGGCCCGATCGCCACCAGGGACGGCTATCTGAACCTCTCGATCGCCAGCGAGAAGAGCTTTCAGAGCCTCGCCGCCGCTTGCGGGAACCTGCAATGGCTTTCGGACCCGCGCTTTGCCCGGTTTGACGACCGCCGCGCCCATTGGGGCGAGCTGATCGACGAGTTGGAGTTGTGGTCGAAGGAACGGCCGAGCGCCGAAGTGCAAAAGATCTTCGATCGCTACGGCGTTCCCTCATCGCCCTATCGCACGGTCAAGGAGGCGATGAAGGACCCGCAGATCCTCCACCGCCGCGCTTTTGGCGAGGTGAAGGACACAGCCGGCAGCTTCTTGGCGCTCAACCCGCCCTTCCGATTGTCGGCGACGCCGGCGGAAGTTCAGCCTTCCGTCCCGGAACTCGGCGAACACACCGCCCTATTCCTCGCCGAGAGCGGCTGCGGCGAGGAGGAAATCGCCGCTCTTCCCGATTTTCCCTCCCGCCCTTCCTGACGCCGGTCGAGAGGACGGATCAGAAATCGGCGGGCCAGCCGCGCCGCCAATAGGCGCCGTCCCAAAAGAGCCACTCGTACCGCGCCGCCTGCGTGAAGGCGCCGAGCATCCGCTCGCGCAATGCGGGCTGGCCCGCAGCCTCGCGGTCGGCGATCGCGATCACCCTCTCGACCGAGTTGCCGAAGCGCGGATCGGCATAGGTGTCGATCCACGCCCGATACGGGTTTTGCGGCTGCGCTTGCCGCTTGATCGAAGAGCCGACGTCCCAATAGATCGAAAAGCACGGCAACAGCGCCGCGACGACCACGGCAAAGGGATCGCCATAAGCCGTCGCGAGGAGAAAGCTCGTATAGGCGAGGCAATCGGGGGAGCTTTCAGCATCGTGAAGCGCTTTCCCGCCAATGCCGAATTCCGCAAGATAGCGTTCGTGAAGCGCGCGCTCTACTGCGACCGCTCCCAAAGCCGAGCCGGCAAAGACCTCGACCGTCGCGGGGTCGGGAGCCTTCGCCGCCGCAAGCGCAAGCGCGCGCGAGAATTCTCCGAGATAGAGAGCGTCCTGGATGATGTACCCCTGAAAGCGCTCGCGGCTCAACGTGCCGGCGCAGAGTTCGCTGAGGAACGGGAGCTCGGCGATCTTCGATCTGAGCTCCGCCGTCCGCTCTTGCGCCTCTTCGAAAAAACGGGTCACCGGAAGGCCGGCGCGACTTCGGCGGCAAAGCGCGCCATCTCGTCCTTTACCTGGGCGTGCGGCTTGAGGCCGACATTGAAATAAAGGATGACCTCGCCGAAGCCTGCCGCCTCGACCTTTTTCAGCACCTCGATGATCCGCTGCGGCGAGCCGATCAGGACCGAGTTCTCGGTCAAGTCTTCCGGCCGCACTTTATGGAGGCGATCGACGATCTCGATGAAATAGCGATAGCTCGCGGGCGTCGTCTCGGGGTCGCTCGGAAAGGCGGGAATAACGCATTCCTTGTAATAGCGGATCTGGCGCGCCCGAGCCGCGTCTTCCCCGGCCTTGTTGTCGGCGAAGTGGATGAAATAGCTGCATTTGAGCCCGAAGGGGCGGTTTCCGTGCCGGGCCGCCTCGTCGCCATAACGCTCCGCGACTGCGCGCAAGCCGCCAAAGGTCATTGCCGCCGCAAAAGGCGCGACGACGAGCCCGCAACCGAGACGCCCCGCAAGCGCGACCGAAGGCGCCGAGAAAGAGGCGACGTAAGTGGGGATCGGTCGCTGCACCGGCTTCGGCGTAATCGAGACCTCGTCGAAAGAGTGGAAACGGCCGTGGTGCGAAACTTGGCCCTCGCTCGCCCAGAGGCGTCGCACCACCTCCAGCCCTTCGCCGAAAATTGCCTGGTTGTCCTCGAACGAGACCCGGAAAGGCCCGTATTCGCGCCGGTCGTAACCGCGGCCGGCGGCGAAATCGACGCGGCCTCCCGAGAGGAGGTCAAGGCTCGCCCAACTCTCCGCGACGCGGATCGGATGATGAAGGGGCAGTACCGTGACGGCCGGCGCGAGGCGCAAGCACCGCGTTCTGGCCGCCACTTGCGCGAGAACGAGATCGGGGCAGGAGAGGACGCCCAAAGTGCTGAAATGATGCTCGCCGATCCAGGCGGAATGAAGACCGACCTCTTCGGCATAAACCGCCTCGTCGAGGATATCGGCAATGAGCTCGTTGGCGGTGCGCGGATTATCCTCGTAATGATTGTCGGAGAGCGTGAAATAGCCGAATTTCATTTCCCCCTCACCACAATGCCTTGGTTGCGAGGCGCGCCCCTTCGGCGAGCGCGGCGAACTTTGCCCAGACGACCGAAGGATGAACCTCTGAGGTCGTGGCGGAACTCGCAAAGCCGCAATCGGCGCCGGCAATCACATTCTCCCGGCCGACGACGCCGGCAAAACGAAGGATGCGCTCTGCGACGAGCTCGGGGTGCTCGACGAGATTGGAAGAATGGGCGATGAGCCCGGGAATGAGGAGCTTCCCCTCCGGCAGCCTGGCGCTTTCCCAGACCCGCCATTCGTGCTCGTGGCGGGGATTGGCGGCTTCGAAGGAATAGGCGCCCGCGTTGACGCGAAGCATGATGTCGACGATGTGCTTGAGTTCGAGGTCGTGCACCCGGGGCCCGACATTGATGCTGTAGCAGGTGTGGTAGCGAATGCGCTCGGGCGGGATCCCTTCGAGCGCGTGATTGAGAAGCTCAACGCTCTGCGCCGCCCTCCTGCGGCACTCGTCGAGATCGAGATCGGGGCGCAGCACATACCGGCTCGCGAGCTGCGGATCGTCGATCTGGAGGAGGAGACCTGCGCCGACGATCCGCCGATATTCTTCGCGCAGCGCTTCGGCGATGGCGAGGCGGTATTCGTCCTGACGCCTGTAGTATTCGTTTTTGTTCCAGTTGGCGATCTGTGTCGGCGACACCGCCGGCATGAAGGCCTCGACGTGAGGGACGCCCGAAAGCGCCGCCTTGAGAGTGTCGATGTCTCGTTTGAGCGCTTCCTCTCCGCGATAGGCGACGGGGCCGGTGCACACCCATGCGACCGCCGGCGCCTTTCCGGCCATCCCGGGCTGCATCGAGGCCCATTGGTAATATTCGGGAAAAGCCTGGTACTCGCGCGAGCGCCGCCACTGGTTTTCGCGCTCGCCCGCCGGCCTCGGCTCGATGCCGGAAAGCCGCTCGTTGACATAGGGAATGAACCCGACCCGGCCCATCTCGCCGTCGGCGAGGATGTCGATCCCTGCCGCCGCTTGTTTTTCGACGACTTCCTTGACCGCACTCTTGACCCGTGCGCGATAGCGCTCGGGATCGAATGGCCGGCCTTCTTCCTTGGCCTCGATCATTTCGAGGAGATCGGGCGGCCGCGGTAGGCTCCCGACATGGGTCGTCAAAATCCGTTCGCTGCTTTGCTGCATCCCCTCCTCCCTTGCAGGCCGCGCCGCGACAATAGCCGCTATCGGAGCGCGGGTCGATGGCGGGTGATGGCAACGCCCTGCCGAGTGGTGTCCGAGGAAGCTGCGGGTAACCGGCCCGACGCTCCCGGCGCTCCCCCTAATCTCGCCGCGTCTTCGCCGTGTATTCGGCCGCGCAGAAGGTGCCGCCCTGGTAGTATTCGGCGATTGCGTCTTGCGGCGCTCCCGCTTCGGCCGCCAATACCGCTTCGGCGTAAGGCTCGGAATCGTCCTGCGGCCGGTAGCCAAGGCGATGGGCGTTCGCATTGTCGTACCACGAGCGGGCGTTCCCTGAAACGCCATAGACGATCTCGTAGCGGATATCGGGGTGCTCGATGCCGATGCGGATGAGCTCTCCGAGGTCGCGCGGGGAGATCCAGATCGAAAGGCGGCGCTTGTCGATCGGCTTCTCGCCGAAATTGCCGATGCGGATCAAGAAAACGCCGATCCCGTGCTTGTCCGAATAAAGGCTTCCGAGCGCCTCGCCGAAGGCCTTGCTGACGCCATAGCGGCTGTCCGGGCGCGGCACCACGCGGTGATCGATCCTCTCTTTTCGCGGATAAAAGCCGACGGCGTGGTTCGAGGTGGCAAAGACGATCCGCCTTACTCCCGCCTCGCGCGCCGCCTCGAAGAGATTAAAGATGCCGACGATGTTCGACTGGAGAATGCTCTCCCAGGTGTTTTCCGCCGAAACGCCGCCCAGATGGATGATGGCGTCGACCCCTTCGACCATCCGCCTCACCGCCCCCATATCCGCAAGTTCGGTCACATCGACCTCCTCGCCATCGCGCGCCGGGGCGAGCGGGACGCGATCGGAAAGGCGCAGAACCGGATAGACGCCTCGGAGAGTTTCGCGCAAAGCGCGGCCGATTCCTCCGGCCGCGCCCGTCATCAGGACGCGATGCATCTCTTTTCTCCTTCGCCGCAATTTTTCGCTCGCCCGATTATCGCGGCTTTGCGGCAGGGTCGCAAACGATCGCCGGCAAAGCTGGCGCTCGATTCCCTACCTTACGTCGAGAAAGGCAGAAGGCTTGCTGCCCGATAATCGAGGGGCTAAAACCGCTCCCGGTGAAGTTGTGTGCGTCAAGTTCTGCAAAAAGGGGTGGGCATGGTGATGTTGGGCGTGGCCGGCCCGCGGGCGGAATGGGGCGCGCTCTGGCCATAGGCTGCTCTCGGCAGCGGAGCCAGGCAGATAGCCCGCGGGCGGCGTCCGGCGCAATCTAGCCGGGCGGAGACATGTTTTTCGACCGCCGATTGTGGCGGATGACGCGCGAGGTGCGCGGGAGGATTTTTTTTGCGATTCTGCTTGGCCTCTTCGCTTCCGCCGTCGGCATCTCCCGTTTCGTGATCCTCGGCATTCTCTTGGCGCGCGTGTTTGCCGGGGCTTCTTTCTCGGCGCTTCCCGCTCCGGCCGCCGGAGTTGCGGCGGCGGTAGCCTTGCGCGGCTTTTTGGAACACCAGCGAACCTTCCTCGCCCACAAGACGGCGAGCCTCGTCCAGAAGCGCCTGCGCCTCGCTCTCTACGACAAGATCGCCGCGCTCAGTGCCGGCGCAGAAGCACGTCGCGCGCGCGGTTGATTTTGGTTGCGAGATAGTCGGAGCCACCCAGATCGGGGTGCACCATCTTCATGAGGCGATGGTGGGCTTCCCGGATCTCGTC
>JAKAOO010000155.1 GCA_021812165.1 Pseudomonadota bacterium | reverse complement strand
GCATATTCGGGAAGAGCGCTCATCGTCGTCACCTCGATCTTGTCCCGGGATGCGGAAAGGAAAGTGTTGCGGAGAGGGGAACCGGGTGCAAGTCTCGGGTCCGATCCCGCCCTTCGAAGGTAGAGTCATGAGCCGCTCGCCGCTCGCCTCCTATCGCATCGAGGCCTACAACACCGCAAGAGAGAGCGAGAACAAGATCCACGACGAGGGGGTCGCGCGCCGCTTCGGCTTCAAAGGCGGGGTCGTTCCCGGGGTCGATGTCTACGCCTATATGACCCATCACCCCGTCCTTCTTTGGGGGCGGGCTTGGCTCGAACGCGGCGCCGCGAGCTGCCGGTTCTTGAAACCCGTCTACGACGGCGAAATCGTCACCGTCATGGCGTCCGAAAGCGCGCAAGGCCTCGATCTGCGAGCCGAGGCCCGCGGCGAACTCTGCGCCGAGGGCACCGCGTCGCTTTCCTCGAAAGCGCCCTCTCCGCCTCGCCTTTTCGCTGGCGCGCCGGCGCCTCCCGCCGTCCGCCCGCTCGCCGACGAGGCAAGGCTCGCCACCGGAACGCGGTTCACGATCAACCCCCTTCGCGTGACCTCCGAGTTCCTCGCCGAAGCGCTCAAAGAGCTGCGCGAGGAGAACCCGATCTACATGGGCGAGGGTCTTCTCCACCCCGGCGTCGTCCTGCGCGCCGCCAACTCGGCGATAACGCACAACCTCGTCCTCTCGCCGTGGATGCATGTCGGAAGCGAGGTGCAGCATCTGGGCGTTGCCCGGATTGGCGACGCGGTGTCGGCCGGCGCCCTCGTCACCACCAACTACGAGAGGAAAGGCCACCGTTTCGTCGATCTCGACGTGATCGTCTTCGCCGAAGGCGAGCGGCCGATCGCCCGCATCGCCCATCGCGCCATCTGGCGCCTGCGCGACGCCGCCTGAGCCTCCTCGGCGCGCGGGCCTCTGGGCCTCCGCGCGCCGGAGCCGGTGGCGAAGATCGGATCAGCCGGCCTCGACAGAAGGAAAGCGCCTTGTCTATACTTGGGCCAAAATTATATACGAGAGCCATCATGGCGTTGAGCCTCAAAGACAAGGAGACCGACCGCCTCGCTCGCGAGGTAGCGGCACTGACCGGCGAGAGCTTGACGCAGGCCGTGCGCAAGGCGCTCGCTGAGCGGCTGGAACGCGAGCGGCTGCGGCGTGGCGTCTGCGCCGGGGTCGGCGAGCGGCTGCTGGAGATCGGGCAGCATTGTGCCGCGCTGCCGGATCTCGACACCCGCAGCCCGGACGAGATCGTCGGCTACGACGAAACGGGCTCATGGCGCTGAATGGTCGTCGATACCTCCGCCCTCGTCGCGATCCTCTTTGGCGAACCGGATGCGGAGCGCTTTGCGCGCGCGCTCGGCGATGCGCCGGTGCGCCTCATATCCGCGGTGACCCGGGTCGAGCTTTCGTTTGTCGTCGAAGGCCGCAAGGGCGAGGGCGGCCGCGGCGATCTCGAACTTCTTCTCCGCGAAGGCGGCTTCGAAGTCGCCGCGGTCACGCCTCAACAAGCCGATATCGCAATCGAGGCATTCCGCCGTTTCGGTCGCGACCGCCATCGCGCCGGGCTCAATATCGGCGACTGCTTCGCTTACGCCCTGGCGGTGGCGATCGGCCACGCTCTCCTCTTCAAGGGCGACGATTTCATCCACACCGACATTCGTTCCGCTCTGCCTACCGTGCCGGAATAGCCGTCTCCCGCCGGTAAGCAACTAGTGGTAAGAATCACACGGATGGAGCCGTTGTCGCCTGCCGTGTCGGGATTGCTTCGTCGCTTCGCTCCTCGCAATGACAGTGACTTACGATGTCATTGCGACCCCCGGACGACCGCCCTGCGGGCGTTCCGGGGGGAAGCAATCTCGGCGGGAGCCGCCGCGGTACCAATCGTCAGATTCTCACCACTAGCCGGCGCGGGCGCAGGAACCGCCGCCCAATACGCAAAACTTGGCGCAGTGCGGGTGGTTGAGCGGGACGGCGCGGCTTGCTTCGGCGAGGGTTTCCCCGAGTTCGAAAGCGGGCTCGTAAGGGATGAGGGTGCAGGCGAGGACTACGGGTCGCGGCGCCCCTTTCCGTTTGACGACCATGCGCGAGCTTGCGCACATGACGCTTTTCGGCGATTTGCCGAGTATGCCCCAGCAAGCCTCGGTGATCTCGGGAACATCGACCCGGGCGTCCATCTCCGGAAAGACGACGAGAGAGAGCGGATCTTCGGCGTCGAGAGCAATGTCGAGCTCTTGAAAGAGGCGCGCGAAGCCGCGGCGGATCGCCGGCTCCTCTTCGCCCGAAAGCCGCCGCGTCGCGACCGCCAAGGAAAAGCCCTTCTCTTGAAGCCATAAAAGGCCGTCGATCGTCGTCTGCCAGGTCTTCTGGCCGCGCTCCCTTTCGTGCACCTCGCGCCCGTAATGGTCGAGCGAAACGCGGATCGTCAGATGGTCGCCCCAGCGCTCTCTGAGCCCCAAGAGCGCCGCTTTCCGCTGTGCCATCGGCTTCATCGCGTTGGTGAGGACGAGCGCCCCGAAACCGCGGGCGAGCGATCCTTCGAGCATCGCCATGATCTGCGGGTTCATGAAGGGCTCGCCTCCGGTGAAGCCGATGAGACGGGTCGGCAAGCCTTCTCTTTCGATCTCGTCGAGATAGGCGACGACTTCGGCCGTGGAGAGATAGGAAAGGCGATCGTTCCGGGGCGAAGATTCGATGTAGCAGTGCTCGCAGGTGAGATTGCACAAGGTGCCGGTGTTGAACCACAGCGTCTCGAGCGCTTCGAGACCGACCCAGGCGCGCCTCTCGCCTTTCGCCGTGAGCAGGGGATCCTGGAATTTGCGCGGATCCAAGGGAAGCGGGATCGAGCCGTCGTGCATGCCAATGAGCCGAGAAAGATGAGACGCCATTTACCCGTTCGTTCGCGGCGACTGCAAGTCACCCATCAAGTCACCCATCGCGGGAGGTCCCATTTGCGGGCTTCGACCGTCCATTGCGCGCTTCCCGGCGCATCCCTACCTTATTCCTTTCCATTTTTCCTCGTGGCAAGCGAGATGACCCCTTCGATACCGCGGCATATCCGGCTCACTTCCCATCCGGGGAATGCCGGCGCCCCGGCGATCCCGCTCAATTGGGGCGCGGCGCGCGCCGAGTTGCGCGGGCCGGTCGTGGCGAGCCCCGCCCTGCCGCAGCACCGCAACGCGATCGGCTCCTATTCCGGGAGCTATGCGATCTACCGCGCGCTCGCGGTCGCCACCCGCGCGCTCTCCCGCGACCACCGGCCGGATCTGACCGACACCGCGCCCGCCGTCCGAATCCTGCCTTCTGCGCAGTGGGCAGACCCGCGAAAAATCGTTTCCCTCGATCCCTGGGGCCATCTCGTCGGCGAAGTGTTTGCCGATGAGATCCGTAGGGGCGTCGATGTTCGTCCGACCATCGCCGTCACCAAGGCGCGGATCGGTCTTCCCGAAATCCGCGCACTCCTCGCCGAGGGGCGGCTGTGCGCCGACGGCCGGGTTCTCCTCGCCGATGGCGACATCCGCGTCACCAAGGCGGCGATCGACCCCGTCTGGCACCTGCCCGGCCTTGCCGCGCGTTTTGGCATTGCCGAGCCTCTTCTGCGGCGCACCTTGTTCGAAGAGACGGGAGGGATGTTTCCGGAGCTCGTCACACGGCCCGATCTCGAAGTCTTCCTCCCGCCGATCGGCGGCATGACGCTTTATTTCTTCGGCGAGGTCGAGCGGTTGCAGGCTGCCGGCACGATCCTCTCCTGCCGTGTCCACGACGAATGCAACGGTTCCGACGTCTTCGGCTCGGATATCTGCACCTGCCGGCCGTATCTGGTGCACGGGATCGCCGTCGCGGTCGAGACCGCGCAGCAAGGGGGCTTGGGGCTCGTCGTCTACAACCGCAAGGAGGGCCGCGCGCTCGGCGAGGTCACGAAATTCCTCGTTTACAACGCGCGCAAGCGGCAACAGGGAGGCGACCGTCCCGACACCTATTTTGCGCGCACCGAATGCGTCGCCGGGGTGCCCGATATGCGCTTCCAGGAACTGATGCCCGATGTCTTTCACTGGCTTGGGATTTCCCGAATCGACCGCTGGGTGTCGATGTCGAAAGAGAAGCGCGAGGCGCTCGAAAGAGAAGGCATCGCGGTCATCGAGCAGGTCGCGATCCCCGACCATCTCGTCCCGGCCGACGCGATGATCGAGATCGCCGCGAAAAAGGCGGCCGGATATTTCCACCCTGCGCCAGCCTCCGAGGATCTTGCGATTGTGAAGGGCATCGTGCTGAGCCCGTCGAAGGGCCGTGCCCTCGGCGAGTGAGCGGGAGGACGGCGCTGCGCTTCCCGGCGCCTGCGAGGTTCGCCGGCGCTCATTCCTCATCTTCGAAGCCGCCTCTCGCGGCGAGACGCCGCATTTCCGCCTGAGGCTCGAACGGCTCGAAGCGGCGGTGCGGCGCGTCCTCGCCGTGACGAGGAGGCGCTATCCCGATCTCGAAATTCCGCTCCACAGCCGCTGGCGGCACTTCGGCGCCGGCGGCGTCGATCGCGCGCGCCTGGTCGCTCGCGGCGCCGAGCGCGACGAGGCCGCCCGCTCGCGCATCGAGCTCGCCCTTCTCTCGGTGCTGTGCGACGCGGGAGCCGGTCCCTCCTGGCGCTATCGCGAGGACGAGAGCGGAGCCGTTTTTGCGCGCTCCGAGGGTCTTGCGGTCGCGAGTCTCAGAGCCATGGAAAAGGGCCTTTTTTCCGCCGACCCGAGAAACCCGTGGCGCGCCGACGCCGCGGCGCTCAGGGCGCTCGAGGCCGACCGGCTCGCCCGCGCTTTCCAGCATCGAAGCGACAATCCCCTCGCCGGTTTCGAAGGCCGCCTTCGGCTGCTCCGCCGGCTCGGAGAGACCGCCGATCCGGTCTTTTTCGGCACACCGCCGGGATCCCCGCGAAGGATTACTTCGCGGGGTACCCCTCGACTCGGCAATCTCTACGACCATTGGCTGCCGCGCCGCGAGGGGCTCTCGGCAAGCGAAATCCTCGACACGCTTCTTTCTGCACTGTCGCCGATCTGGCCTCGCATCGCCGGTCTTCCGCCCGGCGATTTCGGCCGCCACCCCGCGGTGCCGGGGGATGGCCTCGTGCCTTTTCACAAGATTCTGCAATGGCTCGCCTATTCGCTCGTCGAGCCGCTCGAGGCCGCGGGCTTCCGGATCGTCGGCCTCGACGCTTTGACCGGCCTTGCCGAATACCGCAACGGCGGGCTTTTTATCGATTGCGGTGTTATCGAGCCTTACGATCCGGGGCTCCTCGATCGCCCTCTCGAAATCACAAGCGAGCCCGTCGTAGAATGGCGCGCGCTCACCGTCGCGCTCCTCGACCGCCTCGCCGAGGGCGTCCGCGCCCGGCTGGGGAAAACCGCCCGCGAGCTGCCGCTCGCGAAGGTGCTCGAAGGCGGAAGCTGGGCGGCGGGACGGGAAATCGCCGTCGAGAGGCGAAGAGAGGGCCGGCCGCCGCTTATGATCCTTCCCGACGGCATCACTTTCTGAGGAGAGCCTGATGAACCCTTACCCGGGGCGCCTCTCGGTCGTCCAGCACCCGCTCGTGCAACACAAACTCACTCTGATGCGCGACCGCGAAACGCCGACGGCCGAGTTCCGCCGCCTTTTGCGGGAGACGAGCCTTCTTCTCGCCTACGAGGCGACGCGCGACTTGCCTCTCGAAAAGATAAACGTCGAAACGCCGCTCGAACACGGTTCTTTCCCGGTCCTCGCCGGCAAAAAGCTCTGCCTCGTCTCGATCCTGCGCGCCGGCAACGGCATCCTCGACGGCATGCTCGATCTCTTGCCGTCGGCGCGCGTCGGGCACATCGGCATCTATCGCGATCCCAAGACCCTGCAGGCCGTCGAATACTATCTGAAGCTGCCGGAGGATGTCGCGGAGCGCGACGCGATCCTCGTCGATCCGCTGCTCGCGACCGGCAACTCGGCGGTCGCCGCGATCTCGCGTCTCGTCGAGTTGAAGGCGAAAAGCATCAAGTTCGTCTGCCTTGTCGCGGCTCCCGAAGGGCTCGCGCAGGTTCAAGACCTCTTTCCCGAAGTCTCGATCGTCGCCGCCGCGGTCGATCGCTGCCTCGACGAGAGAGGCTATATCCTCCCCGGTGTCGGCGACGCCGGCGATCGCCTCTTTGGCACGAAGTGATCCCTTCGCCTACTTGGAAACATGAACCGGCCCCGTCATTGCGACCCCCGGACGGCCGCCCTGGCGGGCGTTCCGGGGGGAAGCAATCTCATGCCGTAGGAGCTGAATCTCTCGGAGATTGCTTCCTCGCGGAGTTCATCTTCGGGCCGCGCGAAGCGCGGACCCGTGGGCTCCTCGCAATGACCCTCCCGGTGAATGAGAGGGCACTCGTCAGCGGGTGGGGTCGCCCGCTCCGGGATGCCATTTGAGGGCGCGGCTGAGTGCGCTCGCGCGCGCTTCAGGTGAAATTCCCCGAGCAACGCCGCGAGCCGCCGCCTCGGCGCGCTGGCGCAAAGCGGGGGCCGAAGCAGACTTTGCGGCAATCGAGAACCAGATATAGGCGGCGCGCGGGTCGCGCGGCAGGATCCGACCCTTCTCAAGGACGAGGCCAAGGTTGAGCTCTGCCGGAGGAAAGCCGGAGAGCGCGGCGCGGCGAAGGAGATCCGCCGCCCGATGCGGGTCGCGCGGAACCCCCTCGCCTTCGACATAAAGGATCGCGAGATGGTTTTCGGCCTGCGGATTCTTCTGCGCCACCGCCTTTTCGTACCACTGCGCGGCTTTCGCCGGGTTCTTGGGGACCCCCAGGCCGATCTCGTAGGCGCGCCCGAGATTGTCTTGCGCGGGCGCGAATCCTTGCGCGGCGGCGCGCTCGAAGAGCCGAACCGCGCGCGCCGGATCCCTATGGATCCCGCGCCCTTCCGCGTAGAGGAAGCCGAGAAGGTTTTGGCAATGCGCGTCCCCGCTCTCGGCCTCGGCTTTGCACGCGGCGAAGGCCGCCTGGTAGTCGCGTTGCTTCAACGCGGCCTTGGCGGCGGCGAAATCGGCAAAAGCGGGCCGCGCAAAGAGGACCACGAAAAGGACGGCCAGGAACAAACGCATCGCAATCTTTTCCCTGTATTCGCCGAGGAAATCCGCCCGGGAACGCCAAGCCCGGGAACGCCAAGCTATCGCGCGGCGCCCGAACCGCGATAGCCTTTTTCTTCGGCGCGCCCTCAGCGGGCCATCAACACCGGGATGTGCGAGGCCATCATGATTTCGCGGGTCGCTCCGCCAAAGATCATCTGGCGGATGCGGCTTTGCGTGTAGGCTCCTTTGAGGAGGAGATCGGCGCCCGCCGCTTCGCTTTCCCGAAGGAACGACTCGCCTTGCGCCCGCGCCCTGCCGCTCGCTTCGCGCAGGCTGACGGCGACGCCGTGACGTTCGAGAGAAAGCGCGAGTTCGGCGCCCGAAGGTCCGGGCTCGGGCATCAAAGCCGGGGCACAGCCGATGATGACGACCTGCCGCGCCTTTTTGAGAAGCGGCATGGCGAGTGCCACCGTCAGCGCCGTCTCGGTGCTGCCGTTCCACGCGATGGCCACGACATCGCCCAGGCTTTGAGGAACGAGTTTCGGCACCATCAGCACCGGACGGCCGCTTTCGAAAAGCGCGTCCTCGAGGGTCGCCTCGGAGATGGAGGCGAGCTTTTCCGGCTGCTCGACAATAATGAGGTCGAAGACGCGGCCGATCACGCCGACGACGGCGTTCTGCCGCCCGTCCTCTTCGCGCCAGGAGGCCGAAGGCCCGCCCGCTTTCGGCGCATCCGGCGCCACCGGCACGCCATGGCTTCCCATATATGCGTGGAAGAGCCGCCGCGCCTCGTCGCGCCGATCGTAGCCTTCATGTTCGAGCGTGCGGTCGACCTCCGAGGAAATTGAAAACCCCATCTCGCCGCCAAAGACGACGGCATATTCGGTCGTGAGAGCATGAAGCCCGACGATATGGCTGTCGAACCTTCGCGCCGCCAGCAGGGCCGCTTCGAGAACCGGGCCGGCATTGCCGTCGCCGACCACGGCCAGCATGTTCCTCATCGCCTTGTCCCTGTCCCCCTCCGCCCGATCGCGAAGAGATTTAGGGAGACAGCATACACCACTGCCGCGCTTTTTGCGAGAGGACCGCGGTCACGGTACTCCATGCGCCGGCCCGGCGCGCACGAAGCGCGGCGGGCGCCGCCTCTCGGCGTTACCCGCTCGCGCTCAGGCAGTCGGGAAGTGCACGCTCAGCACGGGTAGTAGCGATGATAGTAGGGGCTCCAGCACCTGCGCCGTGGATAATAGTAACGTCGCGGGCCATAATAATATGCCGGAGGAGGCCCGTAATATCCGTAGGGATTGTAATAGGGATTATAGTAGGGCGCGGCGCCGAGCGCCGATCCCAGCGCGAACGCGCCGAGGCCGAGACCAACCGCTGCTCCCGGCCCGATGGCATGCGCCGGCCGCGGCATCGACACCAGCCCGACAGCCGCGAAGACTGCCGCCCCGAGGACGACGCCTCGACTTGTCCGTGCAACGAGATTACCGAGGGTCATTTGCTCATCCTCCGTTATTGACCGAACGCCGCCGCGTTCGCCGGATCTCCCGCGAACCAACACCGAACCGGCTTGTCCAATTCCAACCCATTGCCGCCGAATTTCCAACACGCTCAGAGATGAGACCTCAAGAGCACCCGCGCAAGGTTATAGGCAATGCCCGAAGATCGCGTGCCCGACACCCTCACGCAGCATCAACGCTCGGCTTCCTTTGGCGGCATCGGAAAGAGCACCGCGGGAGGCGGCGGGGTGACCTGCGGCGGCAGGTCCGCGGGAGCCTTCTTTCCGGGATC
>JAKAOO010000154.1 GCA_021812165.1 Pseudomonadota bacterium | reverse complement strand
CGACGTCTGGTGCACCGTCAAAGGAGGCGGGCTTTCGGGCCAGGCGGGCGCCGTTCGCCACGGGATCGCCCGCGCGCTCACCTATTACGAGCCGGCGCTGCGCCCGATCCTCAAAAGAGAGGGAATGCTCACGCGCGACAGCCGGGTCGTCGAACGCAAGAAATACGGCCGGCACAAGGCGCGCCGCCGTCCGCAGTACTCGAAGCGCTGAAGGCGCGCGTTCAGCCGCGCTTTGGCGGCCGATCGCAGGGGACGGTTCCCATATCGGCGGGTACCGAAATTTCGAGATATTCGAAATCGTCCGAGGTTCGCGTCTCGTTGTGACGCATCCCGCCCGGGATGAACACCGAGTCGCCCGCGCGGCAATCGAGCACCTTGCCATCCTCGAATTCGAGCGTCACCCAGCCCTTCAACGCATAGACGAACTGGCCTTCACAGAGATGGTAGTGCCATCCCGTCGGCTCGGTCATGCCGGTCTTGACCTTTCCGACCTGCGCCCGCATCCAGCCGGCGCTGGCGTCTGTGACGCCGAGCTCCCGGTACTCCATGAAGCCGCGCCGGCCGCGCACGAGAGGGGCGGTCGCAGCGCTCGCATAGGCGAGCTTCATGGCCGTTGGTAGGGATGCCGTCGTTGTTGCGTCGTTTGCCATCGGAGCCTCCGCTTTCCTCTTTTAACGCGCACACCCGCCCTTCGAGGAGGTTGCGCGCGCCCCGCAAGGGGCTTTCGGGAAGACACTCTGCAAGCACTCTCGCGAGGTGTCAATTTGCGCCTCGCTCGCGCGAGGACTCTTTACCCCCGGCGCAAATCATGGGAACGATGGCGGCAACGGCGTTCGCGAAGAGCCTTCCCGGAAACCGACGAAAAAGAGGAGCAGAGAATGGCCGATCACCCCTGGAAAACGGACGATTGGTTCGTCAGCGAATGGAACTACGCGCCGGAGGTCACCAAGGAATTCAACTTTTCGAAGAACATCAAGATCCACGACGTGACCTTGCGTGACGGTGAGCAGCAGACGGGCGTCATCCTTACGAAGGACGAGAAGATCCGCATCGCCGAGGCGCTGGCGGAAGCGGGCGTGCACCGCATCGAGGCCGGAATGCCGGTCGTCTCTCCCGCCGATAACGAGGCCATCAAGGAGATCGTCAGGCGCAATCTCGGGCCCCAGATCTTCTCGTTCGCGCGCTGCATGAAGGACGATGTGAAGCGCGCCATCGACACCGGCGTCAACGGGGTCGTGATGGAGATCCCTTCGAGTAAGCACCTCGTCGATATCGCCTATCGCTGGCCGATGGAAAAGGCGATCGAGACCTCGATCGAGGCCACTCGGTACGCGCACGAGAACGGCCTCGAGGTCGTGTTCTTCCCGATCGATTTTTCGCGCGCCGAACTCAAATGGGTGATCGACCTCATCGATCGCGTCGCCAAAGAAGGGCACATGGACGCGCTCGCCCTTGTCGACACCTTCGGCGTCGTCTCTCCGCACGCCATGCGCTACTTCGTGCGGGAGGTGCAGAAGCGGATCAAGACGCGGCTCGAAGCGCACTTCCACCAGGACTTCGGTTTGGGCGTCGCCAACACCATCATGGCGCTCTCCGAAGGCGTCGAGGTCATGCACACGACCGTGCTCGGCGTCGGCGAGCGCTCCGGCAACACGCCGATGGAAGACGTCGTGATGGCGCTCAAAACCATGTACGGCGTCGATGTCGGCATCGACACGACAAAGCTGACGGCGCTCGCCAACCTGGTGCAACGCCTGACGGGGGTGGTGGTGCCCACCAACAAGTCGATCGTCGGCAGCTCTCTCTACCAGATCGAATCCGGCATCATCGCCAGCTGGTTCAAGAACTGCGGCGAGAGAAACGCAACGGAGCTGTTTCCGATCCGCTGGAGCGCCGTCGGCCAGCCGCCGGCTGAAGTGGTCATGGGTAAGGGCAGCGGCATCGATTCGGTCAATCTGTGGCTGGAGCAGCTCGGCATGCAGGTCTCTGAGGAGGATGCGCTCAAGATCACGGCGGCCGTCAAAGCCTACTCGCTCAAAAACAAGAAGATGTTGAGCCGGGGCGAATTCCGCGACATCGCCAAGAGCGTGGTCTCCCTCGACGCCTAGTTCGGCCAGGGCGAAGGCGGCAAAAAGAGCGATGCGGGTAGCGCAAAGTCAGTGCTAGCGCAACCGATAAGATTTGAGTTATGGTTTCCTTTCCCGCGCTCGCCGCACCTGTTTTTGTTGTCAAGAGGACCTATGTACGATCGCCGCCCCGGTTTCTCGCGCGAACCCACTCCCCCAGGCCGCCGCGTCGAGGCCAAGGTCAAATGGTTCAACCCTAGCAAGGGCTTCGGCTTTGTTACGCTCGCCGATGGCTCGCAGGACGCCTTTTTGCCGATGGCGATTCTGCGACGCGCCGGTTATGAGGGCGTCCCTGAAGGCGCCCTCATAACGTGCGAGGTCAGCACCGGAGCCAAAGGCCCGCTCGTGACCAACGTGCTGAACATCGATGCCAGCACGGCGGTCTCTTCGCCCGTCGGAGGGGGCGATCCCGGCGGTGAGCACCGCCTCGACCGCCCTACGACCACCATCGAGGGCGCCGTCAAATGGTTTGAGGCCGGAAAAGGCTACGGCTTTATTTCACCCGACGGCGGCGGCAAGGACGTCTTTGTCCATGTCACGGCGCTGCGGCGCAGCGGCGTCTCTGTTCTCGGCCCCGGACAGAGGGTCAGAGCCGAGGTGGTGGACGGCCGCAAAGGGCTCGAAGCGGACCGCATCGAACTCCTCTGAACGGGGTTTCGAAGAGGGGTCTCGCATCCGGTCGAGAGCGCCGCCTCGCACCCGCTTCGCGAATATTTTCGCTTCGCGGCGAGGTGGTCGCCCGCGAGGAGCGTTCTTGCCTTGTGAGTTTGTGCCGAAAACAGTAGCCTACGGGTGAAACGCCTCATTCGCCGCTTCAACCGGTGCGTCTCGAACGTCCCGCTGTGGAGGCGGCGTCAGGCTGTGGCGAGAGTAAGACGATGGAATTACAAGACACGATCCGCACCTACCGCCTGTTCTCGGGCTCCTACGACGTCGTTTTCGGACCGGTGTTTCATCCCGGGCGCAAGGCGGCGGTGCGCATCGCCAACGATCGGCCGGGCCAGAGGATTCTTGAGGTCGGGGTCGGCACCGGCCTGTCGCTTCCCTATTTTCGTCCGGATTCGCACGTCGTCGGGATCGACATCTCGGCCGAGATGCTGGCAAAGGCTAAGGGGCGAGTGGCGCGACTGAGCCTCGCCCATGTCGAAGGGCTCCATGTCATGGATGCCGAAAACCTCGAATTTCCCGACAACGCCTTCGACGCGGTTCTCGCCCTCTATGTCGCCTCGGTGGTGCCGAACCCCGCCCGCTTCGCGGCCGAAATGCGGCGCGTGTGCATCGCGGGCGGGACGATCGTCGTCGTCAACCACTTCATGAGCGAAAATATCGTCCTGCGCTTTATGGAAAGACGCCTCGCCCCGCTTGCTCGCCATATCGGGTTCCATCCCGATTTTCCGCTCGATGCCTTCCGGCGGGATAGCGGCCTTTCGATCCGCGAGCAGCGCCCGAGCAACCTCTTCGGCTATTGGAAGCTTTTGCGTTGCGTCAACGAGAAGAAGGCGGCGGCGCTCTCCTGATGCCCGCGGCAGGCGGCGCATTCGCTGGGCGCCGTGCTCGATCTCGGCGCGGTCGGCCAGGAGGAGCTCTACCGCGCGCTCGATCTGATTGTGGCGACCTTGACCCGCAACCTCGTCCGCTTCGGCGACGCCCCGCCGGTCGTCACGCGAGCGCAGCCCACCCCTCTCCAGCAGCACGCCTTCGAAAGGCTCGGCATCGGCATCGTCATCGCACCGTAGGCAGAGCACCCCGCTCCAAATCGCCTTCTCCAAGGCGAATCAAATATTTACGATCCCAAAGCTGCAGAAGTTCGGCTTAGAAGACCGAAAGCCGCCTCGGCTCTTCGGGTGGACGCTCCGGAGCGAAACCTTCAACCACCGCCAAGTCGCTCACGCGCTCGGGTAGAGCTTCGTCATGACGAATTCGCGGTGGCCCAGGGTCTCGGCGCAGGTCAGGCGGCCGTTGCAGGTGCGGATCATGAGGTCGATGAGGCGGTCGCCCGCCTCGTCGAGCGCCACGCTCTCACCTTGACCTTCAACGACCTTTTGCTGTTGCTCGGAACCGGAATTTTTTCGGCTCTTTCCTGATCCCTCTCTTCGAGGAGCCGCGCATCAAACTGCGGCCGGAGCCCTCCGCGTAGAGGGGCTGCGCTCAGCTCTCCATTCGGCCGGAAAGCCAGTCCTCGACGAGGCGGCGGGCAATCGAATCGCGCCGCGGCAGGCGAAAGACGTCGTCGTCGGAATGCGTCTTGAGCCAATCGCGGGAAAACCAGCGCGCGTCTTCGAGTTCGTTTCCATCGATCGTGATGCGGGTGGTGCGCGCCTCGGCCAAGAAGCCGAGCATGATGTTGGCGGGGAAAGGCCAGGGTTGCGAGGAGTGATAGCGGACACTTTCGACCTCGATCCCCGTTTCCTCGAAGACCTCGCGCGCGACCGCGTCTTCGAGGCTCTCCCCCGGTTCGACAAAGCCCGCGAGGGTCGAATACATGGCGCGAGGGAAATGCGTCTGATGCGCCAACAACACTTCGTCTCCGTGGCTCACGAGCATGATCACTGCGGGATCGGTGCGTGGAAAATGGAGCGCCTCGCATCCCGTGCAGCGGCGCACGTGACCCGCCTCCTCGCTCCTCGTCGGGCTCCCGCAAACGCCGCAAAAGCGATGGCGCGAGTGCCAGAAAAGCATCGCCCGGGCGAAAGCGAGAAGCGCCCCTTGGCGGCGCTCGAGAAGAGCGCCCACTCGCCGCAGATCGGTAAAAGCGAGTTTGTCGGCCGCGAGCCCGGCGGCGCCGAGCGCCGGCGATTTCAAGGCTTCGAGAGGCGCTTCAAAGCCCGAGAGGTCGAGCGCGAAATGGGCGCGCTCTTCGACGATGCCGAGAAAGACGACTTCGCCCCGCCCGAGCGCTTCCTCGGGAGCCGAAAGCGCAGCCGCGAATTGGGAGCCGAGCCCTTGGCACGGGAGCACCGCCGCGGCAGGCGGCGCGCCGTCGATTTCGAAGACGAGGTTCTGGTTGCGCCAGAGGGGGATGAAACGGCTCGAAGGGAGCGCGAGCGCCTCGCGGATCCATGCGGGGTCGCGGCGCCTCAAAGCGGCGCGCTCGAAACCGGGGGCGGCGTAAAAATTGGCGGCACGCATGCACGAAAAGTGGCACAGCCGTGGGCTCTGCGGCAAGACGGCCGCGCTTGAGGGCGCCGACAGTGTCTGGATAGATTATCTAGATGTGTATATGAGGAGTTCCAGCATGGCTTTTCACGCCCGGGACGAGGCAATCGACCGCGCCGTGCGACGCCTGGCGAAGCTCAAGGGCAAGGGCCTGACCGCAACGATCCGCGAGGCGGTCGCGCATGAATTGAAGCGGGAGCGCGCGGCGCTGCCGCTGATCGAACGGCTGAAGCCGATCCAGCAACAGCTCAAATCGCTGTCGCAACCGGGGGGACTGCCGGCCGACAAGGCGTTCTACGATAAATTTTCGGGCGAGCCCTGATGTTCCTCGACGCCCCGCTTCTCTACAGGGGCAACGATTTTGCGCAGACCGATATCCGCGCAGCCTGAGAGCGTGAGCAAGCGGCGGCCGACGGTTTGCCGGGATTGCCCGGAGCGCAGCGGAAGCTGTTATAGTGAGGGCGGGAGATCGGCGGCGGACAGGCCTCTCGCCAACCCGGTCAGGTCCGGAAGGAAGCAGCCGTAACGAGTCCTGGCCTGGGTCGCCCGTTCGGTCTCCCACCCCGATCCGCGACGAGAGAATGAGCGCAGAAGAGATTCCATACCGCGTCCTCGCCCGCAAATACCGGCCGGCCACGTTCGCCGGTCTCATCGGGCAGGAGGCGATGGTGAGGACGCTTCAGAACGCTATTCGTAGCGGGCGCGTCGCCCATGCCTTTCTCTTTACGGGCGTGCGCGGGGTCGGAAAGACGACGACGGCCCGCATCTTGGCCCGCGCGCTCAATTGCATCGGCCCCGACGGAAAGGGAGGGCCGACGCCCGAGCCGTGCGGGATCTGCCCGCAATGCCGCGCCATCGGCGAGGATCGCCACGTCGATGTGATCGAGATGGACGCGGCCTCGCGCACCGGGGTCGACGATATTCGCGAGCTGACCGAAGGGGTGCGCTATCGCCCGGTTTCGGGGCGCTTCAAGATCTACATCATCGACGAAGTGCACATGCTCTCGAAAAACGCCTTCAACGCCCTGTTGAAGACGCTCGAAGAGCCGCCTCCCGACGTCAAATTCCTTTTTGCGACGACGGAAGTGCAAAAGGTGCCTTTGACGGTGCTCTCCCGCTGCCAGAGCTTTGCCTTGCGCCGGGTTCCAGCCGAGCTCCTCCGACGGCATTACGCGAACGTCGCGGCGAAGGAAGGGGTCGAGGCGGAACCGGCCGCGCTCGCTCTGATCGCCCGCGCCGCCGACGGCTCGGTGCGCGACGGGCTTTCGCTTCTCGACCAGGCGATCGCCCTTTCGGGCGGCTCTGTCAGCGAAAAGGCCGTGCGCGAAATGCTGGGCGCCGTCGATCGGAGCTTTGTCTTCGATCTCTTCGAAAGCGTGCTCAAGGGGGAAGCGGCCTCGGCGCTCGGCCTTCTGCGGCGGCTTTACGAAGGGGGCGCCGACCCTCTCTCGGTTTTGCAGGAGCTGCTTCGGGTCTGCCATTTGGTAACGGTTCTGAAGCTTGTGGCGGAAGCCGGCGAGAGCGATTCAGAGGAAGAGCGCCAGCGCGCCCGCCCTCTCGCCGAAAAGCTTGCAGTACCGGCGCTCGCCCGCGCCTGGCAGATGCTTCTCAGAGGATTGGAGGAAGTCGAGACCGCGCCCGCCCCGTTGCAAGCCGCCGAAATGGTCCTGGTGCGCCTCTCTTATGTAGCCGATCTGCCGAGCCCGGCGGAACTCGTCGAAGCGATCCAAAAGAGTCCCTCGCTGCGCACCGGAAGCGCGAGCGGGTCCTTGGGGGGGCCGTCCTCCGCCGACAGCTTGGGACCACGCGCCAAGCCTACTCCCGCGGAAGCGGGAGGCGCGCTGCGCATCGGCGGCGCGCGCTCCCAGGGCGCCGCCGAGCCCGCTTTCGCCGAGGAGGCCCAGGCGCCGGCGCTTGACCCCGGCATTTCCCGCGGGGTGCCGCAAAGCTTCGCCGAGGTTCTCACTCTCTGTGACGAGAAGCGCGAGCCCCTTCTGCGCGTCCATCTCGCCCGTTACGTTCACCTCGTTGACTTCGAGCCGGGGCGGATCGAGTTTCGCCCGGCCGAAGGGGCACCGCACAACCTCGCGAACCGCCTCGGAGAGCGTTTGCGGGAGTGGACCGGAGAGCGTTGGGTGGTCGCCATCACAGACGCCGAAGGGGCACCGACGTTCAAGGAAGAGGAGCTGAGGCAAAGCCGCGAAGAGAAGGCCGAGGTGGCGGCCCATCCTCTCGTCCGGGCGGTTTTCGAAACTTTTCCGGGAGCGACGATGTTGGCGATCCGGGAGCGGTTCCGGGAGGTCGAGGCCGAGAGAGAGACGCCGCTCGCCGAAGGCGAAGAGGGCGGAGAAGCGAATGGGGAAGGGGAAGGCGCATGAAGAATCTCGCCCAGCTGATGAAGCAGGCTCAGGCGATGCAGGAAAAGATGGCCGAGCTCGAGGCTTCGCTCGAAAGCTTCGAGCTGACCGGGAATGCGGGCGGCGGTCTTGTGAGCGTGACGCTCAACGGCAAAGGAACCTTGCGGCAGGTCAAGATCGACAAAAGCCTCGCCGACCCGCAGGAAATCGAGGTTCTGGAAGACTTGATCGTGGCCGCCTTCACCGACGCGCGCCAGAAAGTCCAGGCTCATGCCGAAGGAGAGATGCAAAAGCTGACGGGGGGACTCTCGCTGCCGGGCGGGCTCAAGCTGCCGTTCTGACCTTGCAATGAGCGCCTCGGGCGCCCGTTACCCACGGGCTTCGAGATTGCTTTACCAGGCAATGACGGATCTTCTGCAAGCAGTCAAGGCTCCGCCGGCGGGCTCACTGCTCGAAGCGGTAGGCGCGGCCGTGGCGGCGGATGCGGCCGGCCGAAGGCGCCGGGAAATGCGCCGGCAGAACGAGGCTTTGAAGCTCGCAATGCTCTTCGACGAGCCTTTCGCGGGTCCGGCGTGACAAGGCGAGATCGCTGCAGGCGCGAGAAGACCAGTCCGGCCGGATGAGCTGGATCGGGTGGTGGATGACGTCGCCGACGAATAGGCCGCGCTCGTCGCGCGAGCGGGCGTGGATGACGACATTGCCCGGCGTGTGCCCCGGGGCGCTCTCGAACCAGAACCCGTCTTCGAACGCATAGTCGTCATCGACGAGCGCCGCCTGCCCGGTGCGCACGACCGGCAGAATGCTGTCTTCGAACGCGAGGCGGTGCGGGGTGTCTTCGCCCCGGCGGTGCACGTCCTGCCAATGGCCGAATTCGCGGCGCGCCATGATGTAGCGCGCTTTCGGAAATGTCGGAACCCAGCTCCCGTCGATGAGGCGCGTATTCCAGCCGACATGATCCCAATGAAGATGCGTGCACATCACGTAATCGACATCCTCGGGCCGGACTCCGACGCTGCCGAGATCGGTGAGCCAGGAGGTCTTGAGGCGGTGCCAGAGCGGCCGGCTCGGACGCTCCTTGTCGTTGCCGAGGCAGGTGTCGATGAGGATCGTGTGGCGCGGGGTTTTGACGACAAAGCTGTGGAAGCTCATTACCAGCATAAGGGTTTCGGGCTCGATGAGATCGGGCCCCAGAAGCTCGCGGTTTTCGCGCACCACCTCGGGATCGAAATCGGGGAAAAACTCGGCCGCAGGAAAGGAGGGGCCTTCGAAATCGGCGAGCCGGTAGACCT